>CAMTWE010000040.1:0-3971 GCA_947085395.1 uncultured Bacteroidota bacterium | reverse complement strand
CCTAAGATAACTCTTGCTTCGGCTGGAGTTGCAATTTCACGACCCAATTCTTTGGCAAGTCTTACCACTTTTTCTACAAGTTCTCCGTTAGATTTTGTAAGAACGCCTTTAGAAATATAAGTATTATCTTCTAAACCAACGCGCACATGACCGCCATCAATAATAGAAGCGGCGGCGAGTGAAAATTCAAATCGGCCAATTCCGGCAACACCGTAAGTGGCATCCGCAGGAATACTTTCACGTAGGAAAATAAAATCGCGTAGCGATCCTGAAATTCCGCCATTAACGCCCATTACAAAATTAAAATGCATGGGTGATTTTATATATCCTTTTTTATGAAGTCGAAGTGCCATGTCAATCATCGATTTGTCAAAAACTTCTAATTCTGGTTTTATGCCTCTTTCAATCATTCTTTCCCCAAAATATTTGATGGTATTTTCGGTATTTTCAAAAATCTCATCACCCCCAAAATTGAGAGTTCCACAATCTAAAGTGGCCATCTCAGGATTTAATTCTATTGGTTGTAAACGCTCATCATTGGTCATACCAACAGCTCCACCCGTTGAGGGTTGTATAATTACATCTGGATATTTTGCTTTAATAGCATCCATTACTTCTTTAAATCGGTTTTTATCTTGGGTTGGCGTTCCATCATCTCTTCTTACATGAAGATGAATTATACAGGCGCCCGCTTCATAAGCCAAACCAGCTTCGCGAACACATTCTTCAATGGTGTAAGGTACTGCCGGATTGTGATCCTTAGTAACTTCGGCACCCGAAATAGCTGCTGTAATGATTAATTTTTCCATAACTTATTTTCTTTGATTGGCTTTTGGAGTAACGCAAGTACCTGTTGCTCTACAAACAACAATGGGTTCTTCTAAAAAATCACAAGCCGAATCTGAAATATCTGGACGAGGGGCAATCACTTTTCTAGCTTCAAATTTCATTCTTCTACTAGAGTTTCCTTCTTCAATAATTTCACCAACTGCTTCTATATAATCACCTGCATATACGGGCGCCATAAATTCAACCATATCGTAAGCTTTAAACAAACCTTCATCACCATCTCTAAGTATTAGCAATTCTGTAGCAACATCACCAAATAATTGAAGCATTCTGGCGCCATCAACAAGGTTTCCTCCATAGTGAGCATCGTGTGAACTCATGCGCAATCTGATTATCGATTTATACATAGTAGTATATTTTAAGTTATTTTATTTTAAAAAGTTTATTTTAAATGATGGAAAAATCACCTTTTATTTTCCAATACAAAGTTAATTTTAATTTCCTAAGTTCAAACAATAAGTGTATCAGTATAATACAATTATTAGAAATTTTGATTTCAGTATAAGTAAAATTGATTAATCTATTAAATTTAAATTGTATTTTTTTATAGGAAATCGCCTGCTACTTTTAGAGTTCATTATTTTTTATAGCTTTGCCAGCTAATTTTAAAACTTTTTTATGAAACAAATTTCCCTTTTATTATTTTCAATTTTATATTCAATAATCGGTTTTTCACAAAATGAACCCATAAAATTAAATGAGGTTTTGGTTACTTCTACCAATCGAATCGATTTGCCTTTTGATGAAACTTCTAGAACCATCACCATAATTTCATCAGCACAAATTCAAAAAAGTGCTGCACAAAATGTAGCCGATTTGTTACAACATTTCGCCGGAATTGATGTGCGTAAAAGAGGGGTTGATGGAATGCAGTCTGATTTATACATCCGTGGTGGGGGTTTTGATCAAACTTTAGTGTTAATTGATGGCGTTAAAATGGACGATGCGCAAACTGGTCATCATTTAATGAATGCTATGATTTCTGTTGATAATATTGAGCGTATCGAAATTATAAAAGGTCCGGCTGCCAGAATTTACGGTCAAAATGCCTTTACTGGAGCGGTAAATATTGTCACCAAAAAAATTGATAAAAATTCTGTAAAAGCCAATTTTAGCACCGGTTCTTATGAAAATCATAAATTAGGATTTGGATTGACACGCGTTTCTGATAATGCTGGATTTCAATTGTATGTTGAAAAGCAACAATCTAAAGGATATCGATTTAATACAGATTTTGATAATTTAGGAGTTTTTCTAAAAGGATATATCGGTAAATTTCAGTTATTAACGCTTTTTAACGAACGTAAATTTGGCGCAAACGGATTTTATGCCAATCCAAATTTTAAAGACCAATATGAAGAAACACAAACCAGTTTAGTGGCGCTTACCACCAATTATTTTGTTGATAATTTAAAAATTACGCCTCGTATTTATTGGAGAAGAAATCAAGATATGTACTTGTTTTTGCGTCATAATCCGTTGTTTTACAGAAATATGCACATTTCAAACAAAGTAGGAGCAGAGGTTAATAGCAGTTATAAATCTGATTATGGAACAACAGGATTTGGAATCGATATCAACAAAGTATCCTTAGAAAGTAATAATTTAGGAGCGCATAATCGATTGGTTTTGACTTCCTTTTTAGAACATCGATTTGAATTGTTGGATGCAAAATTAGACATTACCCCAGGTGTTGCCGTTTCTTATTATGATGATTTTGGCACCAAAGCATTTCCTGGAATTGAGGTTGGATATAGACTCTCCAATCAATTTAAAACCTACGCCAATATTGGTTATACCTACAGAGTTCCAACCTACACAGATTTGTATTACAAAAGTTCTATAGAGCAAGGAAATCCAAATTTAAAGCCGGAATCTGCCTTGTCACAAGAAATAGGAATTACTTTTTCTGATGAAAAATTTCTTATCAAAGTAGCTGGTTTTAACAGAAATTCTGATAATTTAATTGATTGGACCAAAGATAATTTAACCGATAAATGGCAATCAAGAAACTTTAGCGAAGTTACAACAAAAGGTATAGAAACAGCTGTAGATTATAGTTTTAAGGCGTTTAATTTTACCCAAAAATTGAATGTAAATTACACTTATATTGAGGATGAAATTAAAGATTTAAATGTTGCTTACACCCGATATTCTATAAACAGTATTAAAAATCAATTCAATGCGCAATTGCAAACACAATTTTTACAGTTTTTAAGTCAACAAATTACTTACCGATATGTGGAGCGCACCAACGGACAAAATTACAAGGTAGTTGATGCCAAATTGATGGGTATTCATAAGCAGTTAGAACTTTCTTTAGCTGCACATAATATTTTTAATGAGGTATATTCTGAAACCAATTTAGTGCCCATGCCAAAAGCCAATTTTATGTTTGGTATTAAGTTTAGCAAATAAATATTTAATTATAATTTAAAAAACCTGAATCAATTTCAGGTTTTTTTATAGGTCAAGTTTTAATATTTGTGATAAAGCAATTATATTTTAGACACTTTGTTAAGCAAGTAAAAATCTGCTAAAACCATGGCAGTTAATGCTTCTACAATAGGAACGGCGCGCGGTACTACACAAGCATCGTGTCGTCCTTTTCCTTCAAGATCAATAATTTCACCCTCTTTATTGATAGATTCTTGGGTTTTCATAATTGTTGCAACAGGTTTGAAAGCCACTCTAAAATAAATATCCATTCCGTTAGAAATTCCACCCTGTATTCCGCCAGAAAGATTGGTTTTGGTGGTTCCGTCTGCATTAAATAAATCGTTATGTTCGCTGCCTTTCATCTCTGTGCCACAAAATCCGCTACCATATTCAAAACCTTTTACTGCATTCAAACTTAACATGGCATACGCCAATTGCGCTTGCAATTTATTAAAAATGGGTTCACCTAATCCAATAGGTACATTTTGAACCACACAAGTAATGGTGCCACCAATTGTATCGCCTTGTTTTTTGATGGCTTCAATTTCAGCAATCATTTTTTTTGCAATATCAGCATCAGGGCAACGCACCATATTAGATTCAATTTTAGTAAAATCAAGTGCTTGATAGGGTTTGTTGATATAAATTTTTCCTACGGATGAAGTAAAAGCATTTATTTTGAT
>CAMTWE010000039.1:0-5403 GCA_947085395.1 uncultured Bacteroidota bacterium | reverse complement strand
TACTTATGTCATTCCGCAGATTTAAACAGCAAAAAAGACCAAATTATAAACGATTTATCATATTGGTTTTAATTTTATTATTGGTGATTTTACTTTGGAAAAATGCCGATGCAATTTTAGAAGGACTCTTTACGCCTTCACCTTAAAAAATTTCTATCTTTCCATTTGTATCCTTTTCCAAAAGACAAAAACCCAACTAAAACAGTGTAAAAAGGGTATATAAAACTAAATATTATATATTGAGTTATGGCAATTTTTGTGCGATAAAACTTCGAAATACGCGATAATAAAAAATAATCGATTGTTATTTTTAGCATCCAAATAAATAAAATTTTAACGGGTGAAATCCATTTTAGAACAAGAAAAATAAACGATAAAAATAGCCAAAAATTCATACTTAAAACAATCAATCCAACTAATTTACCAGTAATATTTTCATAAGCAGTGGTTTTTGATGCCCATCTAATTCGTTGGTTTACAAATTCTTTCCAAGTTTTTTGAGGACTTGTTTGAACAATTGAATCAAAACTTTTTAAATATTTTACCTTATTTTTATCGTGTTTCAAAAACTTTTCCATCAAAAAAATATCATCGCCACTAGCAATGTTTTTATTGCCTTCAAATCCGTTAACAGCCATAAAAACAGATTTTTTGTAACACAAATTGGCGCCATTGCACAAAAAAGGAAATTTGATACCAAATCCGCCTTGTGTTGCACCCATCAAACTCATAAAATCTGTTTGTTGAAAATTTTGTAAAAAACTATTATCGGAAATAAAATTAACCGGCGCCACCATCATATCACAATTATTTGATTGTATAAAATTGTCAAAAGTGTTGAGCCAATTTTGAGCAAAAACACAATCGGCATCGGTGGTGATAATCCAATTAAATTGAGCAATTTTCAGTGCTTTTTCTAGCGCTTCTTTTTTAGGAGCAGTAGTTGCGTTTTTAAGCTGGAGCAATTGTAGTTGAAGTGTCTGATTTTGAGTTACAAAATCTAAAATTATGGATTCAGAATTATCGGTAGAAGCATCATTTACTAAAATTATTTCAAATTGACGCACTGGATAATCCAAGTTTTTAAAACTATTTAACAGTGCTTTTAAATGAGGTGCTTCATTTCTAAAAGGAATAATAACTGAAAAAGAATTTTGTTGATTTTTTTTTGATGGATTAAAATCTTTCAATTTAATGCTTCCAATACTTAAAAGTAAGATTAATATCAGATAAATGAAGCTGATGACACTACCAATTATTAGCACAATTTCATTCATAACTCAAACTTTTATTTTGTTTAAACGTAAGCATAAAATAACTTCCAAATAAAGCCGGTAATGCAAAATTAAAAACCCACATTAGCAATGAAATCATCACAATCTCTGGAGCATTAAATCCTAAAAAAGTCAATAAAAATAGCGCGATAGATCCTTTAATTGCCCAATCTAAAATGGCAAAAGTAGGAATTATTGTAGCCCATAAATACATGGTAAATATGGTAGAAATAGTATTAAAATAACTTAAATCTGGCTTAATTAAATAGAGTAAAAACAACCACTGATGCGAGAACATAAGATATCGCAACAAACTAAATCCGATATTTTTAAAATGAACTGAAACCAAAATATTTTTCCAAAAATTAAATTTTAATTGTTTTGATAAAAGTTTAAAAAGTAACATAGAAACCATCAAAAAAAGCAATATAAATAAATAGTTAAAGTTGAATGATTCGCTGGAAATTGACAAAACTGAATGTTGATAAAAATAAAATCCGATGAAACCAAAGAAAAGTGTCATTAACAACTGACTTCCATTGGCTAAAAAATTTAAATACAGAATTTTAGGTATCAATTTTCTGTTAAAAAACATCGCTTTTGCGCCAAATTCGCCTATTTTAAAGGGCGTCATTAAAGAAGCAATATGCGCAGTTAAGCATTGTTGCATAGATTCAGAAAAAGAAATTCTTTGAATGGAAGTCACCAAAATTTTCCATTTATAAAATTCAAAAATCCAATTTAAAGCACTTAAAATCAGCATCAAAAAAATGATGAATATCAATTGTAAGAGTGAAAAATTATTAAATAAATTAAAAGTGATGTTGCCATTTTCAATCCATATTTTGTGGTAAATTAGGTAAAAAGCCATTAAAATCAGTGCAATTTTAAGGAGCAAAAAGAAAGATTTAGCATATTTTTTTAACAATCGAAACATGGATACAAATAAAAGCATTAGGTTTATATTTGCAAAAAATACTTACATGAAGTCGGAACGAATTATTTTAGGAATTGACCCCGGAACCACCATTATGGGCTTTGGCATCATAAAAGTAGTGGGGAATTCGATGGAATTAATTGTATTAAATGAATTAATGCTCCACAAAACCGACGACCATTACCTAAAACTAAAGTATATTTTTGAGAGAACAATTCAGTTAATAGATACTTATCACCCCGATGAAATTGCTATTGAAGCGCCTTTTTTTGGCAAAAATGTACAATCGATGTTAAAGTTGGGACGCGCACAAGGTGTTGCAATGGCGGCAGGTTTATCTCGCCAAATTCCGATTGTTGAATATTCTCCAAAAAAAATAAAAATGGCTATTACGGGCAATGGAAATGCAAGTAAAGAACAGGTTGCCAAGATGTTACAACAATTGTTAAATTTAAAAGAATTACCCATACATTTGGATGCAACCGACGGATTGGCAGCTGCAGTTTGCCATTTTTATAATTCTGGAAAAGTAACAGCCGATAAAAATTATACGGGTTGGAAAGCATTTGTTATGCAAAATCCTACTAAAATATCTAAATAAGTAAAAATTTTGGCCGGAATTTACCTTCACATTCCTTTTTGTAAACAAGCGTGTTTTTACTGCGATTTTCACTTTGCTGTTTCCTTAAAAAACAAAGAGGAGTTTTTAAAAGCGATGGAAAAAGAGTTGATTTTAAGAAAAGATTATCTCGAAAATCAGCTTATAGAAACCGTTTATTTTGGTGGCGGAACTCCCTCTTTGTTATGTGCTGATGAAATTTTGCGTTTATTTGATACCATTACTAAAAACTACCATTTAAGTTCAGATATTGAGTTTACATTAGAAGCCAATCCAGATGATTTAACAGCTCAAAAAGTAAAAGAATTTACAAAAACACCTATTAACAGATTCAGTATCGGAGTTCAATCTTTTTTTGAGGAAGATTTAAAATTCATGAATCGGGCGCATTCGGCTACCGAAGCAGACAGCTCGGTAAAAAGAGTGCAAGATGCTGGATTTGAAAATATTACCATCGACTTAATTTATGGTATTCCAAAAATGTGTGTCGAAAAATGGACCGCAAATTTGCACAAATCATTTGATTTAAAAGTCCCACATTTATCGTGTTATGCACTAACGGTGGAAGAAAAAACTGCTTTACATCATTTTATTAAAACACAAAAATACCCGAGTGTTTCAGATGAATTGGCGCATGAACATTTTCAAATTTTAGTAGATGAAACGTCAAAAAATAATTTTACTCAATATGAATTATCCAATTTTGGAAAAGAAGGGTATTTTTCTAAACACAATATGGCTTATTGGTTGGGTAAATCTTATTTGGGCGTAGGACCATCTGCCCATTCTTTTAATGGTTTTAGCAGAAGTTGGAATGTGGCTAACAATCCAAAATACATTAAATCTTTAATGCAAAATGAGCTTCCATTAACAACCGAAATACTTTCTACCACAAATCAATTTAATGAATATTTAATGACTGGTTTGCGCACCATTTTTGGAGTTTCGGTTGATGTAATTGAAAATCGATTTGGCATTATTTATAAAAATCATCTTTTTAAACAATTAAAAAAGCATCAGCAATTACAAGATGCTGAAATCAAAGACAATACAATTTTCATCACTTCAAAAGGACGATTTTTGACAGATGCTATTTTGGCTGATTTATTTTTTGATTAATACCGATTATGTGTTCAATATAGTCCATCAAATTGTCCTATTTTCACACTATATCGGCATTATACCAGAAAAATATCGGACTAGTTCTTATGTACAATTGATATAAACTGTAACTCAGGTTACAAAACCCTGATTATCTTATCCTTAATTTTGCATCGAAATTAAAATCAAAACTATGGATATTATTGTAACATTTGATAAGCAAGGAAAAATTGTTCCAACCATCAACGGAAATGAAATTACGATGAATGAATCGCCTTATTTAATTTTTCTTGCAACTGCCGGAATGTGTTCTGCAGTTTATGTAAGGGCTTTTTTGCACCAACGCGATTTTTCATTGGAAGGGGTTTCCTTAATTCAAAAAATGACTTATAATCAGGGAACTAATATGGTAGAAAAAATGGAAATTTTAGTAAATTTACCAGAGAGTTTTCCAACTAAATATATCAGTGCTATTAAAAATGTTGTGGGTCAATGTCCAGTGAAAAAACACTTTGAAACGCCACCAGCAATGGAGGTAATTACCAATCTCGATTAATTTTAATGATTAATAAAGTCAAATAATTTTTCTAATTTATGGCAAGGGTATTAATCCCCTTGTTGAATTCATGAGCAAAAGGTTGAAAAATTTCCTTTTTAATCAGATGATTAAACCTCAAATGCTTTAGAATCTCAACACTTGATTTGCGTTTTTTATCCGTTTTTAGAAATTTCTTCTAAACGTTCTTTATCTAAAATGGTAATTTCAAGCTTCAAAAACCTAATTATTTTTTCTTTGTGAAATTTGGAAAGGGTTCTAACTACATTATCTTTTGCAACGCCACTCATTTCAGCAATTAACTTAGGTGTAATAAAAGACTCAAAAATTGTATGATTAAAAACTGATTCAGAGATATAAAGCAACACATCTGCAATTTTGCCATTCATTTGTTTATGTGCTAAACTCAAAATTCGGTTCCATAAAATGATGTTTGATTCACCCCAAAAATTAGCATAAACTTCACTAAATTCTTTATTGGCAAAAAGCACTTTTTTAAATGCCTCGGCATCAACAAAACATACCTCTACATCGGTTAAGGCAGCCACAGAATAATGATGTCTTTTGTCTAGAAAAATACTTGTTTTTCCTATTAATTCATCAACACTTGATATTTTAACGGTAAAATTTCTACCATTTTCATCTTCCAAATAAATTTTTACAAATCCGCTTCTAATAGAAAGTATATTATGACAGGAGGTGCCTTGCTTAAATATAATTTCACCAGGTTTAAATAAAACTTTGTAACGAACACCTCCTATGATACTAAGTTCGTCTTCAGACAATAGCTTAAATAGAGGTGAACGCTGATCACAATCTACACATTGTTTACAATCTTTATTTGGCATTTTTCTTGGTTTGTTTTTATTTAATCCTCAAAAGCGTTTATTAATTATATAAAAATACTAAATTATTC
>CAMTWE010000038.1:0-24825 GCA_947085395.1 uncultured Bacteroidota bacterium | reverse complement strand
AGTACAATTAGGGCACCACGAACCCATGAAAAAAACTCTGCATTTAAATCTAAAAACATGATGTGGGAATTATTAAACTTACATTAATTGTTTCAAATGTAAGATTCTTTTAGTTCATTTTATAGCAATCAAAAAAAAAATTAAAAAAGACATTAAAATAGAAACCTCGAGCTTAGAAAAGCCCGAGGTATAAATAAACCACCCCAAAAGATTTATTTTAATATTAAGATACCCAAATGTACAACATTTACATTTATTTTAATAATTGAAATTAGACAATTACAGCAAAACTTTGCATTTGGTAAGGTTTAATATATAAATGGTAATGTTTAATTTATTTTTGGAAATGAAATATATACTTCTGTGCCATAAATTCCCTCGTTTGTAACATCTTTTCTTAAAATTGTTACATTTTTTTCATTAAAAACCCTGTTTATCCTAAATACAGCAGAATTTGTAGCTTCACCTTTATTTTTATGGATGTTTAATTTATCTTGTTCTATAGATTTGTTAATTCCAATACCGTTATCTAAGATAGTGAAAATCAATTTATGATGATCTGCATTGATATAGAGCCAAATTTTCTTGGCGCCAATATTTTGCGAAATGCCGTGCCAAATAGCATTTTCTATATATGGTTGCAAAAATAAAGGCGGCACTTTTGTAGTGGTTGAATTGATATTGTCTGCTATTATTTCTATAAATTCAAAACCATGGCTGGTTCTAATTTTCTCTAAGGATATGTAGGTTTTTAAATTAGCCAATTCTTCGTGTAAAGTAATGGTTGTTTGATTAGAGTTGTTGAGTACATTGCGTACAAATCTGGCAAATTTTGTGATAAAATCTGAGGCCTCTTCTACCTTGTTTTTTAAGATAAAATTATTGATAGAGTTAAGTGTGTTGAATATAAAATGTGGATTTAACTGACTTTTTAACGTCATCATTTTTAATTCTGTGGATTCAAATTTATTTTTAGAAATGGCTAAATCTATTCTCGCTTTTTCTTCAATCATACTTCTATATTGGTAACTAATCAAAAAGGAAAATACAATAAATTCAATAATAGCGCCTGTGTATAAAAAAAACATCCTATGAAAACCAAGCTTAATAAAATAAGCATCCAAATTAAAAATATGAATGGTAAGGGTGATAAATAACATCACTAAAAAAGTGAGAGAACCAAATATAAAAAGTTTGATATGAAATTTATCAATTTGAATTAGTTTGATGGATGTTATTAATGAGAGGATAGTGGTGCTAAAAATCAATATAAAAAACAAATATTCTTGCGCATTTTTACCCAATATAAAAACATCAAGAATTAAGAGTACAGACATTGCCCATAAAATTGGAATGGTTTTTAACAATACTTTATCCCAAGCTGGTAAATTCTTTTTGGTTTGAACAATTTCACGTGTAAATAAAAAATAAAAAGATAAACCAATCAGCAAAAAAGCATCATCTGTATAATAATAAAATCTATAAATTTCATTTACAAATACATGGCTGAATAAAAAAATGTACAGAAAAAGCGAATATAAGGCGTGGTATAAATAGCTTTTCTTTTTATTGAAATAATAAATAATGAGATGGTAAATAAAGAAGAACATCAACGATCCGCGAATCATTGCAAAATATTCTGAAGATAAATCGGTAAGATTATAAATTCCAAGATTCATTGGGCAATAAATTTTTTGGGGGAGTATTTTTTGGATTTTATTGCATTACTTTTTATATTTCATCAGGTAGTATAATCCATTAAATGTTGTTTTAATAAATTTATTTTCAACGCTAAAAAACCCTCTTTTCCTTTGGTTTTGGCATTTTCAAAAACTTCTAATAAATCATCTTTATCAACGGGTTTTAGGATATAAAAAATTTGAGTTAACCTAGAAACTTTCATTGCCATTTCATCGTAAGCGGTGGTAAATATCAGATTAAAATCAAGATATTTTAAATGGGTTAGAAACTCAAAACCGTTCATTTCTGGCATATGAATATCCAAGAAAAGAATATCGGGTTTAAAACTTTCTACCATAGAAATAGCTTCAATGGGCGAACTGCATTTGGCAATGGTAATATTTTCTACATACCTGTTAAGTTTCCATTCTAATGCTTCAATAGCATCATTTTCATCATCAACAATTAAAATCTTTAGCATAATCTTGGTTTTAAGTTTGATTAAATAAAAATACAATATTTTCATCTCAAAAATACTATAAATTTATTTTTCAGAAAGATACAATTAATTATCAATAAAAATTAGGGAAGAACGTGTAAAAATATCGCAAAAAAGTGACTGATACTTCCCAATAAAACAAATACATGAAAAATGGCGTGGTTAAATTTTATTTTATGAATGGCGTAAATTACAGCTCCAATAGTATAAAAGAAACCGCCCAAAAACAGCCAAATTAAACCGTTTGCGGGTAAATTTTCCATTAATGGATTGATGGCAAAGATTACAATCCAACCCATGGCAACGTAGGCAATTGTAGATATAATATCAAAACGTCCGGTAAAAAATATTTTAAAAATAATACCGATAGCGGCAATTCCCCATGTTACGCCAAACAACACCCAACCAATGGTTCCGTTTAAAGTTACCAAGGTAAAAGGCGTATAAGTGCCGGCAATTAAAATATAAATAGCGCTGTGATCAACAATATTAAAGCGATACCTCCATTTTGGGCTTTTTCTGCTGTGATAAATAGTTGAAGCGCTGTAAAGGGCCAATAAACTACCGCCATAAATGCTAAAACTAACAATGTGCCAAACGGTGCCGTAAAGACTCGCAAATAAAACTAAAAGCACCAAAGCAACAATGCTTAAAGCAATACCAATTGCATGGGTTATGACATTTATTTTTTCTTCTAACGGATTGTAAAATTTGATGTGTTTTGATTTCATATTTTTATGGTGTTTGATTTTCTAAATCTTTTATAAGCTCTTGATACATTATTTGATACGCTTTTTCTCTAATCATATTTTTATCATCGAGCGTTAAATTTTTGGTTTCTATCATGTCTAAAACTTTAACTCTTAACAATCCTGGGCTTCCAGAGTTTATGGTATATGAAAATCGTTTTTTGCAATCAAAAAATATCATTGGCACTATCGGAATTTGATGTTCTATAGACAGCGAAAACACTCCGTTTTTAAATTCGCTCAAAACCACACTTTCATCAGCAGGAACCAATCCTTCTGGAAAAATACAAACGCTAAATCCTCTTTTTAGTTTGCGTTGGGCACTTTCGTACACTTTTTTTCTACTTTCCGGATCTGATCTATCAACCAAAATACAAGTTCTTTTGTAGAAAAATCCGAAAATAGGTAATTTAATCAATTCTTGTTTTCCTACAAATACAAAGGGATTTTTTACCACTGCCAACATCACAAAAACATCAATCATAGAGGTGTGATTGGCAGAAAACATATAACTTTTCCCTTTAATAAATTGATTATTTCCAAGAACTTTTACGCTAAAACCCATCAAAAATAGCACCACTTTTGCCCACCATCGAGCTAATTTAAAAAAGTAAGGGTAAAATTTATCGTGTGAGGTTAAAACCATTAAAACTGGCAATAAAACGATAATAATAGACCCAGCTATTACATAAAACCAAACACGCCATATGGCTCTTAATATATTTTTAATTAATTCCATCTTTGTTAGTTGCTTCTTTTTAAAGTTCTTGCTTTCAAAAATAGCAATTAATATCTGTTTTGCACAAGAAAGAAAAAATTAGCGGTTTTAAGTTGGTTATTGGCTATTAGCGGTTGGCCTTTAGCTTTTGGCTATTAGCGGTTGGCTGTTGGCTGTTGGTTATTGGCGATAGAAGTTAGCCCTTCGGCTTCGCTCTGGGCAGGCACTTTAAACCTTAAACAAAAGAAACTTTAAACTCTTTTTCATTTCCAAATTTCCAAATTAGCTCATTTTCAAATTAGCTGTTGGCGGTTGGCTGTTGGTTATTGGTCTTTAGCTGTTGGCTTTTGGTAGTCGCAACTTTAAACTTTAAACTCTTTTTTTAATTTTCGAATTATAAAAAAGCTAACTTACTTTTTCTAAATCCAAAATTCAGCTGTTTCATTCTATTGAATTGTGTATTTTTGTTTTTCAATCAATCAAAAAATATGTCAAGAATTTTAACCGGCGTGCAAAGTACCGGAACGCCACATTTGGGAAATATTTTAGGCGCCATCATACCGGCTATTAAAATGGCTAACAATCCGGCTAATGAGTCGTTTTTGTTTATTGCAGATATGCATTCGCTTACTCAAATAAAAGACGCAAAAACCCTAAGAGAAAATACTTATAGCACGGCAGCAACTTGGTTGGCATGTGGATTAAATGTTAATAATACCGTTTTTTACCGCCAAAGTGATATTCCGCAAGTAACAGAATTAGCTTGGTATTTGAGTTGTTTTTATCCTTATCAACGCTTAACATTGGCACATTCTTTTAAAGATAAAGCCGATAGATTGGCAGATGTAAATGCCGGATTATTTACCTATCCGATGTTAATGGCGGCTGATATTATTTTGTATGATGCCGCAATTGTTCCGGTTGGAAAAGACCAATTACAACATTTAGAAATGACCCGTGATGTGGCCGCTCGATTTAACCATCAAATGGGTGAAACTTTTGTGTTACCCGATGCAAAAGTGGAAAAAGATACCATGTATGTTCCTGGAACTAATGGCGAAAAAATGAGTAAATCTAAAGGAAATGTCATTGATATTTTTTTAAGCGATAAAGAATTGCGCAAACAAATAATGAAAATTGAAACCGATTCTACACCGCTAGAAGATCCAAAAAATCCTGAAACTTGTAACTTATTTGCCTTGTATAAATTGGTTGCAACACAAGCTCAAACAAACCAAATGCGCACTCTTTATTTGGCTGGAAATTACGGATACGGAACAGCCAAACAAGCTTTTTTTGAATTGATTGTTGCTAAATATAAAACTGAAAGAGAACGGTATCATTACTATATTAATAATACGGATGAAATAGAAAAAGTTTTAAAAATTGGCGCACAAAAAGCACAAATAGTGGCGCAAGAAGTTTTAAAACGATGCAGAACAAAATTGGGCTATTAAATTGAATCAAAAATTGAATGTTAAACCTTCAAAAAAAATATTAATTGCGCCCCTCAATTGGGGATTAGGACACGCAACTCGCTGTATCCCAATTATAAATGCTGTTATAAAAAAAGGGGGGACTCCAATTTTAGCTTCGGATGGTGAGGCCTTGCAACTGTTACAACAAGAGTTTCCGCAACTTAAAACCATTGTTTTGCCCTCTTATCGTATTCAATACACTACGAACGGAAATTTAAAATGGCACTTAATCAAACAATTGCCAAAAATTATTAAAACGATGCGTGCAGAACATCGTTTGGTTCAAGAAATCATCTTAAAAGAAAATATTGACGGCCTAATTTCCGATAACCGATTTGGTGTTTGGAGCAGAAAAATTCCGTCGGTTTATATCACCCATCAGTTAACCGTTTTATCGGGAATTACGACTTTTTTTACGTCATTTTTACATCAAAAAATTATCAAAAAATTTGATGAATGTTGGATTCCGGATACGCTATCAAAAAGATTAGCCGGTAAATTAGCAATGCACAAAGATTTAAAAATTAGGACAAAATATTTGGGTATTATCAGTCGGTTACACCATCAAACAGCAATTAAAAAATATGATATTTGCGTTTTATTATCGGGGCCTGAACCACAAAGAACGCTGTTAGAAAAAATTCTTTTAAAAGAATTAAAAACATATAAAGGCAATGTTTGCTTTATTCGCGGCGTAGTTTCTGAAACTAATGATTTTAAAACCGAACTTCCTTTTACTTTTTATCAATATTTAACTACCACAGCTTTAAATAAAATACTCAATCAGAGCGATTTAATTATTGCCCGTTCTGGTTATTCTACCATTTTAGATTTGGCGTCTTTAGGTAAAAAAGCTTTTTTTATTCCAACACCCAAACAAACAGAGCAAATATATTTAGCAATTAATTTAGAACAACAAAAAATTACACCCTTTTGTAAACAAGCAACATTTAATCTCCAAAAATTAGAAAAAATTAAAAACTATACAGGTTTTACAGCCCAAGAAAATGTTTTTAATCTAGATTTATTGGATGTTTTCAGTTAGCTGTTAGCAGTTGGCTTTTAGCATTTGGCTGTTAGCAGTCGCAGTTTGCAGTAGCATTAAGCAATTAGCAGTTTGTTGTAGTAATTTTCAGATAACTTTAAACCTTAAACTTTAAACAATTCAACCCTTCGATAAACTCAGGGCAGGCAACTTTAAACAAAAGAAACTTTAAACTCTTTTTTTAATTTGAAAATTAGCTAATTTTCAAATTAAAAAAACTTACATATTGAAAATCCAGCCAGTTGGGTTTTCGCGGTTGGTATCTCTCCAAATTTGAAATTTTAGAATGGTTTTATTGGTAACTCTATCGGTATGAATTATCCCAATATCTTGTTTGGTTGCTATTTTATCGCCTTTTTTAACATACACTTGTTCCAGATTGTTGTAGATAGAAATATAGTTACCATGTTGTATGTAAACTGCAAATTGTCCGCTTACCGATTGTATAGCGAGCACTGTTCCTTCAAAAATGGCACGCGCTTTAGCACCGTCTTCTGTTTCTATATAAATACCGTTACTTTCTACGGTAATTCCTGGCAAGGTTGGATGCGCCTGCTTTCCGTAACCTCTTACCACCAATCCTTTTACCACAGGCCAAGGAAGTTTTCCTCTGTTTTCGGTAAATTTGGATGCCAGCGCTTTAGCTTCTGCAGTAAGTACAAATCCGGTACTGGCTTTGGTTTCTTTGGTGGTAACACCTGCTTTTTTATTAGATTTCGCAATTTCATCTCTAATTAAACGCTCAATTTGAGCATCAATTTTTCTTTCTTGCGCTTCTTTGGCTCTAATTTGGGCGATGTATTGTTTTTCCTTTTTCTTAACCTGAGTTACTAATTTTTCTTGCGTTTTTTTCTCTTGTTCAATTTTTTCTTGCTCCGTTTTCTTTTCATTCAACAAGATAATTTTATCGGCTTTTTTTACTTTTAAAGTATCGGTTAATCCGAGTAATTTATTTGTTTTTCGCTGTATTTCTTCGCCTTGTTTTTTGCGATAACTGGTATATTGTTTCATATACTGAAATCGGCTGTAAGCTTGGTTAAAATTTTCTGATGATAAAACAAACATCAATCTGCTGTGTTTAGATTTGCTTTTATACGAGCGGTAAATCATATCTGCATAATCTCTTTTGAGGATATTTAATTCAAATTCTAAATCGGTAATTTGACGTTCATTTTTTCTGATTTCTCTTTGGATGATGCTAGCTTCTTCGTTAATGGTGGCAATTAATTTGGTTCTAATTTTTATTTTCTGATTTAATTCTGAGATTTGTGACAAGAGATTTTTCCCTTCTTTTTTAGTCGTTGAAAGTAAATTAGTGATGGCTTTTATTTCATTTTGAAGTTGGATACGTTGTTCTTCTAATTTTTTGCGATCGGTTTGCGCAAATATATTTCCAACTATTAAAAGGGAAATTATCAATAAGATATGTTTCAATTTTGAACGCATTAATTCAATTTTACAGGTTTATATCCTTTGGGTATTTCAAAAGGAAAAGTTAACAAATCATTAAATTCAACGGTGTTAAAATCCAATTTAATTTTGGTCAATTTTTGCGAAGCTACAGCTTCAATAATAATTGTATTGGGAAAATATTCTTTATGGATGTAGTTATAATTTTTATAAACTACACTTAAATATTGTTCTTTATAGGGCTGAATAATCATTTGTTTATCCAATTTAAAATGTTGCGGATTGATCCAAAACAAAAACGCAAATAACTGTTCATTGGTATCTTTTTTAAATAAATGCGCATTTTCATCAATAGAAACTTCATAATTATTATTATTGAGTGATGAAATGGCCTGTCCTAACAATAAATTTTGGATTTTATTAAAATCTAATTCCGTTCCTAACCAATCTGAAAGTACTTTAAAATCGCCTTCAAAATAAGTTTCCTCAATTTTTTCGTAATAACTCACTTTTTCGGGTGTAATTAATGCTTTAACTATTGGTATTCCCAATATTGTGGCAGTAATCCAAATTGCTTTATCTTTTTCCATCCGAAGATTGGCAATAAAACTTTGTTCGGTTTTTCCATCCTGATAATCTACTTTAATTTTGGCTTTAAGTGTATTTTGGTTAAATATATTTTCCTGATAATTTTTAACCACTTTATCAATACTTATAGGCGTTGCAATAAAACTATCTGATATTATTTTTCTACTCTTACAAGAAGATACCGTTATCAATAAAAAAAGAAACAAAACCTTATAAACTATCCGCATCAAACATCAATTTAAATCATTAAAACAACAATCTTGCCAAGATTTTTAGCTTAATTCTGAGTAATCGCCTATACTAACCGATGTAAACTTACCGTTAAAAATAGCGTTACTACCAATCATAGCATTGGATAAAGTGGCGTTTTTTAGTTGCGTATTTTGCTGTATCAATGAATTTTCTATCACAGAATTTTCTACCACACAGCCATCGCCTAAAGAAACATAAGGACCAATTTTAGCGTTTTTCAATTTCACGTCTTTTCCAATATAACACGGCTGAATTACCTCAGAATTTTCCAAAATAATATCGGAAGAAACCAGATTTTCACCTGCTATATGAGTAAATTCTAACACTTTTTTATTGGTTAAAACCGTAACATCTTTGTTGCCACAATCCATCCATTCATCCACTTTTCCTGGTACAAACGCCAATCCCTTTGCTTTCATGTTTTCCAAAGCATTGGTAAGTTGATATTCTCCTTTTTCGGTGATGTTGTGATCTATTAAATACTGAATTTCTTGTTTGAGAATTTCGCCTTGTTTAAAATAATAAATACCGATAATGGCCAAATCTGACACAAATTCTTGTGGTTTTTCAACAAAATCAGTAATAATTCCGTTTTCAAGTTTAACCACGCCAAACGCTTTCGGATTTGCTACTTGCTGTACCCAAATTACGCCATCGGCTTTATCATCCAATTTAAAATCGGCTTGGAACAAAGTATCGGCAAAAGCTACTACACAAGATCCGTCTAAAACCGAAGCCGCTTGATGAATGGCATGCGCTGTTCCCAATGCTTCCTCCTGAATAAACACACTTCCTTTGGCGCCTAAATTTTGTGCTATTTTTAATAATTGCTGTGCTGTATCGGCAGGAAATCCTTTGGCAACCGGACCAATTATAAAAGCAATTTCTTCAATTTTCTGATTGACAACTTTAGCGATATCTTCTACCAAACGTTGTACAATTGGTTTCCCGGCGATGAGCGTTAGTGGTTTTGGAATGGTGAGTGTGTGTGGTCTTAATCGCGAGCCAATTCCCGCCATTGGAACTATTATTTTCATCAATTTCTCTTTTAAAAAATGCTTTGCAATATACAACTTCTACTACAATTTCACTTGCTTTAAATTCCTTTCGGAATGGCGTTGATTAGTTTTTGGGTGTATTCATTTTGTGGATGTTCATAAATTAGATCTGCATCTCCTTTTTCTACTATTTTTCCTTGATGCATTACCACCATTTGGTCTGCCATATATTTTACCACAGCCAAATCATGTGAGATAAACAAATAGGTAAATTGAAATTCTTCTTTAAGTTGATTGAGCAAATTTAAAACCTGCGCCTGTACAGAAACATCCAAGGCAGAAACCGATTCATCGCAAATAATTAATTTAGGATGCAATGCAATAGCGCGCGCAATGCCTATTCGTTGCCGTTGACCGCCAGAAAACTCATGCGGATAGCGGTTAAAATGAGTTTCATCCAAACCAACTTTTTTAAGCAAATCAATAACCGCTAATTTTCTTTCTTTGTTGGATGATAGAATTTTATGCACTTTCATCGGTTCTAAAATGGCGTTGCCAATGGTAATTCTCGGGTTTAGAGAGGCAAATGGATCTTGAAAAATCATCTGAATTTCTTTTCTTAAAACCTTCCAATCAGCTTTTTTAAGGTTGGTTATATCAGTTCCTTTATAAAATATAGCGCCTGCTGTGGGCTTATCCAAATTCAGAATTACTCTTCCCAAAGTAGTTTTTCCACAACCCGATTCTCCTACCAAACCAACCGTTTCGCCTTCGTAAATATCCAAAGAAACTGCATCAACTGCTTTTACCAAAGTTGCTTTTTGAAACCATCCTTTGTCAATTTTAAAATATTTTTTTACATTTTTTATGCTCAATAAAGCTGTTTGCGCATACAATTGCTCGTGTTTTTTTTGGCGATCTTCATTCGTAATTACTTCGGATAAAAAATTGTGCTGTAAAAAATTTTGAACGGTTGGTAAAATTTTTAAACGCTCTTTTAATTTTGGTTTAGAATTTATCAACGCTTGGGTGTATGGGTGTTTCGGATTTTTAAAAACATCTTCCACTTTTCCTTGTTCTACAATTTCTCCGTCTTTCATCACTAAAACCCGTTGGGCAATTTCAGAAATGAGGGTTAAATCATGCGATACAAATAAAATACTCATGCCATTTTTGGCTTGTAATTCTTTTAAAAGTTCAATTATTGTTTGCTGTACTGTAACATCTAAAGCCGTAGTTGGTTCATCGGCAATTAATAATTTTGGGTTGTTGGCAATGGCCATGGCAATCATAACGCGTTGCTTTTGACCGCCCGAAATTTGATGCGGATATTGATGGTATAATGTCTCAACTCTTGGTAATTTAACCTGCTCAAACAAATCAATAACTCTTTTTTTAGCTTCTTTTTCTGATATATTTTGATGTTGTAAAATCATTTCTTTTACCTGAAAACCACAGCTTAAACTCGGATTTAATGAGCTCATCGGCTCTTGGAAAATCATTGACATTTGATGGCCACGAATTTTTCTCCACTCACTTTCTGATTTGTTTTGAAGCGATTCATCACCCAAAAATAATTCACCGCTAACAAGTGCATTTGGTGGTAATAATCCCATTAAAGCCAAAGAAGTAATTGATTTTCCACTACCCGATTCACCCACAATTCCGATAATTTCATTGGGAAATACTTCAAAAGAAATAGCGTTTACCACCGATGTTTTTTGATGGTTTGTTTCAAAAGAAACACTTAATTGATGGATGTTGATAATTGGTTTCATGCTTTTTAATAGATGAATTTACATTTATCGAATGTGTTTCTGCAAACATGAGACAAAAAGACAAAAGATTAAAGACAAATAAAAGGAAAAGTCTTTTATCTATAGGTCTTTATTCTTGATGTTATTTTTTACCCATAAATGGAAATATTACAGTTATAATATCGATATATTTTCGATTTCTAAATTACTATATTTTACGGTGCGTACGAAAATTAGTGCTTACTTTGTAAAAAAAATTCTAGATGAATTATTTATCGGTTGAAAATATATCAAAATCCTTTGGCGCTTTAACACTTTTTGAGGGTATTTCTTTTGGCATCAATCAAGGTCAGAAAATCGGATTTATCGCTAAAAATGGAAGCGGAAAAACCTCTTTACTCAATATTATTGCGGGTAGAGATGTGCCGGATAGCGGACAAGTCATCAACCGTAAGGGCTTAAAAATTGCCTATTTATCGCAAGATGATTTTTTTGAAGATACACTTACCATTAGTGAAGCAATTTTTAGCGCCGATAATCCGCTACTCAAAATTATTGAACAATACGAAAATGCTTTATTGAATCCGGAAAATGAAATTGCTTTTCAAAAAGCATTTGAATTGATGGAACAACACCAAGCGTGGGATTTGGAAAATCAGTTTAAACAAATCTTATCGATGTTGAAATTAGAGGAATTAGATCAAACTGTTGGAACCCTTTCTGGCGGTCAGAAAAAACGTTTATCACTCGCCATCGCATTGCTTCAAAAACCCGATTTATTGTTGTTAGATGAGCCCACCAATCACCTTGATTTAGATATGATTGAATGGCTTGAAAAGTTTTTTGCCAAAGAAAATTTCACCATTTTAATGGTAACACACGACCGTTATTTTCTAGAAAATGCGTGTAATGAAATCATAGAGTTAGACAATGGTATCATTTATCGATATAAAGGAAATTACGCTTATTTTTTAGAGAAAAGAGCCGAACGTATTGCGCAAGAACAATCGGAAGTTGATAAGGCAAAAAATTTATTTTCTACAGAATTGGAATGGATGCGCCGTCAGCCAAAAGCCCGAACCACCAAATCTAAATCGCGTCAAGATGATTTTTACATCCTAAAAGAACAAGCCCATAAACGACGAAATGAGCACAAAGTGCAACTCGAAATTAATATGGAGCGCTTGGGAAGTAAAATTATTGAATTGCATGCGGTTACCAAAAAATATGGTGATAAAACCATCATCAACAAATTTGATTATGTGTTTAAAAAAGGAGAACGCATTGGAATTATCGGAAAAAATGGCACCGGAAAAACCACCTTTTTAAAGTTAATTACCGAACAAACACAACCTACAACCGGAAAAGTTATCATTGGCGAAACGGTAAAAATGGG
This sequence comes from uncultured Bacteroidota bacterium, assembly GCA_947085395.1. Lineage (GTDB taxonomy): Bacteria > Bacteroidota > Bacteroidia > Flavobacteriales > Flavobacteriaceae > JAGXRT01. The sequence goes on along the minus strand of CAMTWE010000038.1, from coordinate 12,255 downwards.
TTATTATACGCAAGATGGAATTGTAATTAAACCCGGACAGCGCGTTGTTGAAGTGATTAAAGAGTTTGGAGAATATATACCACTAACCAAAGGAAGAAGTATTAGCGCCACACAATTGTTAGAACGTTTTTTGTTTACGCATAAAAAACAACACGATTTTGTTGAAAAACTATCGGGTGGTGAGCAAAAAAGATTGTATTTATGTACGGTTTTAATTCAAAATCCGAATTTTTTAATTTTGGATGAACCTACCAACGACCTCGATATTTTAACACTAAATGTGTTAGAAAACTTTTTACTCGATTTTCCTGGAAATATTATGGTGGTATCACACGACAGGTATTTTATGGATAAAATAGTTGATGAATTATTTGTTTTCCCCGGCGATGGCGTTATTGAAGTTTTCCCTGGAAATTATACCGATTACCGCATTTATGAGCAATCACAACCCAAAGAAGAAAATGTTAAAAAAGGAGATACCCGTCCTTCGGCTTCGCTCAGGGGTCGTAAAAAACTGAGTTATAAAGAGCAGCAAGAGTTTCAACAATTGGAAAAAGATTTAGCCAAACTAGAACTTCAGAAAAAAACAATGGAACAAGAATTGTTAGATGGTAACATTTCCAATGATAAACTGTATTTACACACGCAAAAATTGCAAGAAATTATTTTATCAATAGAAACCAAAGAAGAACGCTGGTTAGAATTATCTATGTTAGAGGGTTGAGAATATAATTTGGAAATGTGCCAATGAGAAAAATTGTTTAAAGTTTCTTTGGTTTAAGGTTTAAAGTGCCTGCCCAGAGCGAAGCCGAAGGGTTTAAAGAGCATGCCCAGAGCGAAGCCGAAGGGCAAACATCAAAAGAAAACGGCGACTGATAAAAGACAACAGCTAACAGCCAATAAGCTGCCAAGTATTCACTATTTGTTAATATCAATATACTTCTATCTAATTAATAACTACTTTTTTATATATTTGAAAAAAAAATCCAAAACCCATGGACAGAAGAAAGTTTTTTAGAAACGGAACCGTTTTCACCGTTGGCGCAACCCTATTAAATCCGTTTGAATTTCTTGCACAAAATCCAGAAATTTCAAAAATAAATAAAGGCAAAAAAGCTAAAAATATCATTGTTTTAGTAAGTGACGGAATGAGTTCTGGAACGCTTAGCATGGCGGATATTTATTTGGATAGAAAAACAGGGAAAGGTTCAAATTGGTTAAATCTGTATCGCGAAAATAAAGTTAGCCGTGCCTTAATGGATATGGCTTCTGCCTCTTCACTTGTAACTGATTCTGCGGCAGCAAGTTCTTCTTGGGGAAGTGGGTTTCGAGTAAAAAATGGAGCGTTGAATGTAGGTGTAAATGGCGAAGAATATTTGCCCATTTGGCAAAAATTTAAAAAAGCAGGAAAAATGGCAGGTTGCGTTACTACCGTTCCTATTACACACGCTACACCAGCTGGTTTTTGTGTAAATAGCAAAAGTAGAAACAGCCAAGCAGACATTGCCGAAAGTTATTTAGAACTTAATTTTGATGTGATGATGGGTGGCGGTCAACAATATTTTGATGCCAACAGTAGAAAAGATAAAAAAGATATATATGCTGAATATCAAGCTAAAGGATATCAGGTAGTTAAAACAAGAAATGAAATGTTGGCTACCAAAAATGATCAACCAATTTTAGGCGTATTTTTTGAAGATGGATTGCCTTACTCAATTGATAGAGAAAATATCAAAGATTTAAACAACACCATACCAACCCTTGCAGAAATGACCCAAAAAGCCATTGACCGCATGAAAAATAACAAAAACGGATTTGTATTACAAGTAGAAGCCGGAAAAGTTGACTGGGCTGCACATGCCAATGACCTTGCCGGTTTGTTATATGACCAAGTAGCTTTTGATGAAGCCATTAAAACAGCAATAGATTTTGCCATAAAAGATGGAGAAACCTTGGTTATCATTACAAGTGATCATGGAAATGCCAATCCGGGATTGATTTCTGGCAAAAATGTAAATGATAATTTTGACAGCGTTCATAAATTTAAACACACCAACGAATGGATTTTAAACGGATTAACACCCGATTCTTCTATTTCCCAAATTAAAGATCGTGTTGAGTTTGCCAATAATTTTGTGGTATCCGAAGAAGAAGCCAAATCCATATTACAGTATTACAAAGGATTGGTTAAAGGTGATGATGGTTTATATAATTATAAAAAATTACCATACGATTATTTTGCCCAAATTCAAAAATCAAGAACTTCGGTAGGATGGATTAGCATGGATCATTCTGCAGATTATACAGAACTAGCCATGTTTGGACCCGGAAGCGAAAACCTAAAACCATTTATTAAAAATACTGATTTGCATTATTTTATGCTAAAAGCAGCAGAAGTAGAAAATAAATTTTAATTTCTAATGTTAAACTGTTGTTCCTCCAAAGGATCTGGATGACAGGTTAATTGATGATTTGGTGAATTGTTGAATCGGTTAAAAAAAATGAATGTTGAACAATAGAACAATAGAACAATAGAATGTTGAAGTGAAAAAGAGAATTTGAAAATGTGGCAATTTGAAAATTTGAAAATGGAAAAAAGAGTTTAATGTTTCTTTTGATTAAATGCCTGCCCTGTGCGAAGTCGAAGGGTTTAAATGCCTGCCCAGAGCGAAGCCGAAGGGTTTAAAGTTGACTTCTAACTTCTATTGCCAACGGCCAATAGCTAAAGACTAACAGCTACCAAAAAACTTCAAAATTCAAATGTTCTATTGTTCAGTTGTTCGTCGGTTCAAAAAATGAATTGTTGCCCCTATACATTCGGATTCAAAACTTAATTGGTTAAAATGATCAATGTTAAATTCATTACATTTCACACCTCAATACTCAATGCTTAATTCTCAATACTAATTAACCTTATTTAAAAGCTGAGATTCCAGTAACATCAAATCCGGTAATTAATAAATGAATATCGTGTGTTCCTTCATAGGTAATTACACTTTCTAAATTCATCATATGTCGCATTATAGAATAATCACCGGTAATTCCCATAGCGCCTAAAACCTGACGCGCTTCTCTGGCAATTTCTAAGGCCATATTTACATTGTTGCGTTTTGCCATCGAAATTTGAGGAGAAGTTGCCCTGCCTTCATTGCGCAATTGCCCCAATCTAAACGTTAAAAATTGTGCTTTGGTAATTTCGGTAATCATTTCTGCCAACTTTTTTTGTTGCAATTGAAAAGAAGCAATGGGTTTTCCAAATTGATGTCTTTCTAAAGAATAACGCAAAGCAGTGTCATAGCAATCCATGGCAGCACCAATAGCGCCCCAAGCAATTCCGTAGCGAGCAGAATCTAAACATTGCAGTGGCGCTCCTAATCCATCTTTATTGGGTAAAATATAATCTTTCGGAATTTTTACATTGTCAAAAATTAATTCACCGGTTGATGATGCGCGAAGCGACCATTTATTGTGTGTCTCTGGGGTGGTAAAACCTTCCATACCGCGTTCTACAATCAATCCTTTAATTCTGCCTTGTTCATTTTTAGCCCAAACTACGGCGATATCAGCAAAAGGAGCATTTGAAATCCACATTTTAGCGCCATTCAATACATAATGGTCGCCCATATCTTTGATGCGTGTTTCCATACTTCCTGGGTCAGAGCCGTGATTGGGTTCGGTTAATCCGAAACAACCCATCAATTCGCCACTGGCTAATTTTGGAAGGTATTTTCTTTTTTGTGCTTCAGAACCAAATGTATAAATAGGATACATCACTAAAGAGGATTGTACTGATGCGGTTGAACGAACGCCAGAATCGCCGCGTTCAATTTCTTGCATAATGAGTCCGTAACTAATTTGGTCTAATCCCGCTCCGCCATATTCTTCAGGAATATAAGGGCCAAAAGCACCAATTTCTGCCAAACCACTGATAATAGAAGTTGGAAATACTGCTTTTTGTGCGGCTTCTTCAATAATGGGAGTTACAGCTCTTTTAACCCATTCGCGCGCTGCGTCTCTAACGAGTTTATGTTCTTCTGATAATAAATCATTTAGAAAGTAATAATCTGGTGCTTGAAATGAATCTGATGCCATATTTCTTTTTTTATCAAAAATAAGAACTTATCAATAGATGGATGGAAATTATTTATTAAAAGATTGAAAATGTAAAAATTCAAAGATTGAAAGATTGAATGATTGAAAGATTCAATAATTAATTAATTCATTTTCAAATTTTCAAATTGGCACATTTTAAAATTTCTTTCACATTTTCAAATTAAATCTGTATCTTTAATCAAAAGAAAAATTATGTTATCAAAAATTGCACTAGAAAACATTTTGTTTTTAGACATTGAAACAGTCCCAGAAGTAGCTGATTATAAGCAACTAAATCCAATTATGCAAGAATTATACGCAGCTAAAACACAGTATCAAAGAGCTGAAGAAATTACTGCTGAAGATTTTTACCACAAAGCGGGAATTTGGGCCGAGTTTGGGAAAATTATCTGTATTTCTGTCGGATTTTTTACCAACGCATCACTCAATCAATTTCGAGTTAAATCATTTTATGGAGATGAAGTTGAATTGTTAACCGACTTTAAAAATCTTTTAAATACAAAATTTGATAAACCTCAGCATATTTTATGTGCTCATAATGGTAAAGAATTTGATTTTCCTTATATCGCTCGCAGAATGATTATCCAACAAATTGCTTTGCCAGAAAAATTGCAATTATTTGGGAAAAAACCTTGGGAAATAACCCATATTGATACGCTCGAATTATGGAAATTTGGCGATTATAAACACTATACTTCTTTAAAATTACTGACTTCAATCTTGGGGATTCCTTCGCCTAAAGGAGATATTGACGGCAGCCAAGTAGCGCAAGTTTATTATGAAGCAAAAGATTTAATGCGAATTGTGCGCTACTGTGAGCAAGATGTTATTGCCATTGCACAGTTACTTTTACGATTCCAAAATAAACCACTCTTAAGTATGGATGCAGTTATTTCAGTTACCGAACAATAGATGTGGTAAATAAAAAAATTAAGCAATATGCCATAAACAGTTTTAAGCTAGCTGTTGGCTTTTAGCTGTTGACCTTTAGCAATAATAGTTTACAGCACTACCCTTCGGAATACTCAGGGCAGGCAATTATCCGATTAACCTTTTTATTTCCAAATTATCAAATTTCCAAATTGGCACATTTTCAAATTTATTTCCAATTCAACAGTTAACCCAATTATTCTTTCAATAATTTCTTACTGATAATTCCGTTATTGGTGGTTACTTTTATCAAATATACGCCCGTTTGTACTTGGAAAGGAATTTCTATTAAATCCTTATTCAGGTCTTTTGTAAAAATTGCTATTTGCTGACCAACCTTATTATAAATACCAATTTTATGGATGACTACCGATTGATTTTTACTGAAGTGTAATTTTGATTGATGATTATTTATATAAATATTGAGCAATTTTGCTGATGCTGCATTTTTTATACTTAAACACGCTTATACCGAATGTTAAGAAAAGGAGTAAAACGAAACAAATATTGTTTTCAAATAATATTTAAATAAAAAACTTTACCAATAGTGCTTTTTTATAAACCAATGGTAATATTTTTGTAATTAAATAATTGCTTTTTTTGATTATAATCGACTTTTTTGCTTTTAATTTATTTGGGGAAGCACTTTCAAATAAAATATTATTTAGTTTCCTCAATACTAGTTATTTTAGCTTGCTTTAAAATTGCTTAAAAAATTCCTCTTCATCAATTTAAAAATTCCTTCATCAATAAATAAATTCCACTTCATCAATAAAAATATTTCCTAATTCGGGTATTAAAATTATTATCTTAAGTAATTCATTTTTTTGATTATTTTAGCTGATGTTTAACCATAAATAATGAAAAAAGATATTAAAATTCCGCAAGTAGTGGACGTTTTTATGGCAATTGTTCATGAATACAATGATGAATTTCAATGTTTTGATTGGAATGCTTATTTAATCAATCAGCAAGAAAATTCTTTGGAAATGGTGATGATTGTTGCCAAAGGATTTGATGATCAAAAATCTACTGCGGTCATCAGAAAAACTATTGAACATTTACCGGCAAAATCTATCGCTAAAATTGAACTAATTCAAGATGAGGTGTTACAACTAAACAATGCATTTCAGGTTAGTTTTTTTAGTAACAATAAATTGTTTGATAAAACTTATTTGTTTCCAAAAAATAGTGTTTCTGTAAATACCCTCGAAATGATTCCGCTTATCAATAAAAAAGGAGTGGTGGTTGGCTAATACTTCTTTATGCAATATGCTTACTGCTAAGTGCCAACTTAATTGGTTTTGAGTTGTAAATTTGTATATTTAACCCAACTTTTGAACTAGAAAAAAGATGAACAACAATCCTTATAAAATATTATTGGTAGATGATGAACCCGATATTTTAGAAATTCTTGGTTATAATTTATTACAAGAGGGCTACACTATTTTTAAAGCCAACAATGGTAAAGAAGCGGTACAAATTGCACAGAAACAGCTGCCACATTTAATTTTATTAGATATGATGATGCCAGAAATGAACGGTTTAGAAGCTTGTTTAAAATTGCGAAAATTACCAGGTTTAGAACAAGTGCTCATCGTTTTTTTTACGGCAAGAAGTGAAGAATATTCGCATATTGAAGGTTTTGAGGTTGGTGCCGATGATTATATTACGAAACCCATTAAACCAAAAATTTTGGTGAGTAAAGTAAAAGCATTGTTAAGAAGGGTGCCCATGGTTAATGCTAAAAACATCCTAACTTTTGGTCATTTAATCATCAATAAAGAAAATTATCAGGTTAGTATTCATCAAAATATTATTGATTTTCCTAAAAAAGAATTTGAATTATTAGCGCTTTTAGCTTCCGATCCAGAACGTATTTTTAATCGGAATGTAATTCTAGAAACTGTTTGGGGTAATGATGTAATTGTAGGTGAACGCACCATTGATGTTCACATCAGAAAAATTAGAGAAAAAATTGGCGATGATCTAGTAGCTACCATTAAAGGCGTTGGATATCGGTTTATAAGTCCTACAAAATAACAACATGAAATTTAAAAAATCTTACGGTTTTTCTTTAGGTTCTGCGTTAATGCTTACCTTTTTTACCACATTTGTATTGGTGTTATTAATGTATTTTTTTTATGAAACAATTCACCTAGATTTTGTATTAGAATTTGCCTTACTTATTTTTATATTGTCATTTATCATCACCCAATACCGAGTAGAAAAATTTATATTTCAACGTATTGGTGGTATTTTTGAAGGTGCCGATGAGGAGCAATTATCGCATCAACAAACACAAAATGGCGAGTCTAATAAAAAAGAATCTGGCCCTACCGATATGGAATCACTCTCTCGTAAGGTTCAGAAATTTACGGATCAAAAAAAACAAGAAATTGATATTTTACACGAAAGAGAACATTACCGCCGAGAGTTTTTAGGCAATATATCGCATGAATTAAAAACACCTTTATTTACCGTTCAAGGGTATATTTTGACCTTGCTAGATGGTGCTATCAAAGACAAAGAAGTGCGAATTAAATATTTAGAACGCGCAGGAAAAGGGGTAGAACGACTCATTTATATCACCAAAGATTTAGAACTTATAGCTGGTTTAGAATCGGAAGCGCTTAAATTAAATTATACCCATTTTGATATCATTAACTTGATTCAAAATGTTTTTGATTTACTAGAGATGAAAGCCAAAAAGAGAAATATCAAACTTCATTTTGATCGCTCTTACGAATTTACTGTTTGGGTAAAAGCCGATATGGAACGTATTGAACAAGTAATGATTAATTTACTCGTAAATGCAATTAAATACGGAAAACAAAATGGTTCTGCAATTGTTTCTGTTGAAACCGATGATGAAAATGTAAAAGTTACCGTAAAAGACAATGGCGAAGGCATAAAACCCGAACATTTACCGCGGGTTTTTGAACGATTTTACAGAGTAGATCAAAGCAGGTCTAGAGAACAAGGTGGTTCTGGATTGGGTTTGTCTATAGTAAAACATATCATAGAAGCCCATCATCAAACTGTTACCGCTCATAGTATTTACGGACAAGGAAGTACGTTTACTTTTACTTTAGAGAAATAAAATCAGGAATTAGCGAAAAGCGAAAAGTGAAAAGCGAAAAGTGAAAAGCGAAAAGTTGTACGTCCCTGATATAGGTTGACTGGTTCTTCACTTTTAATTTTTCACTTTTAATTTTTAAATTATCAATTGTCAAATGTTTTCCAGAATCCCTTTTCACTTTTAATTTTTCACTTTTAATTTTTCACTTTTAATTTTTCACTTTTAATTTTTCACTTTTAATTATTTAAGGCGCCGGATTGGGATACATTTCAAAAATATTTTCAATTTCTTGTAAAATTTCATCCGATAAATGAACGTTCCAGCTGCTGATATTTTCTTTAAGTTGCTCCATTTTAGTAGCGCCAATAATAACGCTTGTTAAAAATGGCTTTTGCAATAAATACGCTAAAGAGAGTTGTGCTAAGCTAAGTCCGTTTTTTTGGGCCAACTCAAAATACAATTGTGTTGCATTCTCTGTATTTACTTTATTGTAACGAGCCATTTGTGGAAACAGCTTTAAACGAGAATCATCAGGCATTTGTTTGTTTAAATATTTACCCGATAAAATACCGAAAGCCAAAGGAGAATAGGCCAACAATCCGATATTTTCTCGATGCGCCACTTCTGCCAAATTAATTTCAAAAGTACGGTTTAACAAAGAAAACGGATTTTGAATGGTGATGGGTTTTGGCAATTGCATTTTTTTACTTTCTTCTACATAACGCATTAAACCCCATGCAGTTTCATTTGATATACCATAATATAAAATTTTTCCTTCTTTCACACTTTCATCTAAAGATGCTGTAATTTCTGCAAAATTATCATTCCATTTTTCAAAAGAATCTTGTTGATAATTTCGCTGACCAAAATAATTGGTTTTACGTTCTGGCCAATGCAGTTGATATAAGTCGATATAATCGGTTTGCAAGCGTTTTAAACTGGTTTCAATAGCTGTTTTAATACTTTCTTTAGAAAAATTAAGTTCTTCTCTGATATAAGAAAAAGCGCGATTGGGTCCTGCAATTTTGGTAGCCAACACCACTTTTTCGCGATTGTTTTTTAACCAAGTGCCAAGATACCTTTCGGTACTCCCTTGTGTTTCTTGTTTACCGGGAACGGCATACATTTCGGCAGTATCAATAAAATTAATTCCATTAGAAACCGCATAATTTAACTGTTGATGCGCCTCTTTTTCTGAGTTTTGCTGACCAAAAGTCATGGTTCCTAAACAAATTTTACTAATTTTTATATCGGTATTTGGTAAAGTAGTGTATTTCATTTTTTAGTATTGAGATATGAGAATTGAGATATGAGAAATGAGATATGAGAATTGAGATATGAGTATTGAGATATGAGTATTGAGATATGAGAAATAAGACAAAAAGATTAAAGATTAAATTAAAAAAAAAGGAAAAGCGAACAGAGAAAAGTTTGCGAAAAGCGAAAAGGAAAAAAACGGTACTTCCCAGATTAATGTTGGTCAATTTTTCAATAAAATTTAATTCCAACTTTTCGCTTTTCGCTAATTCCTCAAATATTGTTCACTTTTAATTTTTAATTTTTAATTATCAATTAACAATTGTTAATCGCTTCAATTCCAGGCAAAACGCTACCTTCTAACATTTCTAACATAGCGCCACCGCCGGTAGAAACATAACTCATTTTCTTTTCAAATTTAAATTGTTTTACGGCAGCAACAGAATCGCCACCGCCTACAAGAGAAAAAGCGCCATCTTCGGTTGCATCGGCTATGGCGTGTCCTAATTCGATGGTTCCTTTGGCAAAATTTTTCATTTCAAAAACGCCAACCGGGCCATTCCATAAAATAGTTTTGCACTGCGCAATTACAAACGAAAATCCGATATTGGTTTTAGGCCCAACATCCAATCCCATCCATCCATCTGGAATATTGTTTACCTCTTCAATTCTAATATTGGCATCGTTGCTAAAAGCATCAGCAATTACCACATCAATTGGCAAATGGATTTTAACATTTTTTTGTTTTGCTTTTTCCATAATTTCCAAAGCCATTTCTAATTTATCATCTTCTACCAATGAATTTCCAATTTTTCCGCCCATTGCTTTAATAAAGGTAAATGTCATGCCACCACCAATAATAATGTGATCTACTTTGTCTAAAATATTTTCAATGATGCCAATTTTAGAGGAAACTTTTGCACCACCCAAAATAGCTAAAACTGGTTTTTCACTGTTTTTTAATACTTTATTGATGCTTTCAATTTCTGCAGCCATCAAAAACCCGAAGCATTTTTTAGTAGAAAAAAACTGGGCTACAATAGTAGTAGAAGCATGTGCGCGATGTGCAGTACCAAAAGCATCGTTAACATAAATATCGCCTAATTTGGCTAATTTCTCAGCAAATTGAAGGTCTCCTGCTTCTTCTTCTTCATAAAAACGCAGGTTTTCTAACAACAAAACTTCTCCGCTTTTTAACTGATTTACAGCATTTTCTGCAGTTGAACCGATACAATCCGCTACAAATTTTACCTCCATTCCTAAAACTTTGGAAACTTTTGAAAGAATATGTTTTAAAGAATATTTTTCTTGCTTTCCTTTTGGGCGACCTAAATGCGACATCAAAATCACTTTTCCGCCATCTTTTAAAATTTTTAAAATGGTGGGTTTTGCAGCTTCAATTCGGTTAGCATCGGTAACCTGAAATTCTTCGTTAAGAGGTACATTAAAATCGACTCTAATGAGTGCTTTTTGATCTTTAAAATTAAAATCGTTGATTGTTTTCATGCTTTTATGGGCTAAAATATTATTTAATTCTTGATTTTTATTGGGTATTTTAAATTATCCTCAAATTTAAACAAAGATACTTCTCTGGATTAAAATTAATGGGATAAAAATGATATTTTTGGAATTATAATTTAAGCATCAAATAATGGAGTTTTCTGCGGTTTTAGGACTTAATTTTATCAAAAAACATTTACAACAAAGTGTAGATTCTGGCCGTGTACCGCATGCGCAATTATTTGTGGGCGCAGAAGGAAGCGGAACTTTACCAATGGCAATTGCTTACGCCCAATATCTTTTATGTAAAGATAGTGTTGATGTGGCATCAACCAAATTAAAATGTTCAAAATTAAGTCATCCCGATTTACATTTTGCTTTTCCGGTAGCTATTAGTGATTCTGTTAAAAAAAATCCTATAAGTAACTTATTTTTAGCAGATTGGCGTATTTTTACAGCTCAAAATCCGTATGGAAATTTGTTTGATTGGCTTCAATTTATTGGAATTGACAACAAACAAGGCGCTATTAATGTTGATGAAGCTGAGCAAATTGTTAAATCGCTTAAATTAAAATCTTTTGAAGGGGGTTATAAAGTGATGATTATTTGGATGGCTGAAAAATTAAATATTTCTGCCGCTAATAAATTATTAAAATTACTAGAAGAGCCACCCGCAAAAACAGCTTTTATATTGATTGCTGAAAATGAAGAACAAATTATTGCAACAATTCGTTCTCGTTGTCAGGTTTTACATTTTCCTATTTTAAGTGACCTTGATATTGTTAAAGGTTTGGTTTCACGTGAAAATATAACGGAAAAAGAAGCTTTAAATATTGCGCAACAAGCCAATGGTAATTTTTACATGGCCTTAAATATTTTGCGCAATAATAGCAATGATTTAGATTTTGAAAAATGGTTTATTACTTGGGTTCGCAGTGCTTTTAAAGCAAAAGGCGATGCAACCGCTATTTCACTTTTAGTGGAATGGAGTGAAAAAATTGCAAGTGTTGGCAGGGAAACACAAAAACAATTTCTTCAATATTGTTTGCAATTTTTTAGACAGGCTTTACTGCAAAATTATTCACTTTCTAATTTGGTTTTTCTACAACCTAAAACAGAGAATTTTAAGTTTGAAAGTTTTTCAAAATTTATTCATTCTGGCAATATATTAGCCATAACCAAAGAAATTGAGGAAGCCATTTTTCATGTGGAACGCAATGGGAATCCGAAAATAATTTTTCTAGATTTATCTATTAAATTAACCCGATTACTTCATAAAAAGGAGGATTAATCCCGAAAGCATAATCCTCACCCCGGCCCTCTCCAAAGGAGAGGGAGTCACTATAAGAAAACATAGTTTATATATAAATAGT
>CAMTWE010000037.1:0-2243 GCA_947085395.1 uncultured Bacteroidota bacterium | reverse complement strand
TCTTTGATTCCGGCCAACATCAAAACGGATAGCGGGTAATAAATCATTGGCTTATCGTAAATAGCCAACAATTGTTTGGAAACTCCTTTAGTAATAGGGTATAAACGGGTGCCGGATCCACCGGCGAGTATGATTCCTTTCATGTATTTGTTATTGGCCGCAAGCTTTTGGCTATTGGCTGTTATTTTTTATAATTGAATCCGTCATTGCAGGACCGAATGTCAAGAAAACAACTTGCAGCTGTTTTTAATGAAGGTGCCAACTGGCGCGTTGGAATAAGAAGCAATCTCATAACTTTTCACCCATCACTCTTCCCTCATCCCTCATCACTTTTCACTTCTCACTTTTCACTCTTCACTTTTCACTCCCATTCCACTGCTCCTTAACCGAACCCAAAAACTCTTTTCCAAACACCATCCCTACACCAAGTATACCCCCTAAAAAGGTAAAAATGATTAAAGTAAGGGGTCTATTGGGTTTTGATTTTTCGATAGGAACTGAAACAGGTTTTAAAACAGCAAAAACAGGGGTGTCTTCTTTAACTTGAATTTTTTGAGTTTCTAGTTGTTTGGCGAGTTCTGAATAAACTTTTTCAGCAATCTCATATTCTGATTGGAATACCTCAAAACTAGTCTGCGCTAAAGCTGAATTCATAAACTGATTGCGGTCTTTAAATCGGGCTAATTGATGTTGCTTAGCTTTAAATTCCCGCTCCTTTTCATCATAACGACCTTGAATAAATTGAAGCTGGTCTTTAGATTTTTGTATTTTATAATCAATGATGTATTGCTGTAATAAATCCTGTGCTTTTTTAGCCAGTTCTGCAGAGGCGATAGCTTCTGGCATCGTAGCAGAAAGCGTAACATAGCCATCTTTTACATTGACATCTAATGATATTTGTTCTTCCAGTTGTTGAATCAATTCATATTCATCATCAGTAATACTCAATAGTTGATTGTCAGTTGTTGGTTGTTGATTGGATGATTTCCCTTTTATCGCTTTAATGATAACACCGGGTAATCCAATGGTATATTTTTTAATAGAACCTAATACTCCTGGACGTTGAATATTGGTGTAATAATCAGCATAGGTTACTTTATTTTTTTGTCCTTCAATAGTAAGGGGAGTTTGTAACAACTCTTTCTGAAAAGGGATACTACTCACAATTTGTGGATAAAGTGTAGGAGCAATTCCAGATTCGCTACCCATACTTCCCAAGTTAATGCCTGCCATGGCTGCCAATCCACTTAAATTGCCACCAATTTGCTTACCACTGGAGGTTTGAGGTACCATGGTAGTAGCCGTAGTGAATTCTTTAGGAGTCAATATGGCAATAAAAAAACCAATTACCATAAAAATAAGGGTTGTTTTGATAATGGTCTTTCTCCCTTCCCAAACCTTTTTAGCCAAGGCAATCAGATCGATTTCGTCATCTTCTATGTGTGGTGTCTGTGTATTCATTGTTTCTTTTGACATATGTATTATTTTTAAGGGATGTGTGATGGGTGATGTGTGACAAGTAAACCCCTAATTTTTATATTTTTTGTTCCAATTTTTTGATGAGAGCAATTAACATTTTTCTGAGTTCAGTAACCTCCTCTTCAAGTATGTTATTTAATTGCTTTAACCTGTTTGCAATCATTAATTGTGTTTCTAATTCTGATAAGGATCCTAACGCTATGTATAAGAATCGAATGTATTCTTTAGTAGAATTTCTGGCAGCGCCTTCAGAAATATTAGAAGGTATGGATACCGCAGATCGTCTCATTTGTGAAATCAACCCGTATTTTTCTTCACTTGGAAAATTAGAACTTACTTGATAAATAGTAACGACCAAATCCATTGACTTTTGCCAAACTTTTAAATCTTTATGGGTTACTATCTTAAGATTTACATCCTTATCCATGAATAGTATTATATTTTTAAAATATTTTAATTTATTTATAATTATAAAAAACTTTAGAAACCTAAAGTGGTCAACCTATATCAGTTACATACCCTCTTCCATCTTCCCTCTTCCCTCTTCCCTCTTCCCTCATCACCCATCACTCTTCCCTCATCACCCATCACTCATCACCCATCACTCTTCCCTCATCACCCATCACTCTTCCCTCATCACCCATCACTCTTCCCTCATCACCCATCACTCATCACCCATCACTCATCACTCTTCCCTCATCACCCATCACTCTTCCCTACTTCACAAACGTATTAATCAAAACACCAATGGTGCCAAGTGCAGT
>CAMTWE010000036.1:0-1439 GCA_947085395.1 uncultured Bacteroidota bacterium | reverse complement strand
TTAATTACTTCGCTGCTGCCATTTATTTCAAAAGGCCCCACATTAAAAAATGGTCGCAATAAAGCAATTTTTCCCATAGGATGAGGATGTTCAATGGTATGAACTTTTTTCCACATCCATTTATTGATATTGCTACCTAATTGTTTTTCAAGTGATTGAATAGATTGGGTAAAAGATTTATTTAATATTTCAGCTTTTCGTTCTGTTGTGGGGGTATTGATATCATCCCACCAAGGTGAATCTTTTTTCATCAAATGATGCCCAATTTCTACCTTCATAAAATGGGTATTTAGTAATTTTTCAAAAGTATCTTTTCCCATTTCATCTTCAAAAGTAAATTGAAGATAATGATAAATCATTTTGGTGTAAATGGTAGGAGCAATGCCATTTAACTGAAAGTCACCTTTCCAATTTTTTAGTATTTCTATGGCTTCTTGCTCATTTTTTGTGAGATTTGCTAATGAAATATATTTCAAAAATTCTTTTACAAACATAGGAGCTGTTGAAGAAGTAACATCAGTTATCATTGTTGCAACCGATTTTTGATTCCAATCGTTTTTACTTTCTAATAAATTTACAATCCTTTTTGCGCGATCTTCGGGCAAATAATATCCAGGATATAAAATATTATTAACACTATCTGGCTGATTATTTGCAGAATATACATAATTCCATTTCGGATTAATTGCTTGTGGATTTTCAGAAAAATCTAAATAGCGCGTAATTTCTTGCATACCATCTGCGCCATTTAAAAAGTAATTTCTATTTACATTTTCTGGATACATATATAATTTTCCTGTTGCCCACCAAGCGATGTTTCCTTGCGCATCGCCATACATCACATTAAGACCGGGTGCGTGGATTTTTGCAACCCCTTTTTTGAAATCTGTGATAGTAGTTGCGCGCGACATTTCATAACAAACTTCTAGCATTAAATTAGGATGTTGGGTGTAAACCCAAAATATTGAAATAGGTTTTTCGTTGGAAATGTCCTTGGCAATACCAGAAACTATGGGTCCGTGATGGGTAGATTTTACAATAATTTCTTCGGATGGTTTTCCTTTGATGGCGATGGTTTTTTTGGTGATTGTGTATTTTTTCCAATCGTTTTTAAATCGATATAAAGTGGAATCTGTTGGATGGTTTTCTTCTTGATAAAAATCGATATCATCATTTTCAAACATCGTTAATCCGTAAGCAAATTGGTGATTGTGTCCCAAAAGCGGAAAAGGAGCGCCCGCAATATAAAATCCGTAATTTTCAAGTTGAGGTGTGGTAATATGCGCTTCATACCAAACTGCAGGTTGTGAAAATCCGATATGTGGGTCATTGGCAAAAATTACTTTTTGATGTTGCGTTTTTTGACCTCCAATAACCCAACTATTGCTTCCAATAAACGGACTTATAGACGTTTTCTCAAATATATGATGGGCAATTTT
>CAMTWE010000035.1:0-1891 GCA_947085395.1 uncultured Bacteroidota bacterium | reverse complement strand
TCATCGCCTTTGCCAATCCAGGTTAATTCGAGTTTTTGGAGGTTTTTTTTGGACATATTATTTTGTTTGTCTACTTGTTTTCTTTGCTAAATTATACACTATTCTTTGCTATTGCTTTGCTTATTTTAGTAATAACAAAGTCAATAAAATCAATGCATTACGTTTTTATCTTTGCTATATCTTTGCTATTTTATTACTATACCTTTGCTATTTTATTACTAAAACCCATTTTGATTTAGCTCTGCTGCCTATGTTTATAATTGTATTACCAGACATTTCCTGTAAAATGTTATGTACTTTCTTTTTTCGTTGTTTTTCACTCATATAATCAGGGAGTTGTGCTAATATTAGATCGTCAATTTCTTCACGAGTAGCAAAACTGTGATTTTTTATATGTTGTAAAATAAAACCTTTGTAAACTTCCTTATCAAGTCCTTTGCTCTTTGTGTAAGATGTTTTTTGGTTCGTAATTTCTGCCAGTTTAGCTGAAATATAATAATTTGGTTTTCTACCTTCAATTAGCATTTTTTTCTTTAATAGTTTAGCACCCTCATCTGTGATTTCTTGTTTTTTTTGTATTTTATCTAAAAGGATTACTTCTGTAAGACTTAAATCATCTTTCTTTTCGATTAATAATTTAGAATAATTTTCATCAATAGAATGACCATAAATTTCTAGAACAACATTGTCTCGTGTTGATTTTGTATAATCCGGCAAAGGAAAATATCTTTTGCGTTGTTCGTTATACATTCTATGAATACCGTACCCCAAGGTGTCAATCATTGTTAGGTTTACCATTGCTTCTGCCAGCCATTTGTTGCGGTATTTTTTTGGAGTTTTGTCACCAGCGGTATAATCTTCGGCTTTACCTTCAAAAAAACTACCTTCGCTGCTAAAAATTAATTTATTGATTTGTTCGGTCAATAATATACGAGAATGTTTGGTATAGTCTTGGTGCGCAATGCAATTGTTAAGTGCTTCGAGAATAACTTTATTGTCATATTTATTGACTTCGGTAGCTAGCAATTGGTTGTCTGGAAAAAACTTGTATTTAACGTTTCTGATTTTAGACAAAAGGGTATTAATTTCTAAAAATAAAGGCATATTAAAGTGTTCATAAGCTTTTTCTTCAGTGTCTAGTTTCCAGGTTATTTGTGCTACGGCAGGAGAAATAAAATGAGCTGTTTCTGGTTTTCCTAATAGAATAATAGCTGTATTTGTAATTTTACCATCAACGGTAATTTTAAGTTTATCAAGAAATGCTTTGTCTGACCAATTATCTATTTCTTTATAATAGGTAGCGTTGGTATTTTTTTCTTTATATTTTTCTCTTGCCAGTTGAATTGCAATTGGGTCTAAATCTTCTAAAGTTGCTTTTTTAATGATTTTATCCGACCAGTCATCTTGAGAGTTATAGATAATTTTGGCATAATGGGGGTATTCTTTTAGCAGAGTTAAGGATGTGGCTAAGCGAATAAAAGGTTTGCCTTGAAAATTAGTAGGTTCGCCAATAGCAGCAGGTATTCTGAATACTTCAATTTTATTGGTTGTGTTGTATTGGCATTCAAAGTGTTCAAAACGAATAGAGGGAGATAGCAGTCTTCTAATCCAAAATTCTAAATCATCATTACCTTGCTTACGTGTTTTAAAAGCATAAGAAGTGCCTTTTATAGCATGGTCAATATTATCTACACCCAAGACTAAATAAGCAAAAGATTGATTGTTTATACAAGCAGCATTGGATAAACCAGAAATGTATTCACCTAATTTTTCGTTTGGTTTTATGGTACTCAATTTAAACTCCACCCATTCCGTTTCTTTAGGTAAAGCTCTTAATTCATCCACTAATTGTATTAAATCGTTCTTAGTCATATTATATCATTTTCCATTT
>CAMTWE010000034.1:0-10965 GCA_947085395.1 uncultured Bacteroidota bacterium | reverse complement strand
TTTTTAGGACGTTTAACCGGAATTATATTCATCGTTCCATTTTTATATTTTTCATTCACAAGAAAAATTAAAGACCCAAACCTTTTTAAAAACCTCCTCATTATATTTTTATTGGGTGCATTACAAGGATATGCTGGCTGGTATATGGTAAAAAGCGGATTGGTAGATAACCCAGATGTGAGTCATTACCGACTAGCAATTCATCTTGGATTGGCTTTAATCTTACTGAGTTTAATTGTTTGGGAAATTTTAAAAATTAGGATTCCCATCATCAATTATGTGTATCCAAAACATCAAAAAATAAGAAATTTATTGAGATTTACGTTTATTTTGCTCGGGGTTCAAATTATTTTTGGAGCATTTATGTCGGGTTTAAATGCCGGTTTAGTGTATCCAACTTTCCCAAAAATGGGGAGAGAATGGTTGCCAAATAGTGTTATTACGGCTTTTAATGATCTGGGAATTATAAGTTTAGTTGAAAATCCAATTTCGGTTCAGTTCATCCATCGTTGGTTGGGAGCAAGTATTTTACTTTTTATATTTTGGGTTTACATCAAATCAAGAAAAGAATTGATCTCTGCCAAACAATCAAAAAGTATTAAAATGGTGTTACACACCACAACTTTACAGTTCATTTTAGGCGTTTTTACCTTATTGTATTCAGTGCCAATTTTTTTGGGTGTGTTACATCAATTTGTTGCAGTGATGCTTTTAATGAGTTTGGTAGTTTCTTACTATTTGTTTAAATATAAAACTTAGGTAGGTTTTTATGATATAAAAAAAAGAGGTCAACGCCTCTTTTTATGAACTTTTATTAGCCAACTGACCACAAGCAGCATCAATATCTTTGCCTCTACTCTTTCTAACATTCACCACAATTTGATTCTTTTCTAAAGTGGTGATATATTGTTGGATAATTGCTGGGCTTGCTTGCTGAAATCCTGAGTTTTCAACGGGATTGTATTCAATTAAATTGACTTTACTTGGTACTTGTTTACAAAATTTAACAAGTGCCTCAATGGCTTCTGGCGTATCATTAATACCTTTCCAAACCACATATTCAAAAGATACTTTTTGTTTAGTTTTGGCGTACCAATACAAGAGCGATTCTTTTAAATCATCCAACGGAAAACTTTCAGAAAAAGGCATTATTTTTTTTCTAACTTCCTCTTGTGCAGTATGTAATGAAACTGCTAAATTAAATTTAACCTCATCATCGGCTAATTTTTTAATCATTTTTGGGATACCAGAAGTAGATAAAGTGATGCGTTTTGGAGACATTCCCAATCCTTCATCCATCGTAATTTTTTCGATAGCAGCCAATACATTATTGTAATTCATTAAGGGCTCTCCCATTCCCATAAAAACAATATTGGTTAATTTTCTGCCATAATACAATTTACTTTGCTGATTGATTACCACCACTTGGTCGTAAATTTCATCGGGATTGAGATTTCTTTTTTTCTGAAGTTGTGCAGTAGCACAAAATGTACAATCTAAACTGCAACCAACCTGACTAGAAACGCAAGCAGTAGTTCTTTTATCGGTTGGGATTAAAACAGATTCAACTATATAACCATCGTGTAATTTAATTGCATTTTTTATGGTTCCGTCATTACTTCTTTGTAATTGATCTACTTTTATATGATTGATTACAAATTGCTCTTCTAACATTAACCTAATTTCTTTTGATATGTTAGACATATCTATAAAAGAGTGCGCAGCTTTATGCCAAAGCCATTCATAAACCTGATTGCCACGAAAAGGTTTTTCTCCTTTTTGAATAAAAAAGTTTCGCAACTCCTCTTTGGTTAATGCTCTAATATCTCTTTTTTTGGTCATCGATATAAATTTAAAAAAATATTCCCGCATTAAGCGGGAATACTAATTATTTAACTTTTTACTTAAATTATCAGCATAGCATCACCATAGGTGTAAAAATGATATTTTTCTTTCACAGCTTCTTTATATGCTTTCATGGTTAAATCATAACCTGCAAATGCGGCAACCATCATCATTAAAGTTGATTTTGGTGTGTGAAAATTGGTAATCATACAATTGGCTATGCTAAATTCGTAAGGTGGAAAAATAAATTTATTGGTCCAACCAGCATACGGATTTAATTCACCATTGGATGAAACAGAACTTTCTATGGAACGCATTACAGTTGTGCCAACTGCGCAAATTCTTTTGTTATTTTTGATGGCATTGTTTATAGTTATAGTAGCACTTTCTGGAATGATAATTTCTTCAGAATCCATTTTGTGTTTAGATAAATCTTCAACTTCAACCGGATTAAAAGTACCCAAACCAACATGTAATGTCAATTCTGGAAATTCAACGCCTTTTATTTCTAATTTTTTCATTAAATGTTTAGAAAAATGTAAACCTGCAGTTGGCGCCGCAACGGCACCTTCGTGCTTTGCAAAAATGGTTTGGTATCTTTCTTCATCTTCTGCTCTTACCGCTCTTTTGATGTATTTTGGAATGGGCGTTTCGCCTAAATCGTGTAATTTTTTACGAAATTCTTCGTAAGAACCATCATACAAAAATCTTAGTGTTCTTCCTCTAGAAGTGGTATTGTCAATTACTTCAGCCACTAAACTATGATCATCACCAAAAAATAATTTATTGCCAATTCTGATTTTTCTAGCAGGATCAACCAAAACATCCCACAATCTTGTTTCTGAATTTAATTCGCGCAGTAAAAATACTTCGATACGCGCACCAGTTTTTTCTTTTTCACCATATAAACGAGCAGGAAATACTTTGGTATTGTTCAAAATCATAACATCTCCATCATCAAAATAATCGATAATATCTTTAAACATACGGTGTTCAATAGTATTGTTTTTCCTGTTAACTACCATTAAACGAGATTCGTCTCTGTTTTCTGCAGGATATTCTGCTAATAATTCTGGTGGTAAATCGAAATCAAAGTGTGATAATTTCATATTCAAGATTTATATTATTTTTAAAATTTATACTGTTTTCTAAAAATTTACAGAGTAATTATCAGCTAAAAAATGAAATTATTGTTGTTTATATAAAAAATCAGCGGGCAAATATACAACATTGAACAAGGGCTTGTCAAGTATTTGACACTAAAGTTTTTGTTAAATCTTAAGTAAACAAGCTTTGAAAATCTTTCCAAAACAACGGATATGATTTTTCTACCACCTCTTTATCAATAATACAAATCGGTGTTTTTAATGATAAAGGCGCAAATGCCATCGCCATTCTATGATCGTGATAGGTTTCTATCGCAATGTTTTCATTTAATTTTTTGGGTGATAAAAGCTGTAAACTTTCCTCTGTAATTGCTACTTGCCCACCCAATTTTTCTAATTCATTTTTCAGGGCTTGTAAGCGATCAGTTTCCTTAATTTTTAAAGTGTGTAATCCTGTTAAAAAACAATTTATTCCCAAACCCAAACAAGTAACTGCAATGGTTTGAGCAATATCTGGTGAATTAATCAGATTTAAACTAATTGATATTGGCATGTTAAAATCTGGTATTTTTTTTAAATGAATTTGATGATTGTTAAAACTAGTTTCAACACCAAATAATTCATACAATTTACTTAATTCAGAATCACCTTGTTTGCTATTTTGATTAAAAGAGTTCAAAGTAACAGCTCCATTTTTACTCAGTGCAATTAAACTGTAATAATAAGAAGCAGCGCTCCAATCAGATTCTACAACAACTTCAAAATTTTCAAATTCCTTTTTAAAAGGTGCTACAACAATTTTATTTTGCTCCCAAAATACAGAAACGCCCAATTCTTTTAGTTGGGCAATTGTCATCTCCAAATAAGGTTTTGAAGTAATTGCTGTAGTAAATTCAATTGTTAATCCATTTTGCAATGAAGGTGCAATCAGTAATAATGATGAAATATACTGACTGCTCACATTTCCTTGCATTGAAACGGTGTTTTTAAGTATTTTTTTTCCTGTTATTTTTAGTGGTGGAAAACCATCTTTTTCAAGATAAAAAATAGTTGCATCTATACTTTTAAGGGCATCTACCAAAATTTTAATCGGTCTATTTTTCATCCTTTCAGAACCGGTAAGAATTACATTTTTCCCTTCGATGGAGGCAAAATAGGAAGTTAAAAACCGCATGGCTGTTCCGGCATGATTGATATCAATCAATTCATTATTAGACAATAATGCTTTTTGCAACAATAGGGTATCTTCTGCATTAGATAAATTGCTGATGGTAATATTATTCCATAATTTTTGTAAAATCAACCATCTATTGGATTCACTTTTTGATCCTGTAATGGTAAGATTTCCTTTCGGTTCTTGATTTCTATAATCCAAATTTATCATCAACTTTGACATACTGATATGCTTTGGGCTCTAATTTAAAATAAATTTATAGATTTACAGATATTAACTAAATGAAAGTATATAAATACAAGTCTATTGAGATAAAAATCAGTTATTTTCACATTTTCTTTTACTTATATAGTAGTATCAATTTAAGCGTAAATTTCCCCAACTAAACTCACAATTATGAAAAATCATGCTTTACCTATTTTAATTGCGTTTCTAATTATTTTTTCTACAGATTTATTCTCACAAAAACCAACTAAAATTAGTTTTCCCGAAGAAGTCTACAACTCCATACAATGGCGCAATATTGGTCCGTTTATAGGCGGAAGAAGTGCTACTGTTACAGGCGTTCCTAACAAACCAAACTTATTTTACTTTGGTGCTACCGGTGGCGGCGTTTGGAAAACCACTGATGCCGGAAATACTTGGCAAAATATTTCTGACGGATTTTTTGGTGGATCAGTTGGCGCTGTTGCGGTGAGTGAATCTGACCCCAATGTAATTTATGTAGGCATGGGCGAAAAAACAGTAAGAGGAAATGTTTCTTCTGGAGATGGTATGTGGAAAACGGTGGATAGCGGTAAAACTTGGTTTTCTATCGGATTGCTTAATTCTCGGCATATTCCAAGAGTGCGTATCCATCCAAAAAATGCGGATATTGTTTTTGCAGCTGTTTTAGGCGATTTATATAAATCATCCGAAGAAAGAGGAATTTATAAATCTATTGATGGCGGAAAAAATTGGCGAAAAGTACTTTTTGCCAATGCAGATGCCGGCGCAATCGACTTAATTATCGACCCCAATAATTCAAGAATATTATATGCTACTACCTGGAAAGTACGCAGAACTCCCTATAGTTTAGAAAGTGGCGGGGAAGGTTCTGCTCTATGGAAAAGTACCGATGAAGGCGAAACTTGGACTGATATTTCTAAAAACAACGGACTCCCAAAAGGAATTTGGGGCATTGCAGGTGTTACCGTTTCTCCTAAAAATTCTGATATTGTTTATGCAATTATCGAAAATGAAAATGGCGGTATTTATAAATCTGTTGATGCTGGTAAAACTTGGAAATTGATTAATAGTGATCGCTCTTTACGCCAACGTGCTTGGTATTATACCAGAATTTATGCCGATTCTCAAGATGAAAATATCGTTTATGTGCTCAATGTAAGCTATCATAAATCTACCGATGGTGGTAAAAGTTTCAAAAGTTTCAATGCGCCACATGGCGATCATCATGATTTGTGGATTGCTCCAGAAGACAATCAACGGATGGTAATTGCCGATGATGGCGGTGCGCAAGTGAGTTTTGATATGGGCGAAAATTGGTCAACTTACTACAATCAGCCAACAGGACAATTTTACAGAGTGGTTACCGATAATCATTTTCCTTATAGAATTTATGGTGCCCAACAAGACAATTCAACGGTAAGAATTTTACATCGAACTGATGGAAATAGTATCACCGAACGCGATTGGGAAGATACAGCTGGTGGCGAAAGTGCACATATTGCAGTTGATCCATTAAATAATGACATTGTTTATGGCGGAAGTTATGGCGGATTTTTAACCCGTGTAAATCATCAAACTAAAGAAACCCGCGCCATTAATGTTTGGCCAGACAATCCTATGGGACACGGAGCTGAAAATTCAAAATTCCGTTTTCAGTGGAATTTCCCCATTTTCTTTTCACCACACAATCCGAAAAAATTATACACAACTTCCAATCATGTTCATATTTCTTTAGATGAAGGCAATACTTTCGAAACAATTTCGCCCGATTTAACGCGCAATGACCCTTCAACTTTAAAAGCATCTGGTGGTTCAATTACCAAAGACAATACAGGAGTTGAATATTACGGAACTATTTTCGCAGCAACAGAATCTCCTTTAGAAGAAGGTTTAATTTGGACTGGCTCTGATGACGGATTAATTCATCTTACCAAAGACAATGGTAAAAATTGGCAAAATGTTACGCCTAAAAATATGCCAGAATGGATGATGATTAATTCTGTTGAAGTACATCCTACTGAAAAAGGAAGCGTTTATATAGTTGGAACTCGTTATAAATTAGGCGATTACAAACCATACATTTATAAAACATCCGATTATGGTAAAACTTGGAAATTAATTACTAACGGAATTCCGAATGAATATTTTACACGCGCCATAAGAGCAGATTCTCAACAAAAAGGATTGTTGTATGCGGGTACAGAAAAAGGCATGTTTATCAGTTTTGATGATGGCGAAAATTGGAAGCCATTTCAGTTAAATTTACCCATTGTTCCAATTACTGATTTAGCGATAAAAGGAGATCATTTAATTGCTGCAACGCAAGGTCGCGCCTTTTGGATGATAGATGATTTAACACCTTTAAGACAATTGTCATCCGAAAAAATAACACGGCAAGAAATTTTGTTTAAACCACAAAATAGTTACAGAATAAGTGGAAGCGCAAGAAAAGATTCTAAAACCGAAGGTAAAAATCATGCTGGCGGTGTAATGGTTCATTTTTTTGTAAAAGATACACTTTCAAAAGACAATTATGTGCTCAGTTTTTATGAAAATAACGGTAAATTAATCAAAGAATTTTCATCAAAACCAGACAAAGAAAAAAATATCGAAAAATTAGAATTGAAAAAAGGCGCCAACTTATTTAATTGGAATATGCGTTATGCAGATGCTGAAAAAGTGGATGGAATGATCTTGTGGTGGTCATCTTTAAACGGCCCAACAGCTCTTCCGGGCACTTACAAAGTAGCACTTGCTAAAAATAATGTGCTAATTGAATCCCAAAATTTTGAAATTTTGAAAGACCCAAGAATTAGCAGTTCCATTTCAGATTTGCAACAACAATTTAATTTTACCTTAAGTGTACAAGAAAAACTGACTGAAATTCACAAAACTTTGAAACAAGTGGCAAAAGTTAGAGCGCAATTGAAACATCTAAAAACGCTTATTGACAAAGAAGAAAAATATAAATCGATCAATGAAAACATTAAAAAATTGGAAGAAACAATGACGGTAATTGAAAATGAATTGTATCAAACCAAAAATAAAAGCTCACAAGATCCGTTAAATTTCCCTATTAAACTCAACAATAAATTAGCACATTTGAATGCTTTAATTTCTGTGGGCGATTACAAACCAACCAATCAAATGTTGGTTTATAAAAATGAAATTTTTGAGTTGATTGATGCACAATTATCTAAAATGAATAAACTTTTTAATACCGATTTAAAAGAGCTGAATCAATTGATGAAGCAAAGTGATATTGAATTTATTCAGGTGAAATAAAAACATAAAAAAAGAGGTTGAAAAACCTCTTTTTTATTATAATATGTCTTTTATTTAAAAATAATTTTAGCCAATAGCATTTAAGATTTGTTCTGTTTCTTTAATCTTTTCTGGGTTAAATACGCCATAAAAACACCATATACAATTGCTATTGAAAATTTCATTGCAATATAAGCAATCCAGGTATTATCATTAAAACTATCAATTACAGCATTGAGGTTTCCAGATTTAAATAATTGAAAAATTATTTCTATCGCCATTACAACGAGGATAAAAATGACTGAAAACCTGATTACTAAGCTTAGAAATGTAGGAATTTGATTCTTTTTATTCATCTTATTTTAATTTTTGATTGTTTTGATGACGCTCGTGATCGCGTTTTGTTTTAACCTCCATTTTTTTATCAAAAGCAGTTTGTAAATCTACCCCTGTTTGATTGGCTAAACACAAAACCACAAAAACAACATCGGCTAATTCTTCCCCTAAATCTTTAGATTTATCGCTTTCTTTTTCACTTTGTTCGCCATAACGGCGGGCAATAATCCGGGCAACTTCACCAACCTCTTCGGTTAATTGCGCCATATTGGTTAGTTCGTTAAAATAGCGAACACCGTGATTTTTAATCCACTCGTCCACAATAATTTGTGCATTTTTGATATCCATTTTTTAGCTTTTAATCGATTAAAAAAACATCTCAATTCTGAATACTAAATTCTATTTTAAATAATTGATAAACTCATTTCTCGGTATTTCTCTGGCGCCGAAACTCGCTAAATAATCGGTGTACATTTGACAATCTATAAACTGATAATTTTCGCTTTTTAGTTTTTGAACCAAATATACCAATCCAATTTTAGAAGCGTTGGACTCTTTGCTAAACATACTTTCTCCACAAAAAATGTTGCCTAAATCTACTCCGTACAAACCTCCTACCAATTCATCACCTTTCCAAACCTCTACCGATTTTGCATACCCAGCTTTATGAAATTCTATATACGCATTTTTCATAGCATCGGTAATCCAAGTATTGGGCTGATCTGGACGTGTTATGTTTTTACATTGATTAATAACTTCTTCAAAATTTTGATTAAAAGTTACCGTATAAATTTCTTTTTTAAGTAAACTTTTCAAACTTTTTGGCATTTTAAACTCTTTTAAAAACAAAACCATTCTCGGATTTAAACTATACCAAATAATGGGTTCATCATCAGAATACCAAGGAAAAATACCGCTTTTATAAGCCAAAATTAACCTATTTACAGCTAAATCGCCACCAATTGCGACCATCCCAAACTGATTGGCTGTTGCTACCGGCGGAAAATATAATTGATCTGTAAGTTGGTACATTTAATTAATTAAAATGGCAAATCGTCTTCGTCTTCAGATAAAGCAAAATCGGTAGTAGTTTCAAATTCTTGAGCAGGAATATTTGTTGGAGGTGCAGTTTGACTGTTTAATTTTTCAATTCTCCAACCTTGAATTGAGTTAAAATACTTGGTTTCATTTTGCGGACTCACCCACTCTCTTCCTTTTAAATTGATGCTAATTTTTACAGATTCGCCTGCTTTAAAATTGTTTAACAAATCGCATTTATCTTGCGTAAATTCTACTAATAAAGACTGCGGATATTGCTCATCTGTTGTTAAAACTAATTCTCTTTTTCTGAAACTTGCTCCAACTGTTTTGGTTTCATCTACTTTTTTAATTGTTCCTGTAATTTCCATTTTATATATTATTTATTTTATGATGATGATTAGAATTGGTTTAGGTGCTAAAATAATTGAAATTTACCTATCTTTAATCCGATTTATTTTTTCAACTTCGTTTACAAAGATAACATCAATTTTAATGGTAATAAAATTAAAAACTTAAGAAAGCATTATGGTATTTTCTTCGCTTAAAAAGTCTATCCAATATACATTAATTTTTATTTCCTTTCTAATTGTTTCCTTAATTTTATGGAATACTTACATTTTTTTTCAGGAATTTAAGACTGAAGAACGCACTAAAATGCGAATTTTGGCAGCAGCACAGCGCGAATTAGCCATCAATACAGATTTGAATGCTGATATTCAATTGCCTTTAACGGTGATTTCTACCAACACCAATATCCCGATGATTTTGGTAAATCAGTTTGGAGAGATAGAAAGTTATCAGAATTTAGACACTTTAAAAGTGAAAGAAAATGGCTATTTAGAAAAGCAATTGGGCTTAATGAAAAAAGAAAATGATCCTATTGTCATCAATTTTTATCAAAATAAACACAGTTATATTTATTATCGCAATTCAGATTTACTCAATAAAATGAGTTATTATCCCATTACATTAATTTTGATTTTGGTGCTTTTTAGCACCGTTATTTATCTTTTTTTTAAATCAAATAAAACTGCCGAGCAAAATAAATTATGGACTGGTATGGCAAAAGAAACGGCGCATCAAATTGGAACGCCACTTTCTTCTTTAATGGGTTGGTTAGAAATTTTAAAATCTGAAAAAGTTAATAATGATATCTTGATTGAAATTGAAAAAGACATCCAACGATTGCATGAAATTACTGAGCGATTTTCTAAAATTGGTTCGATTCCTTCATTAATAGATACGGATATTATTGAGGCAACTGAAAAATCTTTTCAATACTTACAAACAAGATGGTCTAAACAAATCGATTTTCATTTTGAAAAAATCAAACATGCTGTAAACGTAAAATTAAATTTACCTTTATACAATTGGGTAATTGAAAATCTTGTTAAAAATGCTTTGGATGCAATGAGCGGACGCGGTAAAATCATCATTACTTTTAAAGAATATGATGATATTATTACCATTTTTATCAAAGATAACGGAAAAGGAATTCCATATAAACTCCAAAAAAAGATATTTTCTCCTGGATTTACCACTAAAAAACGCGGTTGGGGTTTGGGTTTATCGCTTTCAAAACGCATCATAGAAGATTATCACCAAGGAAAAATCTATATTAAAGAAACTGAAATGGGCTTGGGAACCACTTTTGGAATTACCCTTAAAAAATCAAAAAAATTATAAATTTGAGGTAATTCTTGCAGCAATTTCAATAAATTCTTCGGATGATAATTTCACTTTCTTTGTAAAATGAATATCTTCCATCTCATTTAAAGGAATTAAATGCACGTGTACATGTGGCACTTCCAATCCGATTACCGCCATTCCTACACGTTTACAAGGAATTGATTTTTCTACTGCAATGGCTACTTTTCTAGAAAACTCCATCAAATCTGTGTAAGTAGTTTGATCTAAATCAAATAATTTGTTTTCTTCCTTTTTAGGAATCACCAAAGTATGCCCTTTTGC
>CAMTWE010000033.1:0-1586 GCA_947085395.1 uncultured Bacteroidota bacterium | reverse complement strand
TTTTTATTAATTTATTGAGATTAAAAAATTGCTATAAATTATATTGCAATATTAGAAAATGGTTGTAAATTTGCAGCTGGCAAGTCCTACACAACCAGCTCCTTTGGAATCCTCCAGGGCGGGAACGCAGCAAAGGTACTTAGTTGTAGCGGTGTGATGTAGGTAGCTTGCCTTTTTTTATGCCTTTTTTTTACTTTTTTTTATTTGAATGTTTAATTGTTTAACTGTTTAATCGGTTAATTGTTTAATTGTTAAATCATTCAATCTTTCAATCTTTTATCTTTCAATCATTCAATCATTTTAGCATTTTAGCATTCAATCTTTCAATATTATTTTATCTTTCAATATTGTTTTATCTTTACAACTTTACAACTTTCAAACATTCAAACATTCAAACTCTCCATGAAAAAAGTCGTATTAATTACTGGAGCATCTTCTGGAATTGGAAAAAGAATTGCAGAATATCTTTCAGAAAAAGAATATACCGTTTACGGTACAGGTCGAAATCCTAAGATTACAGAATCAATGAACTATGAAATGATTCCGTTAGATATAACAGATACAGCGTTAATTTCTAAAGCAGTTGATTATATTATTGAAATGGAAGGTCGGTTGGATATTCTCATCAATAATGCCGGAAAAGGAATTACCGGTCCGATTGAAGAAACACCTTTAGCCGAAATCAAAAGTAATTTTGACACTAATTTTTACGGATTAATCAACCTTACCAAAGCAGTTTTACCGCAAATGCGCCAACAAAAAAGTGGATTAATTATCAATATCAGTTCTATTGCAGGCTTAATGGGATTGCCGTATCGCGGAATTTATTCTGCTTCTAAAAGTAGTGTAAGTGTTCTTTCTGAAGCATTGAGCGCTGAAGTGAAACAATTCGGAATCAAAATAGTTGATGTTGCTCCAGGCGATTTTATCACCAATATTGCCGCGGGAAGATTTCATGCGCCAGTTTTAGAAACATCAGCATATCAATTGTCTTATCAAAAAGTGCTGAATCAAATCAATGAGGAAGTCAATTTTGGCTTGGATACTTTGGTGATGGCTAAAGCGATTCATCGCATTATTCAAAAGAAAAATCCAAAAATGCACTACAAAATCGGAAAACCCATGCAACGATTTTCCATCGTTTTAAAACGTATTTTACCAGATAGGTGGTACGAAAAACTCATCATGAATCATTATAAATTGTAACTTTGCACAAACCAAAAAACAAAACTCATGAAATTTTTTATCGATACAGCCAATCTTGACCAAATAAAAGAGGCGCAAGCGCTGGGAATTTTAGACGGTGTAACTACCAATCCGTCTCTAATGGCTAAAGAAGGAATTACCGGTGCAGCCAATATTTTAAGCCATTATAAAGCCATTTGCGAAATTGTTGATGGTGATGTTAGCGCAGAAGTTATTGCCACCGATTTTGAAGGAATGATTTTAGAAGGAATGGAATTAGCCAATCTTCATCCGCAAATTGTGGTAAAAGTTCCGATGATTAAAGATGGAATTAAAGCCATCAAATATTTTACCGATCACGATATTAGAACCAATTGTACCTTGGTTTTTTCGGTCGGACA
>CAMTWE010000032.1:0-2440 GCA_947085395.1 uncultured Bacteroidota bacterium | reverse complement strand
TTCCTAATTTTAAAGAGAAATAATAATTGCTTAAACCAAAAGCCATTGGATGCGAATTGTCAACTACTGTTTTAAAAATAGCGCCAGTTATTTCTTTTTTCATCTGTTCATTTTCTGCATCTTTATACTTGATTAAGGTTGATTTTTCATTTTCTTCCTCTTTTTTAAAGTTTTTTAACGCAAAATTAGTTTGGTCAGCCAATCTATTTAAAGCACTTCCCATCACAATTAATTTTCCACCATTTTTTATCCAAGTTTGAATTTCAACTAATTTAGCATCACTTATAATTTTTTGATAATTACCTGATGGTAAAATTATTACGTTATAATTTGCCAACTGAATTTTATCAAAATAATCACCTCCAATTGTATTTACAGGATATTGTAATTGTTGTTCAAATAAATACCAAACTTCACCAAAAGCATTCGGATTAACGCCAGAACCTGTTAAAACTGCAATTTTAGGCGTCTGAATTAATTTAACGCTTGATGCACCAAAATCAGAACCCGTATTTACCATACCAGTATTTACTTCGGTTAAAAGTCGTTGGTGGCTATTTGCAATATTTTCTATAACAACCGATAAATTAGCAATATGCGGATTGTCTGCTTTGGTAATAATGAGTGAACCTGCATCAAAATTCTGATTTTGAATTGTAAAAGGAGTTTCGCTAAAACGCACTTTAATATCTTTTTTGATTAATGAAGCTAAAAAACGCGCATCATTTAAATGATTCCATTTGCTGATAAACGCATACGCATTTTTTGAAAAAACATTATTTATTTCGGTTGATTTTTCAAAAGTTTTGCTGGCAACTTCGGTAAAAGATGCAATGGCTTCTAATCCGTGCGCATAAGGCAATGCCCAAGCAGTGATATCATAAGTATTGATATTTTCTAATTTAGATTGTGGCTCAAACAAAACTTTAACCATTTTTCCTCTGGGCTGATTGGCGTGTATAACCAAACTATTTTCATCAATTGTAAAGGTACCGGTTGCGCCGCTTACATAATCAAAACCTTTTACTTTAGTTTGTTTAGTTAGCTGATATTCAATTAAGTGTAAATCTAATAAGTTGGTTAAATTTTGTAATTTATCCTTATTTTTAGAGGTAATTACATAACTTTTATAAGTCTGATTTTGGTTATTTTTAAAAAATTGTTGAAACTCTGCTACTAATTTTTGCTTATTTAAATAGGCGGTTTCAATAACTGATAAAGAAGCAACTTTTTGTTGTTCAATCCTATCTGTTAAAGTTAAAAGATGACCTTCCTGATTTAAAACTGCTAATCCTGCTCTGCTATTTCCGGCTTTTTCTAAAGTCATTCCAATAGCGCCCATAAAAGTGGGATAGGTATCTCCATAACTTGGATAAAATAAATCAAATCTTTCTTTGGTAAAATACAACCAGCCATTTTTATCAAAATAGTTCGCGGTATTTTTACCAAACTTTTGTTGAAATTCTCGTTGCCACGGACTTACAATTTCATGAAAAGGTTCTGCGGCCGGTGCAAAATAATAAGGTTCATTGATGCCTTGCTCGTGCACATCGGCATGTATATGTGGCATCCATTGTTGGTAAAGTTTAATTCTGCCTTTAGTTTCTGTTTGCGTAGCCCAAACCCAGTCTCTGTTTAAATCAAATAAATAATGATTGGGTCTGCCTCCAGGCCAACGTTCATTGTGTTCTAAAGACTCAATATTAATATTAATTGGTTCATTTCTAGTTTCATAAAACCAATTTACATAGCGTTCTCTTCCGTCTGGATTAGCGCAAGGATCAAGAATTACCACCATATTTTCTAACCAATTTTCATGTTTACTTAATAAATCATAGGCAACTTGCATAGCAGTTTCTGTTCCAGAACCTTCATTTCCATGTACGTTAAAACTCAGCCAAACAATTGGAATAGCTGTTGTAGAGGATGAGTTTTTAGCCAATCCTGCAGATTGTAAATGATTTTTCTTGATGGATTCAAGGTTTTTGATATTGTTTTCGGATGAAATATACACCGTATAAAGTGGTCTGTTTTCATAGGTTTCTCCGTAATATTCTATTTTAACTTTGGGCGAATTGGCTAAATGCTTAAAATACGATTCAACCTTTGGCAATCGGGTAAATCTACTTCCTAATTCATATCCCAAAAAAGAGTCTGGACTATTAATATTTTGTGATTGGACCGAAATGAAACTTAAAATTAAAAAGTATAATACTATTTTTTTCATCAGAAAATAAATTTGAATGGTTGAGATGCCAAACCTATTAAAAAAAAGTAAATCAGAACTTGAATAATGATATTTTTTTTAAATCATTTTAGAACAGCTAAATATTGTTTAGGTTTGTACTTTAAAATCTTTAAAAAATGGCAGACTTAACTTACAAATCTCATTGGGAAAAAGTATATCACAATACTGCTTTTAATCAGTTGGGTTGGTATG
>CAMTWE010000031.1:0-5553 GCA_947085395.1 uncultured Bacteroidota bacterium | reverse complement strand
TTTTTTTTTTGATTGCTATAAAATGAACTAAAAGAATCTTACATTTGAAACAATTAATGTAAGTTTAATAATTCCCACATCATGTTTTTAGATTTAAATGCAGAGTTTTTTTCATGGGTTCGTGGTGCCCTAATTGTACTCTTTGTATTACATGGCTTATTATATATTAATAACCGACAAAAACTTTTTTTATTTTATAGTATTTATACTTTTCTTTTTACCTTAAATTTTATTTTTTTAAACAGCCAATTTGCGAATGAAAAAACAATTTTATTAGTTTCATTGCCACTATTTTATCTTATTATTTATATATATTTTTATTTTGCCAGAGAAGTTTTGATGTTTAAAAAAGTAATTCCAAATTTAGACAAAAAACTTAAAAAATGGGCTAGATATTTATTTCTATCTTCACTTATTATATATTTAAGTCAGTTTTTTGTTTCAGAAAATATTTTCTATTTACTTAATTTAGTACTCATTATAGCCGTTATTTATTTTATTTTAACAACCCATCAAAAAGTAAAAAAATCTAAAGTTGTGTTATCAACTTTATTTATTTCAGGTGTCTTAATTATACTTTTTGCTGCAGCTTTTTTCTTTTATAGCGCCACTACATCATTGAAAAATGAGTTACAATTATATGGATTTCATCCTATTAGCTTAATTTATTTTGGAGTTGTAGTAGAAATGTTTGTATTTGCCATTATTTTAGGATTTAGAATTACCACTTTAGAAAATGAAGAAGTAGCCGTAAATCTAAAATTAGTAAAGCAAATGGCAGAGACCGAAGAACTTAGAATGGAAATGTTGAAAAGTCAGATGAATCCTCATTTTATTTTCAATATGTTAAATAGTATAAACAGTTTGATTATTAAAAATGAAATTGAAAATGCCTCAGATTATATTACCAAATTTTCCAGATTTATAAGAGAAATTCTCAATAGTTCTAGAAAAACCCATATGTCATTAGCCGATGAGTTTAACATTATTAAACTATATGTTATTTTAGAACAAGCCAGGGTAGAGGGCGGTTTTTCTTATGAAGTAATTATAGAAGATAACATCAGTGCCAATTTTATTCAAATTCCGCCTATGTTTCTACAACCATTTATAGAAAATGCTATTTGGCACGGATTAGTACCACACAAAGGTGAAAAAAAACTGACTTTGAAATTAAGAAAAGATGATCAATCTTATTATTTAGAGGTGATAGATAGCGGTATTGGCTATAAAAAAGGTATTGAAATAGCTAAAACGAAATTGGTTAAAAGCTCTGGAATAGCCGTAGAGATTGTTAAAAATCGTTTGCAAAGTTTGTACAGAAACCAATCAACCGATGTAATTATTGAAGATTTAACCACCGAAAACACCACTGGCACCAGAGTAACATTTAAATTTCCGATAGAGGAATTTTAATCATTTCTGATAATACAAAATAATTAATTTTTTAACATATTTTCTTTTCCTCTTACATTTTAAATCGATTTAATAATTGCCAATTGTTCTAAAATAATAACCATTTACATTAATTTTTAACACACTTCTTTGTTAATAAAATCTTAAATTTCAATATTTACATAAAATTAAACATCAGAAAATCAAATACTTATAATGATATTTAAATAAACATTCATAAATATGGATAATTATCTAAAGAAAATTTATAAATTTGGGTTTAATGAACTTTAAATAAACTGTAAAAAATGTATAAAGTTTTAATAATTGATGATGAAAAGGATGCTCTTGAAGCATTAGAATGGAAGCTAAAAACGTACATCAAAGACGTTGATATTACTTTGTGTAATTCGCCCATTAAAGCCCTAACGCTTATCAATGAAATTAAGCCAGATATCGTTTTTTTGGATATTCATATGCCAGAGATGGATGGGTTCACTTTTTTAGAAAAATTAGAACATCGAAATTTTAATCTAATATTTACAACTGCCCATAATGAGTTTGCCATAAAGGCATTTAAAGTATCTGCGGTTGATTATTTGTTAAAACCAGTTGATAAAGATGAATTAATTGCCGCTGTAGAAAAAGTAAAATTAACAACTGCAGCGCCAAAAGAAGAAAATTTATTAGAAAGCAAACTTCAAATGTTGCTCAGTAATTTAAGTAGCGGCGCCTCCAATACAGAAAAAATTCATATTACTGCAGACGGTAAAGTTTATTTACTAGAAAAAGAAGATGTGGTAATGATGCAGGCCGATAAAAGTTATACCACTATTTACCTCAATAATGGTCAGGAAATTGTTGTTTCAAAAACCTTAAAAGAAGTAGAAAAAAACTTTAAATTTCCTAACTTTTTTAGAGTGCATAATTCATATCTAATTAATTTAGATCACGTAAAAGAGTATCTTAAAGGTTTGGGTGGCGAATTAATCATGAGTAATGGCAAAACGGCTAGTATTAGCAGAACCAGAAAATCAGAATTATTCCACAGATTATATTTAGACTAATCTTTTTATGTTTATCCAGTTTGATTCTGAATTTTACGCCGCCATAAGAGGTGCATTATTGATTGTTTTTCTATATCATATCATCATTTATTTTCAGAATAAACGCAAACTATATTTATATTTTAGCATCTACGCACTGTTGCTTTTCCTATTTTTTTTAAGAGATTTATTAATAGTTGATTTTTCTATAGGATTTTTTAGTTATATCAGTTATTCTGTGCAATACCTCACTTTTGCTATTTATATTGCTTTTTCTAGAGAACTGCTGCAAACGGGAATTTATATCCCAAAATGGGATAAATTACTTGGACTTTCTATAAGATTTCTATTGATTTTAAGTGTAACTTTTATCATTATCAACTTAATACTTGGATATAAAATACAACAAGCCATATATTATTATTTATTACCACTTTTATTTATTTTTAATTTAGCATCTTATATAAAATTTGCTAAAATTGGTGGCACACATGTTCGGTTATTTATAATTTTCTCAACCATTTTTTATGCCCTTTTGTTAATTACCTACACGGGCTATTATGTTACAGTTGTAAGATTATTTTTAGAAAGTATTAACATCAGTCCCATGTTTTTCTTTTATGTAGGCGGTGTTTTAAAAATTGTAATGATGGCAGCCATTATTGGTTTCAGAATTAAAGAATTAGAAGAGAGTAGAATTCTTTCAGAAATGGAACTATCTGAACAAATAGCAGAAACTTCTGAACTTAAAATGACAGCGCTTCAAAGTCAAATGAATCCGCATTTTTTGTTTAATTCATTAAATTCAATCAACAATTTTATCATCAAAAGTCAGATAGAAAAAGCATCAGATTATATTACTAAATTTTCTAAATTAATCAGAGAAATTTTAAAAAACTCAGCCAAAAATACCATTTCACTCGCCGAAGAATTGAACAATCTAAAAATTTATGTTTTATTAGAAAATATTAGAATTGAAGGCGGATTTACCTATAATGTAGCAATAGATTTGGCCATCAATCCGGAGATGATTAAAGTACCGCCTTTGTTTTTACAACCTTATGTAGAAAATTCTATTTGGCACGGATTAACCCATATACAAGGCGATAAAAAAATTGATGTGAATATAACAAAACACAACGATTTAATAAAATTTGAGATTATTGATAACGGAATTGGGTTTGCCAAAACTACCAATCAAACCGAAATTAAAAGAGATGAAAGAATTGGTTTTGCAACTAGAGCAACAGATACTAGAATTCGTACCCTTTTTAACAATAAAGACACACAAATTAAAATTGAAGATATCTCAACCAAAAATACTACCGGAACTAAAGTAACTATTATGTTTCCTATTGTTAAATTGGATTAATTTTTTAAGAAATTTTTAGTCATAAAACAACATCAAATAATTTATCAATTCCGTCTTTGCGAACGAAAACGAAGCAATCGCATCCTAAATTGCACAACACTAAATTTTGTAAACCTTTGTGAAAATATTTTGTGATACTTTGTGTAATAGCTTTCCATCTAAAGCAAAGCAATCGCATTCTAACATCCGCAATGCCAAATTCTTTCCATTTTCCTACACCTGTTTCACATCATTTTTCTCATTACAATAATATTGGATATATTTGACAATTACAACGCTAGTATAAATGAGAAGATTTATAGTTTTATTAAGTTTAATAGGAATGCAATTATTGCACGCCCAAGTAGATTATAGCAACTCTTGGGAAGATTTTTATTCCTACAACAATGTCAAAGAAATTGTAAAAGTGGATGCGAAAATATACGCCCTTTGCGATAATGCCATTTTTATTTATGACACCAACTTAAAAGAAACCACCAAAATATCATCGGTAAATGGCTTGTCTGGCAATACAACTTCTGCCATTTATTACAGTCCAACTTTTAAAAAATTAATTATTGGTTATGACAATGGCGGATTGGAAATTGTAGATGAAAATAAAAAAATAACCATCATAAACAGTATCGTTAATTTTAGTTTAGCAGCCGATAAAAGAATTAACCATATTGCAGAATTTCAAGGAAAATTATACATCAGCACCTCATTTGCCATAGTCGTTTTTGATTTGCAAAAATTACAATTTGGCGATACTTTTTTCATCGCCAACAACGCCTCTATGACCAAAGTAAATCAGATAGAAATATATCAAAATATGATTTATGCTGCCACCGAAAATGGTATTTATAAAGCCGCAGTTAACAATCCGAATTTGATAGATTTTAACCAATGGACACGTTTTGGCGCTGGAAACTATTTAGCGCTTAAACAATTTAACAATGAATTATTCACCGCCAATAACAATATTTTATCTAAAATTACCCCTACCAATACCTTGGAAACAGCTGAAATCTTGCTCACAAATATCAGACAATTACAGTCAAATACCACATATATAACGGTTGCTACCCAAAGACAGGCCTTTGTTTACAATAACAGTTTAACACAAGTGGCATCGGCTTTAGCAATTGCTAACAGTAATTTCTATTTTGATTTAAATTCTGCGCTGGTTTCAGATGATAAAATTTATCTTGGTACCAAAGAGTTTGGTATTTTAGAATCACCATTAACATCGCCTCAAACATTTACAGAAATTCATCCAGATGGCCCCAATTCTAACCAAGCATTTTCAATAGAAGCCAACAACAACCATTTGTATGTAGTTTATGGCGGATTCGACAGCGCATACACGCCTTTTAACAATCAATTTGGATTCAGTCATTTTGATGGAAATCGATGGAAAAATATCAATTACAATCCTACTTTTCCGGCACGTAATTTAGTGCATATTACATTGGCGCCAAACAATGAAAATAAAGCGTTTTTAAGCTCTTGGCACGATGGCATGTTGGTGGTAGAAAATGATGTAGTAAAAACCCATTGGAATCATTTAAACAGCGGATTGGAAAAATTAGATTTTCCGGCAGATCCTAATTATATCAGTATTAGAATCAATGGATCGGCTTTTGACAAACAAGGAAATTTATGGATTGCCAATGCCTGGGTTGATAAAATGTTGAAAAAATACAGTGCAAATGGCACTTGGAGTCAGTTTGATTTAAGTTCTCTAATTCAAAATCCGGC
>CAMTWE010000030.1:0-1376 GCA_947085395.1 uncultured Bacteroidota bacterium | reverse complement strand
ACTTGTGCCATCGGACTTTGAATTTCGTTTCCGGGTAAATCTCCTTTCATTGCCAAAGGAATAAGTGCCAAAGCAGCCGTTAGTGCCGTTATTAAAATAGCATTTAACCGGTCTGTTGAACCATGTATAATCGTTTCATTTAATGAAACACCTCTGTTTTGTAATCTTTGGTAGTTAGAAATCAGCAGAATTCCGTTTCGTGTTGCAATTCCAAAGAGTGTTATAAATCCGATTATTGCAGGGATGCTTAAAATACCCGAAGTGATATAAACCGAAAATACACCACCAATCAATGCCAAGGGCAAATTAAGTAGGATGATTCCGGCCAGATTGTAATTCTTAAATTCTTGAAAAAGCAAGAGAAAAATAATCAGAATGGCAAGAATAGAAGCTATCAACAAAGTTCTGGAGGCCTTTGCTTCGCTTTCAAACTGTCCGCCATATTCAATTCTGTAACCTTCTGGCAGATCAATATTTTGATTGATTTTTGTCTGAATATCCTGCACTACACTGCGTAAATCGCGTTCTGCTACATTGGCGCCAATCACAATTTTTCGTTGTACATTTTCTCTGCTAATAGCACTTGGACCCGTAACCGAAACGATATCTGCAACCTGTTCTAACGGAATTTTTTTACCATCTTCAGTATCAATCAATGCAGAACGGATGCCCTCAATACTTTGGGTATAATCATCATTGAGTCGCAAAATTAAATCAAATCTACTCTGACCTTCGTAAATATCAGCCAGTTTTTCACCCCCAAAAGCAACATCAATAAAGGCATTAAATTGTTCAATGGTAATTCCGTATTGCGCCAACATCTCTCGATTTGCGCGAATCTGAATTTGTGGTATTTCTATTTGCTGATCAACCGTAACATCTACCAATCCTTCGGTATCAGCAATTGCAGTTTTAATTTGATTGCCAATGATAAACATTTTGTTTAAATCACTCCCAAAAAGTTTAATAGCAATATTAGCTCTTGTTCCAGATAACATATGGTCAATTCTATGTCCGAGTGGCTGACCAACAGTTACTGCAATACCCGGAATACGTGCTAAAGTTTCTCTAACATCTGCCATAAATATTTCCCTACTTCTATTTTTGAGCGTAAAATTGGCGTCAACTTCTGCGCTGTTAACCGTTTGCGCATGTTCATCCAACTCACCTCTACCAGTTCTGCGCGCGGTACTGCTAATTTCTGGAATAGAAAGCAATTCTGTTTCTACCAAATTACCCAATTTATTACTTTCTTCTAAAGATGCTCCCGGTTTTGTAACAACCGACATTACCAGCGAACCTTCATTAAACTCAGGTAAAAAACTGCGACCCATTTGTGTGATGGCTAACAGTGAAATGATGAACAAAATAAAGGT
>CAMTWE010000029.1:0-1501 GCA_947085395.1 uncultured Bacteroidota bacterium | reverse complement strand
CAGCAAAGGATTGATGGATTATTGCATCAGTCATTTTTACGATTCTGAAAACGGATTGTTTTCATTTACTTCCAATAAAAGTGAATCGCTTTATGTGAAAAAATATGAACTTTTTGACAATGTAATTCCCTCATCCAATGCCGTTATCGCTCATGTTTTATACCGATTGGGATTGCTTTATGATGTTTCAAATTACACCTCAATCGCCGAAATAATGTTACATCAATTTACCTCGCAAATCAGCCAAAGTGGTCCTTATGCTGGAAAATGGGCTTCATTACTCGGATTTATCGTTTCGGGCTCACCAACTTTAGCGGTTGTTGGCTCAGAAGCGGCCATTTTTGCACTCGAATTAAAGCGAAAAACCAATACTCAAACGTTGATTTGTGGCGGAATAGACGAAAATATTCCTTATTTAAAAGATAAATTGATAGCAGGAAAAACCGCTATTTATAGCTGTAAAAACAATACTTGCAGTGCGCCTATTTACACAATTGAAGATGCTTTAAAAGTTTTAAACAATTGAAATAATTGCTAATTTTATTTACAATAGGCAAAAAGCATTGTTAACACATAGTTGACAATGCTTTATTTTACACGAAAATAGAAAAATTATCATCAAAAATCAATTGTAACCAATAGGTTATTGAAAATATTTCTATTTTTTAAAATCATCTAAATTAACCCCAAGTCCTTTGGCTACAGCCATTCCTAATGCTGCACTTGCTCTAAACCAATGGCATAATTGACGGTTGATGATTTCCTCTTTTTTAGGTCCAGAAATACCACTCATAGCACCTACAATATTGTTAATGGTATTTTGCTGTTCTTGTTTGGTCATCACTTTATCAAACAAAATTCCTGGTTGCGTAAAGTGGTCGCCATCATTTTCATTTCTATCAAAATAAGCCACTTCATTACTGTCTAATTCATACGAGATTCCTTTGTATTTTTCATCTTGATAATTGCCATCAAAACTATTTGGATAATAATTGGGAGCATCGCCACTGTTTCCATCAAATCTCATAGCGCCATCTCGGTGATAATTATTGGTTTCATACGGACATCTATTAACCGGCAAAGAATCATAATTTACGCCAATTCTGTATCTGTGCGCATCTGGATAAGCCAAAATACGACCTTGTAACATTTTATCTGGAGAAAAACCGATGCCATCAACCAAATTTGCGGGAGCAAAAGCCGCTTGTTCCACATCTTGAAAATAATTATCAGGGATTTTATTCAGTTCAATTTCTCCCACATTTATCAGCGGAAAATCTTGATGCGGCCACACTTTTGTTAAATCAAATGGATTAAATTTAAATGTTTTGGCTTGCGCCAAACTCATAATTTGAATTTTTAAAGCATACTTTGGAAAATCTCTATTTTCAATAGCGTTTACCAAATCTCTTTGTGCATAATCTGGGTCATTTCCTTTTAAAGCGGTGGCCTCATCATTGGTAAAACTTTGAATGCCTTGCATTGTTTTATAATGGAATTT
>CAMTWE010000028.1:0-7952 GCA_947085395.1 uncultured Bacteroidota bacterium | reverse complement strand
CACCAATATCTACACTTGTAGCGCCCCAGTTAGAAAAACTGCTTAAACCACCAGTACTGGTAATAGATGCCACTGCAATAATATTTGCATTTAGATAAGATGCAGGATAAGATGGAGCTGCATCATTA
Organism: uncultured Bacteroidota bacterium; assembly: GCA_947085395.1. Classification (GTDB taxonomy): domain Bacteria; phylum Bacteroidota; class Bacteroidia; order Flavobacteriales; family Flavobacteriaceae; genus JAGXRT01. The sequence goes on along the minus strand of CAMTWE010000028.1, from coordinate 7,824 downwards.
TTGTTAGTTGCGTTACCAGCAGCAGCTACGAAAATAATTCCTTGTAAATTAGCTCTTTCAATAGCGTCATATAATCCTTGAGAGTAACCGCCTCCGCCCCAAGAGTTGTTGGTTGCTACTATGTTAATTCCACGTTGTTTTAAATCAGTAAAATAGTCAACAGATTTAATGGCGTTTACGGTTGTGCCTCCAGTAGATCCTAAAAATTTAGCACTCATCAATTTAACATTCCATACAACACCAGCAACTCCTCTACCATTACCACCAACTCCACCAATTGTACCAGCAACGTGTGTTCCGTGGTCATCATCTACACCATCAAAAACGGTATTGTTGTTACCGTCAAAATCCCAACCAAATACATCATCTATAAGTCCGTTTCGGTCATCGTCAATTCCATTATTTGCAATTTCCCCAGTGTTAGTACCGGCATTGGCGGCTAAATCTTCGTGGGTGTACATATATCCTTCATCAATAATTCCGATATAAACGGTATTGGAACCAGTTTTTCCTCTGGTCCACGCTTCTGCTGCCTGACTGCCAAATTGGTTAGCTGGTGAGGAAGCATCTCCGTACATACCCCAAAGTGAGCCGTTGGTATAGTAAGTATCATTAGAAGTTGCAAAATGTTGGTAAATCCAGTTGGGTTCTGCATACTCAACTCCAGAAATATTTTTAAGGATTTCAATTGCTTCAACAGTTCCTAAATTTGAAGTTACTAACAAAAGTTCACCACTTTTACTACCTTTTCTTGCATTGTCAGTTCTCATTGCGCTAGTATTAATTGCTTCGATGACATTGCCATCAATTAGCGATAAGGCATTTTCTATGGTTCTTCCGGTTGATTTATCGCCGTCTTTAAACTTAATAAGTACTTGATTGGGTACAAATTTTCCTTGTTCAAAGTTTTGAACAGATTCAGGAGTTTCGTTGATATCATTATCACACGATACAGTGATTAGCAATACAGCTAATAGAATTGATAAATAATTTGATTTCATAATGAACCGAATAATTATATTGTTAATAAAGTTTCAAATGTATGAAGTTTGTGTTAACAAACAAATATATTCATTAATTTTATTTAGATATATTGTAAATAATAAATTGATGTGCAGATTAATTGCGAAATATGGTTTTTCAATAAGATTATTTTATTTTTTTTGGCTTATGATTAAGGAAAGTTCAAAGTTTTTTCTGATAAAATAGTAATTAATTTATCTACAATATTCGATATAAATGAGAAGTGTTGAAATCAATTATAAAATCTATTTGATTTTTATTAAAAAGATATTTGTAAAGCATTAAAAAATAGTATTTTTAACCAGTAATTAGCAATCAATGAAAAAAATATTTTTCCTCCCTATATTGATGTTGATGTTTATCACTTCATGTGAATACTTGAGTTATAAAAATCCAACAAAAGTTTCCATTCCTAAGATGGATTCTATAGATTATACTAAAATTGATGATTATCCAGTATTTCCAGAGTGTGATAGCATTCCTTCAAAAGATAAACAAAGCGTTTGTTTTCAAGTAGAAATGTCTAAATATATTTATTTAACTTTAAATCAGTTAAATATAAATGTAGATGCTGCATTAAACGACACAATTATTGTAAAAATTGTGGTTGATAAGGATGGTAAAACAAAACTTTCATCGATTGAGAAAACCGATAAAATAAGTCAAAATTTACCAAAATTAGACAGTATTATTACCATAGGATTGCAAAATTTACCAAGATTACAACCTGCTATTAAAAGGGGAATTCCTGTTTCGGCAGCATTTTCTTTACCAATAATTATAAAGACGGATTAAGCATTTCCCACAATTTATCTTTCAATTCTGTCAATCCTTTTTGCGCGATAGATGAAATAAATACGTGCGGAATGTCTTTGGGTAGTTTTTTCTTTATTTTAGTTAAGTCTTTATCATCTACCAAATCTATTTTGGTAATGGCTAATAACCTGCTTTTATCTAACAATTCTGGATTGTGAAGTTTGAGTTCATTCAGCAAAATATCGTATTCTTTTTTGATATTTTCAGAATTGGCTGCTACTAAAAATAACAAGGTTGAGTTGCGCTCTATATGACGTAAAAAACGATGACCCAATCCTTTTCCTTCGGCAGCACCTTCAATAATTCCGGGAATATCTGCTACCACAAATGTTCTGTAATCGCGATAATTTACAATACCTAAATTGGGTTTTAAAGTTGTAAAAGGATAATCAGCTATTTTAGGTTTGGCAGAAGTAATAACACTTAAAAGTGTAGATTTTCCGGCGTTTGGAAACCCGACCAATCCAACATCAGCTAAAATTTTAAGTTCCAATAAAAACTCACCTTCTAAACTTGGCATTCCAGGTTGTGCATAGCGAGGCGTTTGATTGGTTGAGGTTCTGAAATTCCAGTTACCCAAACCGCCTTTTCCACCATGAATTAAGATTTTTTCTTCTTGGTCTTGGGTAATTTCAAACAGAATTTCGTTGGTTTCAATATCTCTGATAATGGTTCCTAGCGGAACATTTAAATACACATCTTCTCCAAATTTACCACTACTTCTACTTTTACTTCCGTCGCCACCATGTTCAGCTTGAAAGTGTTTTTTAAATTTAAAGTGATATAAAGTCCATAAATTTTTATCTCCACGTATTATAACATGCCCACCTCTTCCGCCATCGCCGCCATCTGGACCTCCTTTTAAAATAAATTTTTCTTTATGGAGATGCGCAGATCCTTTTCCACCTTTACCAGATGCAGCATAAATTTTCACATAGTCAACAAAATTCCCTTCAGTCATTATTTCTCTTTATAAGTGGATGTAATTATTTTAAAGTTGCGCTACCACAACTTTTAATCTATTGGTAATTTCTTCAATCGTTCCGACTCCGTTTATGCCGTAATATTTTCCTTGGGCAAAATAGTAATCTTTTAAGATTGCTGTTTTAGTATTGTATTCATTAAAGCGAGTTCTAATTTTTTCTTCATCTTGGTCATCGGGTCTTCCGCTAACTTTACCGCGTTCTAACAAACGATTTACTAAAACATCATCTGGAACTTCTAGTGCTAACATACCGTTGATGGTTTCTCCTTTCTCGCTTAAGAATAAATCCAACGCTTTTGCTTGCGATTCTGTTCTTGGAAAACCATCAAAAATAAAGCCATTTGCATTTGGGTTTTTCTCAACTTCTTCTTTAAGCATTTCAATAGTTACCGCATCTGGAACCAAATTTCCTTCATCCATATAGGATTTGGCTAAAATTCCCAATTCCGTTTTATTTTGAATGTTTTGTCTAAACACATCTCCCGTAGAAATGTGAATTAAATTAAAAATATTTTTTAAAAAATCGGCTTGTGTTCCTTTTCCGGCTCCGGGAGGTCCAAATAAAACAATATTTTTCATTTTTAGGGTTGTAAGTTGATAAACATCTGGCAAATTTCTGCCTAAATCATCATAATCCAAACCGTATCCAACAATAAATTTATCGGGAATAGACATGCCAATATAATCTATCGGCAATTCTTTTTTATAAACATCGGGTTTTAAGAATAAGGTAGCAATTTTAAGTTGTTTTACTTCTCTATTTTCAAAAAGTGAAAATATTTCTTGAAGTGTATTGCCAGTATCTACAATATCTTCTAAAATAACAACAGTTCTACCTTTTACATCGCCATTTAGACCGATTAAATTTTTAATAGAACCGGTTGAATTAGTGCCTTCATAAGAAGCCAATTTTACAAAAGATATTTCGCATTGTCCGGGATAATGTCTCAACAAATCTGCGGCATACATAAACGAACCATTTAAAATGGCAATAAACAGTGGGATTTCATCTTTTAAATCATTCGAAATTTGTGTTGCAACAGATTTTATTGCAAAATCAATTTCTTCTTTTGAAATGAATTTATTGAAATATTTATCGTGTAATTTAATAATGTTCATCTTTTTTTATGATAAATTTATCAGGTAAAATATTGTTACTTAAAATAATAATTTTTGAAAGATATCAAATTTACAAGGAAATTTTAACATTGTAGCTTGTTTAAAATATAATTTTTCATGCGGTATTGTTTCATGATGTTTATAACCCCATTTTTGATACCATTTTTCTAAAAATTCCTTTTCTGGGTGATTAAAATCTGTTGGTTTTAGCAACTCTAATTGGATTATTTTATATTGATTTTCTATAGCGAAATCTTCTACTGTTTTGAGTAATAAGTTTCCAATACCTAATTTTCTGAATTCTAAAGAACTGGTTAACATACCAAATCCGAGTGTAGTTTTATCAATTGGATACACATGAACACTCCCTACAATTTTATCCCCCAATTGGGCAATAATTAATTCTCCTTTATTGATAAAATCGGTAATTTCATCAAAATTTGTTCTAGCATAACTGCCGTCTGTTGGCCAAAAATCACCTTCGGATTGTTGATAAACCAAATTTATTAAATTGGTTATTTGCTCAATTTCTGTGGATGAAATTCTTGTTTTTTGGAGTATTTGAGTGGTAATTTTTGTTATCATTTTAATAGAAAAAAACCGCTCTGAATTTATCAAAACGGTTTTGTTAATATGGTTAATTGATTTACTCTTTTTCTATCTTTTGTTTATTCCCAAAATTAATGGTATCGTAAAGAATTGTTGATGCAATATATAGTGATGAATAAGTACCTACTATAATTCCTACAATTAAGGCAAACATAAATCCTCTTAAAGTATCGCCACCAAAGATGAAAATTGCCACTAATACCAACAAAGTTGTAAATGCGGTATTAATTGTTCTGCTTAGCGTAGAACTTAATGCCTCATTAATAATGCGTGCATATTTCCATGATTTATGTTCTCCTACATACTCTCTAACCCTGTCAAATATAATTACAGTATCATTTAAGGAGTAACCAATAACGGTTAATATAGCAGCAATAAATGATTGGTCAATTTCCATATTAAATGGTAAGAATTTGTAGAAAATTGAGAATACTGAAATTACAATTAAAGCATCATGGAAAACTGCAATTACAGCACCTAAACTGTATTGCCATTTTCTAAATCTGAGTAAAATATATAAAAATACAACAATTAAAGATCCAAAAATAGACCATTGCGCAGCAATTTTAATATCAGAAGCTATGGTTGGTTCAACTTTGATAGCGTTCATCACTCCAATGGTTTGACCCTCATAACCACCTTTAAACTGGTCTAAACTAAAATCTTTCGGCAACATTGGCTTTAGCCCCGTATAAAGTAATTGAATTACTTCATCATCAATATGACTTGCTTCTTCTTCAATCTTGTATTTGGTGGTAATTTTTAACTGATTGGCATCTCCATACGTCTTAACCTCTGGAGCACTTTTAAATTCATCTTTCAATAAATTAGCTACTTCTGATGGTTTTACTGTATTTTCAAATCGAACAGTATAAGATCTTCCGCCCACAAAATCTACTCCATAATTTAGTCCATTTGTAAACAATGAAAATAAACCAGCAACAATTATAGTTGTTGATAACATATAGGCGTATTTTCTGTTTTTGGTAAATTCAAAATGAATATTATTAAACCACTTTTTGGTTATTTTAGTGGTAAATTTTAATGATTTTCCTTTAGCTGCATATGAGTCCATCAACATTCTAGTGATAAAAATAGCAGTAAATAAAGAAGTTAAAATACCAATTATTAAGGTGTAAGCAAATCCTTTAACAGGGCCTGTTCCGAATATATACAAAATAATTCCGGTTAATAATGTGGTAACATTTCCATCAATAATAGAAGATAGTGCATTGTTGAAACCATCTCTAACTGCTTCAATAGGTCCTTTTCCTTTAATTTTCTCTTCTTTAATTCGTTCAAAAATAATTACGTTTGCATCAACCGCCATACCGAGGGTTAGTACAATACCGGCAATACCAGGTAAGGTTAAAACCACTCCAAAAGAAGTTAAAATTCCCATGATAAATAGTATGTTAACAGATAATGCAATATCTGCATACCAACCTGCTTTACCATAATAGAAAATCATCCAAGCTAAAACCATCAAAAATGCAATAAAGAAGGAACTTAATCCACTATCAATTGATTCTTGCCCTAATGACGGCCCTACAATTTCAGATTGAATTATATGAGCTGCAGCTGGTAATTTACCTGCTTTAAGAACGTTTGCTAAATCTTGCGCTTCAACCACAGTGAAATTTCCAGAGATGGATGTTCTTCCTGTAGTAATGGCATCATTAACTCTTGGAGCTGTATATACTTGGTTGTCTAAAACTACAGCTACAAATTTGCCAACATTATCGGTGGTCATTTTCCCCCAAATTTTAGTACCACGACTGTTCATGGTCATACTCACTTCTGGGCTTACACCTAATTGGTCAAATTGTTGTGAAGCATCTTCAATAACATCACCTTCTAAGGGTGCTGCATTTTCACGATTTCCTTTGATAGCATATAAGGATACAACATCTGTTCCTTTTTGCACTTTTGCATCCCATAAAAATTTGGCATATCTCATTTCTTCTGGAAGTAATGCTCTTACTTCAGGCATAGAAAGATATTTATTTACAGTAGCCGTATCTTTTGTAGAAGAAGTTGCTACTAAAGAGCTAACTTGATTGGCATCTTGTGGAATATTAGGATATAAAATAGTGAACAACTTATTGGTTGTTGGCGCTTTAGCAACAGAATCTTTTACAGTTCCTAATAATGCATCTATTTCAGATTTTTTAGTGATGTCTTTAGCAACTGCTACCGTTTCATTTTTTAACATTTCTGTTAAAAGTTGATCTGCTTGAACTAAAAAATTAGCAGTTTCTTGATTGCTGTAAACTTCCCAAAATTGCAATTCAGCAGTACTTTGTAAAAGTTTTTTTACACGTTCAATATCTTTAGCACCTGGTAATTCAATTAAAATACGACCAGAATTTCCAATTCTTTGGATGTTTGGTTGGGTAACTCCAAATTTATCAATACGACTTCTTAAAACCTCAAAAGCAGTACTAATTGAGCCAGCTACTTCAGCTTCGATAATAGGATAAACTTCTTTATCAGTTAATTTGAAGTTAATTTTATCGCGAAGTGATTTGTTTCCAAAAATACTTGGATCGCTTAATTTAACGGTTCCATTACTCAATTTTTCAAATTCTTGAAAAAATAAGTTTAGGTAGGTTTCATCGCTCTTTTTTTGAGCTTCAGCCGCCGCAACTAGTGCTTTGTTAAATACCGGATTTTTAGAATTGTTAGACAATCCTATGAGAATATCTTTAACAGAAACTTGTAATATAGCATTAATACCTCCTTTAAGGTCTAATCCTAAATTAATTTCTTTGTCTTTGATATCATCATAACTAAATTGTGCAAACCCTAAATTGATTAAAGGTAAAGTTGCAACTGAATCTAAATAATTTTTTTCTAAAATTGCTTTCTCTCGTACATCGCCAGTTTTTACATGAGTTTGCGCATACACTTTGGCATTTTCTTCTACGGTTGAAGTAAACCAGGTAAATGATAATTGATACAAACTTACAATTCCGAAAAGAAAAGCAAAAGCTTTGATTAGTCCTTTATTTTGCATTATGATAAAATTTTGAATCTTAATTTTTTAATGAACGTGCAAATATATAATTTCAATTACTAAAAGCCAATACTTTTAGATAAATTATACCATTATATTGGTAAAAATATCAATTGGTTATTTTGTGTACAAATCAATAATATTCAAATTTGTATATTTGTGCCCTAAAATAGTTAACATGAAATATTTATCAGATATTGAAATTGCTCAAAGCAAAGAGTTAATCTCAATTAAAAAAATTGCCAAAAAGCTT
>CAMTWE010000027.1:0-7266 GCA_947085395.1 uncultured Bacteroidota bacterium | reverse complement strand
TCCTTTCATTTCTAAATTAAACAAAATTGCAGCGGTTTGTTGTATCGTTAATTTATTTTTTAAGGATATTAAATCGAGTTGTTGTTTACCGTTTGCTTGTAAAAAAGAAGTAATTAATTGTTCAGTTTCTGAAAGCTCTAAAAATAATTGCGCTTGTATAACTTGTTTTTCGATGGATTTTTGCTCCCAATTTAGTTCCGCAATTAAATCGGATGTTGCGTTTAAAATGATGGCTTTATTTTGTTTGATGAGCTGATTACAACCTTTACTATATTTATCGGATGTTCTTCCGGGCACTGCAAAAACATCCTTGTTATAAGAATTGGCAATATCTGCGGTTACCAATGAGCCCCCTTTTTCGGCAGATTCTATAACAATGGTAGCTTCTGATACGCCTGCTATAATGCGATTTCTTTGTAAAAAATGTTCTCTAAGCGGTTCTTCATGATACCAAAACTCAGTTATAAAACTACCATTTTCTAACAATTCTTTTTCATATTTTTGATGCGCTTTGGGATATAAACTTGCAAATCCTTGTGCTAAAACGGCAACGGTTTCTAAGCCATTTTTAATGGCCAAGCGATGCGCGCAAATATCAACACCATAGGCAAATCCGCTTACAATAATAGGATTGTAGCTTTTTAAATCGGCTAAAATTTGTTCGCAACAATCACGGCCGTATGAAGTCATGTTTCTAGTTCCTACAATGCTGATAATTTTCCGATTATCAAAAGATGTTTCTCCTTTTTGAAACATCAAAATAGGCCCATCAATACAATGTTTTAACCGAAATGGATAATCATCATTTAAAAAATAAAGTGTTTTAATGTTATGTTTGATGATAAATTCTACTTCCTTTTCGGCTTGTTTTAAGGGTGTTTTATCTTTTAAATTAGCCAAGGTAACAGTGCCAATCCCATTTAATTTTCTAATATTTTGAGATTTTTCTCGGTAAACTGCCGAGGCACTTCCGAGGGTTGTAATCAGTTTTTTGGCAATAATATCGCCTATACCTTTGGTTTTTTGTAGGGCTAAAACATACAGTAATTCTTCTTTTTTCATCAACAATAATTTGGTTATCAATATACAAAAGATTCTAAATTTTTATTTCAATTTAGGGCTTTTTTTATGTAAAAGGATTGTTATATTTGTAATTATGAAACTTGAAAACTACATAAGCGACTTACTTTACCGATACGAATGTGTTATTGTACCAGATTTTGGCGGATTTATAACTTCTGAATACGGTTCTAGAATTAATTATACCAATCATCATTTTTTTCCACCCTACAAAAAATTAGCTTTTAATGCTTATTTAAAAAACAACGACGGTTTGTTGGTTAATTATATTGCTTCGGTAGAACAAATTTCATTTGATGAAGCTACTGCTTGGTTAAAAGAAACTGTCTTAATTTGGAATGATAAATTAGCAAAAGGCAATTTATTTTTATCTAAAATTGGCACAATTCAACTTAATGTAGCTGGAAAGTTGCAGTTTGAACCCAATATTGCTGAAAATTACCTCACCGCATCTTTTGGTTTATCAACAATAGTATCTGAATCAATTGAAAGAGAAGTTGCTAAAGTAATTCTGAAAAAAGAATTTACAATACCGATGGCAGTGGCTAAAAAAGAAGCAGAAATTACGCCATCTTTAGCAGCTATTTCAACACCTGAGCAAATTGTAATTCAACTTCCAAAAAAACAACATCCGATTCTGAGAACTTTGCCTATTATTACAAAATATGCAGCGATGGCAGCCATTGCGGTTACTTTATTTGGATTGGGCAACAACTATTATCAGCAAAAATTACAAGATGAATTTATTGTTGCAACGCAAGAAAATCAGCAAAAAACTGTTCAAAACATACAAGAGGCAACTTTTGTAATTAGCAATCCGCTTCCTACCATCACTTTAAATATAGAAACATCGGCAAAAAATTTTCATGTCATTGCTGGGGCTTTTAGAAATATTGAAAATGCAGCAAGAAAAGTGAGTGAGTTAAAACAAATGGGGTATGATGCGCACATCATTAACACTAATAAGTGGAATTTAACACAAGTTGCGTTTGAAAGTTTTTCATCGATGGAAGAAGCTAGAAAAGCACTGACTCAGATTCTAAATAAAGTTGATGAAGATGCTTGGGTTTTAGTAACCAAAAATTAAATTATTTTTGATGTAAATTATTAAAAAACGCTAGTTCGGGTGTTTCGCTTTTGGCGAGCATTATCGAAAATCGTTTTTAATCCAAAATTTCTTGTAAAAAATTCTGAACAGATGACTGCCAAAACTCCACACGAATCTTTGACTATTTTAACAGATATCGTTTTACCGGGCGAAACCAATCCGTTAAACAATCTTTTTGGGGGCGATATTTTAGCGCGTATGGATCGCGCATCGAGTATTGCTGCTCGCAGACATTGCAATGAAATTGTGGTTACCGCCTCTGTAAATCATGTTGCTTTTAACAAAGCAATTAAGGTGGGAAGTGTTTATACTATTGAAGCTAAAGTTTCCCGTGCCTTTTCATCATCCATGGAAATTATGGCAGATGTTTGGGTAGAAGATTGTAAAACCAACGAACGGATTAAAGCCATTGAAGGTATTTATACTTTTGTAGCGGTGGATGTTAACGGAAAACCAACCCGAGTTCCTGAAATTACTCCAGAAACAGCACTCGAAAAACAGCGTTTTAACAGCGCACTTAGAAGAAAACAACTCAGTTTAGTACTCTCTGGCAAAATGAAAGCTGCAGATGCAACAGAGTTAAAAGCATTGTTTGAATAAAGTCCTTCAGTTGGCAGTAGACAGTTTTTAGTAGAACTATTAAACGTGTAAACCTGAGCTTGTCGAAGGTCGCCAAAAGCCAAAAGGGAGTTTGCAGTTTTTAGTCGCAGTTTTCAGTATAATTAAAGAGACTTCTATTTGAAGTTAACTACCACTTCATGCCGAAAAATGCAAACTGCAAACTGTGACTGCTTACTGTCAAGCTCGTTCTTATTCAACCCTAATTTTTTGAGTTTTTTCTGCAATGTCTGTCTTAATTTTCACCAAATAAACGCCAGTTTTTAAATTTTTAGGTATCAGTTCGATGGTTTGTTTTGATTGATTTGCAACTTCCCAGTGATCCACCATTTGTCCGAGTATATTGTAAAGTGCCACCGATTTAACATTTTGAGGGCTGCTAATATTTAAAATACCAGTTGTTTGTGAGTAGAAAATCCGAACATCATCTTTGTTATTTGTGAATTCCTTGGTCGATTGTTTTGTACTAAATCGCAGAGAAAAACGGTTGCCATAAACACCACTGGTTAGTGTAATTTCAAATGCTTGATTTTTGAGATTATGATACTTTTGGGTTTCATGATCAAAAATATAAATGGCTTGTTGGGTATTGATATTTTCAACTTCATCAATTGAAAAATCCATTTACTTTTTTTTACAAATCTATAACTTCTCCCCAACTTTTTTATGTGAGCCGTAAATTCTCTATTTTTTTAAATTTTAAGTATCATGCTCATGATGTAATTTCTGCCCGGAGCGCTTATAGAGGAAGCAAATTCTCTGTAATGAATGTCAAAAATATTATCAATTTTAAATGAAACCGAAAGCTTATCAGAAAACACATAATGGGTATTAAAATTTAAAGTGCTCCATTTTGGTGTTCCATAATAATTTCCTATTGCAACTACTAGGGGTGTTTGTTCAATATTATCGATACCTTCTTCTAGGTTGTAATCTGCTAATTTTTTAGCGGTATTAAATCGGTAAATTAAGCCAGTTTGAAATTTTTGAAGCGTATAATTGAACTCAACATCCCCAAAAATAGGAGGAATGGAAGATAAGGGTAATTTTTTATCATAACTTTTTCCTTTGGTATAAGTTAAAGAACCTTTTGTTTTAATGTTCTCTATAATTTTACCAGAAAAACTAACTGTTCCGCCTGTAATATAGGCGTTTTTAAAATTGATATTGGCTTGGGTAACTGCCGTAACTCCGTCATAAACCAGTGTATTTTGACCATTCATTTCAAAAGCACCGCGCGCAATGTAATTGTGAAGCAAGGTGTAATAGGTGTTAAATCCGATTTGAAATTGCTTATCATTCAAATATCGAAGTATTCCAACCTCGGCATTATACGCATATTCTGGTTTTAAGTAAATATTAGGAACGGTAACTTGTCCGCTTTTAAATCGTATTTTACCAATATCATCAATATTTGGTGATCGAAATCCGGAGGAGATAAGCGTATTAATTTGCCATTTAACCGATGGTTTGTAAATATAGCCGATGGTTGCAGTAAGGGCGTTATTATCGGTATAAATATCCATATCTGGCAAGGTGATAAATGTATTGTCAACCCAAAGTGCTTTTAAAAAAGTGGCTGTATAGCGAATTCCGGTATTTAAGGTTGATTTATTGTTTAAATCTTGCCGATAATTGGTGTATAAAGCGGCACTTGAATAATTGCTTCCGCCGTCTGGATATCTAGATTGGATGGTAAAATTATTGGCAAATCCGGTGATAACATTGCCAGAAACTGCAATTTTCTTACCAAATGCGTTAGAAGCAACTTCGTTGTGGGTGAGTTCAAATCCGTAAGAAAGATTTCTGTTATTGGAGTTGCTTAATTGCACCGAAAAATCACCGTTTAAACTGTAAACATCCACATTTTCATAGCGATAAAATCGGTTTAAACTATTCAATCTTCGTTCAATACGCGATTCTTCTATTTGTTGATATGCAAAAATCAAACTTCCTTTTTCTAGCCAATTATAACCTGGATTTAATTGCAAATTAGCAGCTGCTAAAAACCTATTTTGAGGTCCATAATACGCCTCTGCAAATCGAAGTTTTCCACTGGCAACTTCGGCTAAATTATCAAAATTAGGAATATCAGTTGAAGTAGAATATTGGATGTTAAAAGTGATATCCGACTTTTTATCAAGCGGAATATAAAATTTTTGAAGCAAATCTATTTGTTGGTAACCCGTATTTTTTTGCAAATTTGGATTGGGATTTATCACCCCAAGCGAATTGTAAAAGGTATTGGTATTGTTAGAATATTGGAACACTTTTCCCCAATTTTCAAAGTCGTGATTTCTTTTTTTACCCATTTTTAAATCGCCAAAATCAGCATACGAAAAAGCGGTAAAAGAAGCCCATTTGTTAAAACTTAGTTCTAAATCTAAATGATTTGTTTTTTCTTCATTGGCAGAACTGTAGCGCGATAAAAAAGTAGCATTAATTATTTTATCTTTATTTATTTCAGGCGTTTTGGTAAAATAGTTGATAACACCACCCAAAGCATCGGATCCGTAAATAACCGATGAAGGTCCGTAAATAATTTCGGTTCTTTCTAAAACAGTTGGAGAAACGGTGATGGAGTTTTGAAGATGGCCGGTTCTATAAATTGCATTGTTCATTCTAACGCCATCAACAACTAATAAAACGCGGTTGGCTTCCATGCCTCTAATAACGGGACTTCCGCCTCCCAATTGCGTTTTTTGAACGCGAATTCCGGGAATTACGGCTAACAAATCTGCGCTAGTTTGGGGTGATAATTGATTAATTTCAGCAGCAGTTACCACCGAAACTTGCTCGGCAATTCTAATTTTCTTTTCTGCACTGCGCGAAACCGATAAAATTACCTCTTCTAATTGCAATGATTTTTTATACAGTTTTACGATATAATTGATTGATTGTAAATCCTTTTTAAGAACCTCCATTTCTACATATCCAAGGTGATTAAAAGATAAAATATCGGTTCCTTGATATTCTGCAAGCGATGCTTTTCCTTCTTTATTGGTATGGTTGATGATCGTTTTCTTTTCATTGTAAATTACCACATTTTCTATCGGATTTCCCGATTCATAATCTACCACTTTAACGGTTTGTGAAATACTTTTTAGATTGAAAATTAACAAGAATAAAAGTAAGAGTTGTTTCATAATATTATTCAAAAATTGATTTTAAAATGGGAATCGATTTTGGTTTTTTAAATCCGCTAATGTGTAATTCGTAATATTGAATCAAAATTGATAACAACTGATTTCTTTTTTGGTTATTCAATTTCAACTGTTCAATGCTATCAAAATTTGTGCCTAATAAACTTTTAAAGAGTGCTAAATCCTCTTTATTTAATACTTCGCCCAATGTTATTTGATTGGAAAATTTTCCTTCGGATAAATCAAAAAATGGCGCTTCATTTAAGGTTGTTTCTGGGTAAAATCCTAAATATTTTGTCAGATTTAACAAAAATAATAAATGGAAATTGGAGGTTTTATTATGGGTATCTAACCAAATTAAAGTGGCATTAAGATAATCAAACAAAGATTCGTGATTTCCTTCTTCTGCAAGTGCAGCATTCAAAATTTCTGCTAAAAACATCAAAATTGTTTGCTTAACAATATTGCTTTGTATGGTTAAATAGTGGTAATAAACCCTTACTTCTTTTAAAGAATTCAACATTCCTTTATTGTTGTGACTCGCCTCAATATCTAACAATGTTAATGGCTGAAAATAAGCCACTTTCATTTTGCTTTTAGGGCTAAAAGCGCCTTTTATTAAATAGGATTTAATCCCATCGGTTTGGGTGTAAAGTTTTACAATTAAACTGGTATCGCTATACTTTATCGTATGGATTACAACGGCTTTGGTAGATACTATCATTTAATTGATGATGGCTATTTTAACGGATGAGGATTCTGTGGTATCTTCATTGTAAAGTAAGACAACATAAATACCAGAAGCTACTTTTTTACCGTTTAAATTGGTTTTATTCCACACAACTTTTCCGCCTTGTAATTCTTGCCCTTCCACCACATTGGTTTCGTATACCAAATTTCCGGCGGCATCCACAATTTTTACATTGGTTCCTTTAGGAATATGTGTTCCGTTTCTACCGTCTATCGTAACAAATTCATGTTGTTTCAATACCGGATTTGGATACGCATATACTTCTGTCAGCGAATCGCCAAAAGGAACTACCCCGCTTTTAAAAGCTACAATTCCTTTGTCGGTGGCAAAATAAACCTTGCCGTTAGTTTTATCAACTTTTATTTTGAAGATTTTATTAGACGGCAAAGCAGAATTGTCTTTGTTAAATAATTGGAGTGTTTTTTTGCCACTCGGATTGGTTTGTACCGCTCCGCCATTTTCGGTACCAATCCATTTATTATCGGCGCCATCAATGGCAATTGAATTGATGGTTTGTTCGCCCATCAATCTTTTCGGAATTCCATCATCATCAATAATAATGGGCG
>CAMTWE010000026.1:0-15254 GCA_947085395.1 uncultured Bacteroidota bacterium | reverse complement strand
CCTTATATGGATGAAGCCGCTTTGTGTGATCGGATTGCGTTAATTCAGCAAGGTAAAATTTTAGAAATTGATACGCCACAAGCAATTATTAAACACTATCCAAAAAATATATTCGCTATCAGTGCTGATAATACTTATCAACTAATTATACATTTAAAAGCGTACAAACATAGTTACAGCGTGTATCCTTTTGGTGAATTTGTGCATTATACCGATCAAAGAAATGATTTTTTAATTGATGAATTACATCAATTTTTGATGGATAAAGGATTAAAATCGATTACAATTCAGCCCATTGAACCAACAATTGAAGATACTTTTATGGAATTAGCCCAACAAAAATGAACTTACAAAACATCATACAAGTTCAAAATCTCACCAAAAAATTTGGCGATTTTACAGCCGTAGATTCCATTTCTTTTGAGGTGAAAAAAGGAGAGATTTTTGGATTTCTGGGTGCCAATGGCGCAGGAAAAACAACAGCCATGAAAATGTTAATCGGTATTTTAAAACCCACTTCCGGAAAAGCCGAAGTTGCGGGTTTTGATGTGTTTTCGCAAACAGAAAACATCAAAAAAAATATCGGCTATATGAGTCAGAAATTTGCTTTATATGATGATTTAACCGTGAAAGAAAATATCACTTTTTTTGGTGGTATTTATGGATTATCGCGTATAGAAATCAAAGAAAAAACAAATAAACTAATTGACGAGTTGAAATTACACTCGGTAGAAAAAGAATTAGTGGGCTCTTTGCCTTTGGGATGGAAACAGAAAATTGCCTTTTCTGTTAGCTTATTACATCAACCAAAAATAGTTTTTTTAGATGAACCAACTGGAGGCGTTGACCCGATTACCCGACGTCAATTTTGGGAAATGATTTATGAAACCGCTAACAACGGAACCACCATTTTTGTGACCACACATTATATGGATGAAGCCGAATATTGCGATCGTGTTTCCATTATGGTCGAAGGCAGAATTGAAGCTCTGGATACCCCGAAAAAACTAAAGGAACTGTTTAAAGTGGCTACTATGAACGACGTTTTTTTAAAATTAGCGAGAGGATAAAACAATTGATAATTGATAATGAATTTTGATACAGCATTCGATGTGATGGATTATTGATACGTGAAGAAAAAAATATTTAAGATTACAAACAAAATCATCCTCTTTTGGGGGAGTTAAAGGGACTTATGAAACGATTTATAGGATTTATTACCAAAGAATTTTACCATATCTTTAGAGATAAACGCTCTTTATTCATTCTTTTCGGTATGCCTATTGCCCAAATAATGCTGTTCGGATTTGCCATTACCAACGAAATACAAAATGTTGAGTTGGCTATTTTAGACCATGCTCAAGATGCAACATCACAAGAAATCATCCATAAAATAGAGGCATCAAAATATTTTAAAGTCACACAATATATTGATCATGAAAAATCTATAGAAGCTGTTTTTAAAAAAGGAACCGTAAAAGCGGTATTGATTATTGAAAAAGATTTCACTAAAAATCTGACCAAAGAAAAAAATGCGCGTATTCAAATTATTACCGATGCTACAGAACCCAATACCGCTAACAGTATCAGCAATTATATTACTTCAATTGTACAAAATTATCAGCAAGAAATCAATAAAAACAACCAAGTTCCCTACCAAATTATTCCGGAAACAAGAATGGTTTTTAATCCGGAATTAAAAAGTGTTTTTATGTTTGTTCCGGGAGTGATGAGCATTATTTTGATGCTCGTTTCTGCCATGATGACTTCCATTTCCATCACCCGTGAAAAAGAATTAGGCACCATGGAAGTGCTGTTGGTTTCACCGCTAAAACCTTATCAAGTAATAATTGGCAAAGTATTTCCTTATATTTTCTTGTCCATTATCAATGCCATAATCATTGTTTTACTCAGTATTTTTGTGTTTCAAATGCCTATTCAGGGAAGTTTATTGTTATTAGCTTTAGTAAGTATTTTATTTATTATTACTTCTTTGTCTTTAGGAATTTTAATTTCAACCATATCAGCAACGCAGCAAACCGCTATGATGATTTCTTTGGCTGGTTTGATGTTGCCAACCATTATCCTATCTGGATTTATTTTTCCGGTTACAAGTATGCCGTTGCCCTTACAAATTTTAAGCAATATTATTCCGGCAAAATGGTTCATCATCATCATCAAAGGAATTATGCTTAAAGGCGTTGGACTTGCTTTTATCTGGAAAGAAATCTTGATTTTAATGACTATGACTGCATTTAACATTGCATTGAGCGTGAAAAAATATAAAATCAGATTGGAATAATACAATTTATAATTAACAATTAAAAATTGATAATTTCTAAGTCAATAGCCATTAGGAAATAGCGAAAAGCTAAAAAGTTCAGTAAGCAGTTTTCAGTAGAACTTTAAACTTTAAACATTTTAACATTTAAAAAAGGATGAAAACCATCGGATACATCATTCAAAAAGAATTCAAACAAATTTTTAGAAATAAAGGAATGCTTCCTATTATTTTTATTTTGCCCATTATGCAGCTGATTATCCTTTCTAATGCCGCTACTTTTGAAGTTAAAAACATTAAATTTTCTTATATTGATGATGATAAAACAAGCTCATCAAGAACTCTAATAGAAAAATTTCAGGCATCTTCCTATTTTGATATCGTTCGTGAATTTCAATCCCAAAAAGAAGCAAGTGCCAGCTTTTTAAATGGTGAAGTTGATGTAATCTTACAAATTCCGAATCATTTTGAACGAAATCTGTTCAAAGAAAAGCAAACAAATTTATCGGTAACCATTAATGCCATTGATGGCGCTGCAGCCGGAGTTAAAAACGTATATATCAATCAAATTATACAAAAATTTAATAAAAATCTTCAAACCGAATTATTACAAGCCGATGATTTAAAAAATGTCCCCATCAATATTACCAGTATTCCGTCTTTTTGGTACAATGAAACGCTTAATTATAAAACCTATATGGTGCCTGGAATCTTGGTTTTATTGGTAACTATGATTACGTTATTTTTATCAGGAATGAACATTGTGCGCGAAAAAGAAATCGGGACATTGGAGCAAATCAATGTAACACCCATCAAAAAACATCAATTTATCATTGGTAAATTATTACCTTTTTGGATTATCGGAATTGGTTTATTAACCATCGGACTCATCATTGCAAAAGTACTATTTAACGTACCGATGTTAGGAAATCTTGGCTTGCTTTATGGCTACACTTCCATATACATTTTAGTAATTTTAGGGATGGGATTGTTCATTTCCAATTTTACCGACACCCAACAACAAGCCATGTTTATTGCCTGGTTTTTTATGGTGATATTTATTTTGATGAGCGGACTTTTTACGCCCATAGAAAGTATGCCGCCATGGGCACAATTGATTACCGATTTTAATCCGATTAAATATTTTGTACAAGTTATGCGGATGGTGATGCTCAAAGGCGCCGGTTTTACCGATATTTTACCTCAACTGATAAAAACCGCAATTTACGCCGTTATAATGAATGTTTTAGCAGTTGTTAGTTATAGAAAAACCAATTAATTAATGCTTCTAAAAGAGAAGTATTTTGTAGTTTTGTATTTAGAATCATTCTAAAAAAGAAAATGATAGATATTCATAAAATTCGCGAAGATTTCCCTATTCTTCATCAAAATATAAACGGAAAACCATTGGTTTATTTCGACAATGCCGCTACCAGTCAAAAACCAACAATTGTGATTGATGCCATTGCCGAATATTATCATACCATCAATTCAAATATCCATCGTGGCGTTCACACACTGAGCCAAAAAGCAACGGATGCTTATGAATTATCGCGTCAGAAAATTCAGCATTTTATCAATGCAAAACATTCGCACGAAGTTATTTTTACGCGCGGAACAACCGAAAGCATCAATTTAGTAGCCGCCGGATTTTCTCAATTGTTGAAAAAAGACGATGAAATTATCATTTCCTATTTAGAACATCATTCTAATATTGTGCCTTGGCAAATGGCTTGTGAAAAATCGGGCGCGGTTTTAAAAGTGATTCCCATCAACGAAAAAGGAGAACTTTTAATGGATGCTTTTGAAAAATTATTATCAGATAAAACAAAAGTGGTGGCGGTAAATCATATTTCCAATTCATTGGGAACTATTAATCCGATTGCTACAATTATTGAAAAAGCGCATGCAGTTGGGGCAGCTGTTTTAATTGATGGCGCGCAGGCAACATCTCATTTAAAAATTGATGTTCAGCAATTAAATTGTGATTTTTATTGTTCATCTGCACATAAAATGTATGGCCCTACTGGCGTTGGTTTTTTATACGGAAAAACGGCTTGGTTAGAAAAATTACCCCCTTATCAAGGAGGTGGAGAAATGATTGCAACTGTTACTTTTGAAAAAACAACTTATGCAGATTTACCACACAAATTTGAAGCTGGCACACCAAATATTGCTGATGGAATTGCTTTCGGAGCCGCCATTGATTATTTAAACACTGTTGGTTTAGAAAATATTGCCGCTTATGAGCATGCATTATTGCTTTATGCAAATGAAAAACTTGCGCAAATTGAAGGCATAAAATTTTACGGTACAGCACAACATAAAACCAGTGTCATTTCATTTAACATCGGCAATATTCACCCGTATGATATTGGAACTATTATTGATAAATTAGGAATTGCCGTAAGAACCGGGCATCATTGCACCCAACCTATTATGGATTTTTACAAAATTCCCGGAACAATTAGAGCTTCTTTTGCTTTTTACAACACCAAACAAGAAATTGATTTGTTGGTGGAAGCACTCAAAAAAGCACGATTGATGCTTAGTTAACTTTAAGATTAGTGCTTTAAAACTATTTAGCGTATTTTTTTTATTGAAATAAATCTTCGGGTTTCCGTTCGAATTCAGTATCAATCTTCAACTTTTCTTTTTGTGATGCTTGAACTGCTAAAAAATCGCAGCGTTCATTTTGTACATGATTGTTATGTCCTTTAATCCATTGAAATTTTACAGTATGTTTACGATAAACCACTAAAAATCGTTTCCATAAATCTGGATTTTTTTTATCTTTAAATCCTTTCTTTTCCCAGCCAAAAACCCATTTTTTTTCAACAGCTTCTACCACATATTTAGAATCAGAAAAAACGGTTATTTCTAAATCGGTGGTTTTTAATTGCTCTAAAGCAACAATAACTGCTAGCAATTCCATTCGGTTATTGGTTGTTAATCTATAACCTTCTGCAAATTCTTTTTTGTAGGGTTTGCCAATCCATTCCATCACGATTCCATATCCGCCAGGCCCAGGATTTCCGCTGCAAGCACCATCTGTATAAATATGTACCTTATTACTCATTTTTCAAAATAAGAGATTCAACCACTTTTGGATAGTATTCATATTCTAATTGATGCACCTTTTTGGCAATTATTTCTGCGGTATCACTTGTATCAACCAGAATTGATTGCTGAAAAATAATAGCGCCCTCATCGTATTTTTCATTTACAAAATGAATGGTGATGCCTGTTTCTTTTTCATGATTGTCTTTAATTGCTTGATGAACTTTCATTCCAAACATACCTTTTCCGCCATATTTTGGCAATAAAGCAGGATGAATGTTGATAATTTTTTGAGGGAATTTTTCAATAATCCGATTGGGAATCAACCATAAAAACCCGGCTAAAATGATAAAATCAACTTCATTGATTAAATTTTGAAGAAAATCTTCGTTTGTTGTTAAATCAAATCGATTAAAAACTTTACAAGAAATATTAAATTTTTTAGCACGCTCCAACACTTTTGCCTGCGGATTGTTAGTCAACACTAAAACAACTTTAATGTGTATTGAATCACTAAAATAGCGCATCAAATTTTCGGCATTAGTACCAGAACCAGAAGCAAAAATGGCAATTCTCATCAATTGATAATTCTTTACAATCTTTGCAAAGAAACTAAATTACACTGGGTTGAAATAGTGTTTTAAAACTTTTCTTATATTAAAATCAATTTTTCACAAGTTATTGAAATACTTTTTTTAAATTGAGCGTAGTGAAATGAAATAAGTTTTTTACTTTTGCAAAGTATTAACAACAATAAATTAGAAAATTATGTCAGACATTGCATCAAGAGTAAAAGCCATTATCGTTGATAAATTAGGCGTTGACGAAAATGAAGTTACATTAGAAGCAAGCTTCACTAATGATTTAGGAGCAGACTCACTTGACACAGTTGAGTTGATTATGGAATTCGAAAAAGAATTTGACATTCAAATTCCAGATGATCAAGCTGAGAATATCGGCACTGTTGGTCAAGCAATTAGTTATATAGAAGACGCGAAAAAGTAATTTACTTATGGAGTTAAAACGAGTTGTTGTAACCGGACTTGGAGCACTAACTCCTATAGGAAATACTGTATCAGAATATTGGAGTGGGCTAACTAACGGCGTTAGTGGAGCCGCTCCAATTACTTATTTTGATACGTCAAAGTTTAAAACCAACTTTGGTTGTGAAGTTAAAAACTTTAATGTTGAAAACTTTATAGATCGAAAAGAAGCGCGCAAAATGGATCGTTTTACGCAATACGCCATGGTGGTTGCAGATGAAGCAATTATAGATTCAAAACTAAATATTGAAACCCTCGATAAAGACCGAGTTGGGGTAATTTGGGGTGCCGGAATTGGCGGTATCGAAACATTTCAAAATGAAATGATAGATTATGTTAAAGGCGGTTTCATTCCTCGTTTCAATCCTTTCTTTATCCCTAAACTGATAGCAGATATTGCTCCAGGTTATATTTCAATCAAATATGGTTTTAGAGGATTAAATTTCACCACCGTTTCTGCTTGCGCTTCATCATCAAACGCAATTATTGATGCTTTAAATTATATTCGTTTAGGTTATGCAGATGTAATTGTTACCGGTGGTTCAGAAGCCGCAATTACACAAGCCGGAATGGGCGGTTTTAATGCTTTGCACGCGCTTTCTACCAGAAATGATGACCCAAAAACTGCATCCAGACCATTTGATAAAAACAGAGATGGATTTGTGATGGGAGAAGGAGCCGGCGCTTTAATTTTAGAAGATTACGATCATGCCATAAAACGTGGCGCTACAATTTACGCTGAGGTTATTGGTGGCGGATTATCTGCTGATGCTTATCACATTACTGCTCCACATCCCGAAGGATTAGGCGCTAAAAATGTGATGAAAAATTGTTTAAGAGATGCGCGCATTTTACCATCTGATGTAGATGCTATTAATATGCACGGAACTTCTACTCCGCTTGGTGATGTTGCAGAATCTAAAGCAATTTTAGATGTATTTGGAGAACATGCGTATAATATCAATATCAATTCTACCAAATCAATGACGGGGCATCTTTTAGGAGCTGCTGGTGCTGTTGAAGCGATTGCTTCCATTCTTGCTATTAAATACGGAATAGTACCACCAACCATCAATTTTACAACTCCTGATGAAAATATAGACCCAAAATTAAATTTCACCTTTAACAAAGCACAAAAACGCGATGTTAATGTTGCCATGAGTAATACCTTTGGTTTTGGAGGTCATAATGCTTGTTTATTATTTAAAAAAATAGATTCTTAAATCTATTTACAGAATGAATATCATTCGGAAATTTATTAAATCTCAAACCACTTCTGATAAAATTCTGGAAACAGAATTAAAAAAGATATTGGGTTATAAACCAAAAAATCTATTTTATTATAAAAAAGCATTCATTCACAGCTCTATAAAAGAGTTCGATATTTCTGGAAACCCGTTAAATTACGAGCGACTAGAATTTTTAGGCGATGCTATGCTCAATGCCGTTATTGCTTCCTATTTATTTAAAAAAGTACCAACTGCAAATGAGGGTTATTTAACTCAAATGCGCTCTAAAATTGTAAGCAGGCATCACCTTAATGAATTGGGAATGGATTTAAACCTGATTAGATTCGTGAAAAGTCATGTTTCTGTTCAAAAATTTGGCGATAATATCCATGGAAATATTTTTGAATCCCTTTTAGGCGCCATCTTTTTAGATAGAGGTTATGATTGTTTAGATAAATTTATCCACAATATTGTAATTATTCCTTATGTTGATATCCCAAAACTAGAAGGAAAAGTTTCTAGCTATAAAAGTTTGATGATAGAATGGTGTCAGAAACAAAAAAAAGAGTTTTATTTAGACATCTACGAAGATACTGGAAATGATAAGATTAAACAATTTAGCGTTAAACTGCTTATAGATGCTAAACAAATATCAAAAGGAAGAGGAACCTCTAAAAAGAAAGCCGAAGAAATGGCTTCTAAAAGAGCTTTTTTTGCACTCCAAGATAAAATAGAAACACATTAATAGTTTTTTTAACTACATCGTTTTCGCAAATTTTTGAATCAAATTTGATAAACAATCCTTAATTTAGCAATCTAATTTTTGTTAAATAGCATGCCAACTTATTCATTAGATTTTAATGATTTTACTGATACTTCTTTTTCATTAATTGGAATTAAAACCCCTTTAGAAGATTATCGGCTTGCCTATTTTTTAAATAAACAGCTAGATACTCGTTTTAAAAGAGCTGAAAAAAATTTAGAATTTGAAATCAACAATGAACAACAATCTTTTTCACTTTTTAGTTATGAAGATGTTTATCATTATATCGATTGGTTTTTAATAGCCAATAAATTCTCGCAAACAAAAACAAACAATCAGGTTGAAAATTTATTTACACCTACAAATTTCAACTTTGAATCTATTAATTATTTAATCCCTGAACGCAAATCATTTGATTACTTTCTCAAAATTACTGGTGGAGATATCAATTTATCAGACCAAGCTTTTATCCAAAAAATAAAATCAATTCATTTAGTTGAAGCTGTTTTTGAAGTAAAACCAGAGGACTTAAAATCTAAAGATTTTTTAATATTTTAAATTATGCCAATAAACAAAAAAACAAAAATTGTAGCCACCTTGGGTCCAGCATGTGACGATAAGGAGATTATGAGGGCTATGATTAGAAAAGGAGTAAACGTTTTTCGTATCAATTTTTCACACGCAGATTATGAAGAAGCTAAAGGACGTATCAGAAAAATTAGAGAACTCAACGAAGAATATGGGTACAGAACTGCTATTTTAGCTGATTTACAAGGGCCAAAATTACGTGTAGGAGTTATGAAAGAGAATGTTTTCTTAAAAGAAAATGATGTGTTTACTTTTACAACTCACGAGTGTGTAGGAGATAATGAAAAAGCATTTATGACATACCAAGCATTTCCTAAAGATGTTAAAGCAGGTGAACATATATTAGTAGATGACGGAAAACTTAAATTTGAAGTTATCAGTTCTAATGAGGTTGATGAGGTTAAAACCAAGGTCTTAGTTGGAGGATTGTTAAGCTCTAAAAAAGGAGTTAATTTACCCAACACCAACGTGTCTTTGCCTGCCCTTACTGAAAAGGATAAAAAAGATGCTATTTTTGCTATTGGGCAAGAAGTAGATTGGATAGCTTTATCTTTTGTTAGAACAAAAGAAGATTTAATAGATTTACATGATTTAATTGCGGAACACTCTCCCTTTAAAATTCCAGTTATTGCTAAAATTGAAAAACCAGAAGCTATTAACAAGATTGACGATATCATTAAAAAATGTGATGGTTTAATGGTTGCCAGAGGTGATTTAGGCGTAGAACTTCCGATGGAACAAGTGCCGCTAATCCAAAAAATGTTGGTATTAAAAGCAAAACAAGCTCGAATTCCAGTTATTGTTGCTACTCAAATGATGGAGACTATGATTACTAATCAAGTTCCAACACGTGCGGAGGTAAATGATGTAGCAAATTCTATCATTGATGGCGCTGATGCCGTAATGTTATCGGGAGAAACCTCAGTAGGAGAACATCCTATTAAGGTTATTGAGCAAATGTCTAATATTATCAAAAGTGTAGAAGACGCACCTATAATTAAAGTTCCTCAGGAATTGCAATATAATCGTACTAAACGATTTATCACTAAAGCTATTTGTCATCAAGCTGCTTTAATGTCAAATGATTTAGATGCCAAAGTGATTACTTCTTTCACTAATTCAGGATATACCGCATTTCAAATTTCTGCATGGAGACCCGATGCTGATATAATCGTTTTTACTTCAAATAAACGTATCGTAAATAGATTGAGCTTACTTTGGGGAGTTAGAGCGTTTTATAATGATAAAATGCTTGAAATTGATGAAACTATTAATGAAATTAACATGTTTCTTAAAGAACGAAAATACGTAGCGCCTGGTGATTTTGTTATTAGTTTAACAGCAATGCCAAATGTAGCTATGGGAATGACTAATACAATAAGAGTTTCGGAAGTTCTGTAAATACATTTTCGGCTGACTTCGTCTGACTTCGACTCCGCTCAGTCACCGCCGCTCAGTCACCAACACTCTAAGTATTTGGTTAATTGGTTTTCATTAACTGAATAATATGAGCATTGTTTTTTAGCAAATATGCCTTATCTTTAGTGTAAGTTTTTTAAACGAAACACATCAAAGATGAAAATCTTAAAATATATCTTAAAAGGAATTTTAGCGATTTTGCTCATTCCTTTTATGTATTTAATCATTTCTTTAATCTTAACTTACATTCCGCATCAATTTAAAAATCAGCAATTTATTAAAAATGAAACCATTTATTTACAAACCAATGGCGTTCATTTATCAATTATTCTCCACAAAAATCAGTTAACGCCTAATCTTTTAAAAGACTTAAAATTTAAAGAAGCAGATCAATATTTTTCTTTTGCTTGGGGCGATAGAAATTTTTACCTCAACACGCCAACTTGGACAGATTTAACTTTTAAAAATGCTTTTATCGCTTTATTTTTAAAGAGTCCGACTTTGATACATATTACACGTTATCAAAATATTAACAAAAACTGGACTGCCATAAAAATTGATAAAAGTCAATTATCCAAGCTCCATCATTATCTTTATAATTCTTTTTATTTGGATGAAAATCATCAAAAAGTAATGGTAGAACATCATTTATATGAAGCAAATGACAATTTTTACGAAGCAAAAGGTAGTTACTCGTTATTTAAAACTTGTAATACATGGGTAAATACTGCCTTTAAACAAAGTGATTTAAAAAGCTGTCTTTGGACGCCCTTCGATTTTGGTTTGTTTAAAATGTATCAAAGCTGTAAGCAATAAGCTGTAAGCAGTAAGCAATATGCAATAAGCCAAAAGCTAACAACCAACTGCTAAAAGCAAACAACCAATTTATTTACCTGCCTGAATTGCATATGTGGCAAATGACGCTAACCAATGGGCTCCGGCATATTCGCCGCTATCCATTTTGTCGTAGCTGGCATGAAAATGCTGATTGGCTAAATCTATCATTTTATAATTATCCAAATAGGTTCCTAATTCGTATAAATTCCAGGCACGGCTAAAATTAAGTCCGTCTAGGTGGGCTAATTTTCCATCAGATCTATCAGAAACTATGGCAATTTGTAAATATTTAGATGGATTTTTGCTAAAATCTGGTAAAAATAATTCAAACCATTTTACAAATTCTTCTTTGGGCAATACTTTCATCATTAAAACCGCTTCTTGCAAACATGGTGAGAAAAAATCAAAACCACCGGGTTCCCAAGTTAACGGACAAGCAACATCCTTTAAAAAATAATCTTTGGCGCGTTGCTTAATTAATTGCGCCAATTGTGGATGGTATTTTTTGGCATAATCCAACGCAAATGACATGCCGAATGCAATATTTTGATGTTCGCCAACTCTAATTGGATAGGTAAGTTTGGGTAAAAATTCTAAGTATTTTGTAATGAGTAAATCTACCAAAGGTTGCAAATTTTCTTCCAACTTTTTAGCTTCTGGATGTTTCCATTCTTTAAGTGCTTCAGAAAGTTTTAAAACCCACGCCCAGCCATAAGTTCGCTCATAAGTACTGTTATGAACATCATCAAAATACAAAATTTCTTTTTCTATATTTTCTTTAGTGATGGTGGTTTTTAACTTTAAAACAATGGCATCATGAAATTCAAAATTGGGAATTTCTTTTAAAATGGTGACCAAAGTCCAATGCCCATGAACCGATGAGTGCCAATCAAAACAACCATAAAATGCAGGATGCAATTCTTTGGGAGATTTTAAATAAGAGGCATCGCCAATAACTTGATTGAGTTTGTTGGGATATTCTTGCTCTATACAATCGTAGGCAAAATGGTATAAATAAGTGGCTTTTTTAAGGTCTAAAACAGGCGTTGCTACTTGTATTAATTTAATTTCTTCTTGGTTTAATTGCTTTTCGCAGTTGATAAATAACATGGAAAAAGCTACTATTACAATTATTTTAGTTTTCATATATTGGAAATTTTAAACTTTTTACAATTACTGTTGCATCGCTGGTAACATAGGGTTTTGGCATCATTGCGGAAGTTCTTGGATTAATTTTAATTAAATCATTGTATAATAAATCAAATTTTGTTTCATAAATATTGACCTCAAATTCTTCAAAAGAAGGCACTACTAAAGTGACTTCTAAGGGTTCGTTTTTAGTGAAATAATAACTCATGACTTGTTTGTTTGCAGCTACATTAAATAAAATTTTATCATTTTCGCCTTTAACTTCATCGCCATTAATTTTGATTGCATAAACCCGCAAAGGTTTTAAAGCCATCATTTCCATTTTATGCGCATTTCTATTGCTTTGAAAAACAATTTTTATATGTCGTTGATAATTAAAAACAGTATCTGTTAAAACAGTTAAAGTTGGCAAAGATAAATCATACAATTCAGTTTTTTGTTGGTATTTTAGTGCGGTATCAAATTTACTTTTAAAAGATATTTCATCCTTTAGACTGTCTTTTTCATCACTTAAAAATTGCGAGGTAAATTTATCTAATTCTTTATCAAAACTGAGCCAATATGCTTTATTCTCGTCAATATTCATCATATAAATTAAGCTGTTTGGTTTTTTTTGATCATCATTATACGATGAAGAAAAATGTGCTTTTAGGAGAAATAAAATTGCAATAAATCCTAAAACATATTTTAATCGATGCTTATTTTGATAAAAAATCGGCATCAATAAAACCAAAATTAGCACCAATAAAACGGAACTTGCCATTAACATTTCTAATCCCATGGCAACCGGAAGCATATAAACAAAGGGGATCAATAACATTAATAATGGAAATGCTAATAGGGCATGCCACCAAATTGGGATATTTATTTTTTTTCTGAACAATATGAAACTAAAACTAAGAAGCCCAAAAAACAACGGAATGATTAAATAACTTGCACCTATAATTTTAAACGGAACTAAAATTGTGATGAGCATCCAAAGCGTAAGTGGCGCAACCATCAAGTTTTCTAGAACATTTTTTTTGAAAAATCGCTGATAAATCAACAAAAAAATGACTGTTGATAAAAACGAAAAAGCAATGATATAATCGATGCCATTATAGGTAAATTTATTAATCATATCATTGTATTGCGGATACAATATTTTCAACAATTTCCATCCAAAAAAGGAAAATAATCCAACTGAAAAAAGGGATATTAATAAAGGTGAAAATCCAAGTAGGATTTTTTTGAGGTTTAAATATTCTTTTTTAAATCCGTAAAATAACAAACCACTAAAAAGCAATAAAGTTAGAATTGCCATGGGAAATATCCAGGAATAGGGATAGTAAATCATTCCAAAAGGAGCTATATTAAAGAAGATTACTTCTTCATCGCTTTTTAAATTGTTTATAGCATTTTCAGAAAAATACTGCAACATCGTCCTTAAATAACTTCCTTGATGTTCTAGCGTATTTACATCTAGACGTTCATAAGAATCTTGCGCGGTATGATAATCAAAATGGTCATCAATAAAGGCGAAATTATAGCCGTCAATATTGGAATCTTCTCTAAAAACAGTTAAATCGGTGTCATTTGGTAGCGATTTGTAAATGCTGTACGCAATAGAATTGGAAACAGGAAAAGGCGTATTTGCTTTAGAAAAAGCTTCAATCAATTTTTTATTTCCGTGATTTGTTTCTAACAACATATAACTCGGCCCACCGCTTCCTCTGGCTTCAAAATTCAACACCAACTTTACATCTTTTGCCCATGGATGGTCTTTTACAAACGCTTTGGCGCCTAATAATCCTAATTCTTCGGCATCAGAAATTAAAATAATGATGTCATTTTTTGATTTTTTTTGGGTCGATAAAAAAGCCCTTACGCCTTCTAAAATAGTTGCCACTCCGCTAGCTGCGTCACTGGCGCCTAATGATGCGTGCGGACTGGAATCGTAATGACTCATCAACATTAAAGCTTCTGCGTGATTTTCGCCTGGAATTCTGGCTAAAATATTTTGTGTCATCGCAGAAGCGCGCCATTTAATATTGGTGGCTACTTGTTGTTGAATTTCAACTTCCAAGCCCATTTTTTGCAGTTCAGAAACTATATAATTCCGAACTTCTGCATGTGCTTCGGTGCCTACAAAATGAGGTTTTTTAGAAATTTCTTTGACATGAACCAATGCTCTTTCGGTAGAGAATTGGGTTTTATCTGCCTCTAAAGTGCTAATTTCTCTTGGCAATAATGAATAAATACTCCAAAAAATTATAGCTATAACAATAATATAGGATGCTAATAAAGCAGTATTTTTTGATTTCATAAGCTTAAAGATTAGTATATTTTAAAATTAACCTTTTTTTCTTACTAAAGTTGCATCATTTAAAATAGATTTATCATTTTAAAAAAAAAGAAATAGATTGTGAAGTAAATATTAATGTTTTTTCTTATATTTAAAAAACTAAAAAAACTAAAATTATGGGCATTAAAAGTTTTCAAGGACCAAGAGCAGACCAAACTGATGACAAAAGTACACCAATGTTGGTTAAAGATTATATGACTAAAAAGTTAGTGACTTTTAGTCCAGATCAAACGCTGTTAGAAGTTATGAATAATTTGGTTACTCATAAAATATCTGGCGGACCCGTTATTAATGATGACAACGAATTAATTGGAATTATTTCTGAGGGCGATTGCCTTAAACAAATTACCCAAAGTCACTATTACAATATGCCAATGAATGATATTATAGTAGCAGATTATATGGTAAAAGAGGTAAAAACCGTTGATGCTGAAGCCAATATTTTTGAAGTAGCAGATTTATTTTTGAGCACTAAAATTCGCCGTTTCCCGGTAATGGAACATGGTAAATTGGTGGGTCAAGTTACCCAAAAAGATATTTT
>CAMTWE010000025.1:0-8409 GCA_947085395.1 uncultured Bacteroidota bacterium | reverse complement strand
TTATTTTAAATAGATTTGCGAGGTATGATACCAATTAATATTTCAGAAAAATTTAAGTTATTTAATGAATATTGGACCCCTAAAAAAGTGGGGGAACTCAATGGTCAGCAAATACTTTTAGCCAAATTAAAAGGAGAATTTATTTGGCATACTCATGAGGAAGAAGATGAATTATTTATCATCATTAAAGGATCCTTAAAATTAGAATTTAGAGATAAGATTATAGAATTAAACGAGGGTGAAATGTGTATCATTCCTAAAGGAGTTGAGCATAAACCAATAGCTGAAAATGAAGTTCATGTGATGCTTTTTGAGCCCTTAACCATTAAACATACCGGAAATATTGAAAGTGAATTAACTGTAAAAACATTTGAAAATATATAAAATGATTAAACATATCGGAATTGAATTAAGAGAAAAGGTGCTGAAATATCAGGAAAAAAATGCTGTATTTTTCAAAAATGAAACCTTAAATTCATGGGTCGGAATTTCTTGGAAAGAACTCGGAAGTCAGGTTCAAAACATCTCAAAAGCATTATTAAATTTTGGTGTTAAAGAGAAACAAAATGTTGCCATTTTTGCTCAAAATATGCCAGAATGGATTATTGCCGATTTAGCTATTTTAAGTATTCGGTCGGTTGTGGTGCCCATTTATGCTACCAATTCTAAAAAGGAAGTGGAGTATATTATCAATGATGCCGAAATTAGTTTGATTTTTGTGGGCGGACAAGAGGAATACGACAAAGCGATTGCTGTTTTAGAAACCAATAAATATTTGCAATTAATTGTAGCGCTTCATAAAAATATTGAAATCCATCCAACCAAAAATTCAATTTTTCTTGATGATTTTCTCAAAATAAATGAGGTTGAAACTGTAGAAATTGAACTTCAAAAAAGATATTATGAAAGTGATTTAGCCGATTTAGCAAGTATTATTTACACTTCAGGAACAACAGGCGAACCAAAAGGTGTCATGTTGGATCATCAAAATTTTGCCGAATCATTAAAAGCGCATGAACTCGAATTGGAGGTTGATGATACAGATGTTTCGTTAAGTTTACTGCCATTAAGTCATATTTATGAACGAAGTTGGGTGATGTTTTGCTTACACAGTGGTATTGAAATTTACTTTAACAGTGATCCCAAAAAGTTTGCTGAGGTTTTAAAAGAGGTAAGACCAACATTAATGTGTACCGTTCCGCGGATTTATGAAAAAATTTATGCCGCTATTCAAGAAAAGAAAAAATCGGCTTCAGCTATCAAAGTAAAATTGATGGATTGGGCTTTAGCTGTCGGAAATTTGTACCATAATCATTATTTAAAAAATGGATTAAAATTGCCAACTAACCTTCAATTTAAATATAAAATTGCCGACAAATTAGTGTTGTCTAAATTGAGAGCCGTTTTTGGTGGACGCATCAAATTTACGCCTTGTGGTGGTGCAGCATTGTCTGCAGATATCGTTGCATTTTTTCATTCTTTTGGACTAAATATCAAGTGTGGTTATGGTTTAACAGAAACTACTGCAACCGCAACTTTATTTGGAAATACCCATTTCGAATTTAATTCTGCCGGAAAACCAATCATCGGTACTCAAATCAAAATTGGAGAAAATGATGAGATTATGGTTAAAGGTCCGGGTGTAATGCGTGGTTATTATAAAAAACCAGCAGCAACAGCCGAGGTTTTTAAAGGCGATTGGTTTTGTACGGGTGATGCCGGTAAAATTGATGAAAAAGGTAATTTGATTATCACAGATCGAATTAAGGATTTGATGAAAACTTCTGGTGGTAAATATATCGCCCCACAAAAACTAGAAACGGCCTTAGTAAACGATGCTTTTATTGAGCAAATTGCGGTAATTGGCGATCAAAAAAATTATGTAACTGCCTTAACGGTTCCGTGTTTTGAAGCTTTAAAACAATATGCCAATCAACATAAAATAAATTTTGCAAGTATAGAAGATTTGATTGCCAACAATCAGATTAAAACAATGTTTGAAAAACGATTTGAAGAATTGCAAAAAGAATTCTCTGGATTTGAGAAAATTAAAAAATTTACCCTTTTACCCAAAGAATTTAGTATTGATGCTGGTGAAATTACCGCAACATTGAAATTAAAACGCAAAGTAATTCAGCAGAAATACAAAGAGCTTATTGATAAAATGTACGCAGATTAATTATGAAATGTGCCCGTTTGATTGTTTTTTGTGCAGTACTTCTCGATACTTTTCAAAATTAAAAATTTTGAAAAACTCGAAGTGACAAGAAACAAAAAATGTATCGAGAACCTTTTTCTACCATAATTTTTCTGTTCTCTATACAATTTTCTAGGGAAAATCACTCAAACGGACGGAAAATTATTTTACAATATTAATTGCAAACAACACATTAATTTAAAACAATTTCATTTGCTGATTAAATATCGGATTTTCTAAAGCTAAGAGTTTTTGTTTAGTGGTCAATCCGCCTGCATAACCCACCAAATCACCCTTACTACCAATAATTCTATGACAAGGAACGATGATTGAAATTGCATTGGCACCATTGGCAGCTGCTACAGCTCTGATGGCTTTTTCGTTTTCTAATTTTTTAGACAATCCTAAATAGGTTTCGGCTTTTCCAAAAGGAATTTCCATCAAAGCGTTCCAAACTTTTTTCTGAAAATCGGTTCCAACTAATAATAACGGAATGTCAAATATTGTTCTTTCCTGCTTAAAATATTGCAATAATTGTTTTTTAGTTTCCTCTAAAACGGCATCCTCTTGTTCAACATAAATAGCATTTAATACAGTTTTAATTCTGTAGTCAATAGCATTTCTCATATTGCGATATCGCCAATCGGCTATGCAAAGTTGATTGTTGAAACTGCCCAAAAGTAGTTCTCCAAAATTGCTTTTAAAATAAGCGATATGAATGGTGTTTTCCATTATTTACCCCATAAAATTTAAAATCCAAGCCATTCCTAAACCCAAATAATTCCCGAGAATATATCCCAATAAACCCAGTGCAATTCCGTAAACAGTAAGTTCTTTATTGTTAATTGCCTTTGCAATTGGCGCAATAAATGCTGGGCCGTAAAGTGCCGCAGTTGAGCTAATCATCAAAGTATCAACATCTGTTTTGGTAAGCCAAGCCATAAAAAAATGAATTAAAATGGTCGTAAAAAATACCAATCCAACTAAAAAATAAATTTCTAAACCATTTGTTAAAAGCGCATTTAAATCAATTTGCAATCCAATTCCGAAAGAAAAAAGTAACAATAAAAAATGAGCGGTTTCAAATTTATAGGAAATGTTTTTGATGATTTTAAACTGCGCCAAAATTAGACTCAAAGTAGTAATCGCAATCAAAAAAGATGGAATATTTAATTGTCCAAATATTAAAAATACCAATCCGAATGAAAATCCAAGAATTACAATTACGGCTAATAATCCGGAAAATATCATTTTAATTTTAAAGGATAATGGCATATTTTGTTCCGTTTTTTCCTCATTTTCTGTGCTTATATTAGCGGCAACATATTTTGGAAGAAATAAAGAAAGTATGGGTTTTACAATGGTAATTAATAACAAAAAATAAATGCCACCAATGGCCATTTCAGCGGTGTTGACTAAAACCAAAGTTTCATTAGAAACTTCCAACGCCATACCAATTGCATTGAGATTGGGCGTTCCGCCTACATAAACACCTACCAACATTCCCATAATATCTGCACTTTTTTCAGTGGTAAAATGAAAAAGAAAATAGATTAAAAAGATGGCGATAATTAAACTTAAGATGCTTAAAAAGAATGATTTGAGCAAAGGTTTTAGCAAGACTTTAAACTTATCTAAATTGGAACTCAACACCAATAAACTGATGGAAATTGCAATGCTGATTTCGGTTATTTGGGGTATTATTTCAAGATGAATTGGAAACGAAATAAGAGAAAATAAAATTCCGGCTGCGTATGCCAAAGCAATCGGACTGATGATGGATACTAACTTTGTTTTTTCTGAGATTGTTAAAATGATGGGAACTAAAAGAAAAAGTAAAATGGTTACAATTAGTTCCATAAATTGCTTGCGTTAAATTTATTAATAACGAAGTTAATAATTATTTTCCTTTTACAACCAAGGCAATTTTTTTGCCATTTGGACTTACAGCCAATCTTGTGATAACAGTTAGTTGAAATGATTTTAAGGATGCTACTTCATTCCAATTATTATTTTTTAAATCATATAAATACAAAGAATCATTGTTTGAAATTAAAATTTCACCATCGGGTGTCCAAGTTAAATCTTCTACTTGAAAAGGAATTTCAGCAATTAATTTAATTTCATCATTGAGCGGATTCAAAGAATTGATAGTCCAAATTTTTTCTTTTTTACTTACAAAACTCACCAAATTTTGATTCGGAATTTTGTGTAACGATCTGCCAATATTCTCATTGACTATTTTATGCGTTTTTGAATTTAAATCGCTAATTTGTAAAGTGTTGGGTTCTCCTAAAACAAAGGAAATAAGGGTGTTTTCATCAAACCAAACATGATATCCGATTTTTAAATCAGGAATTAAAATGAATTCTTTTTGGGTTTTTAAATCAAAAGACCACAATAATTGTGTGCCGTTTTCTTCTAATTTAATATAGGAAACAGCGTTATTTTTAGGCGTTAAAGTGGGCGAATATTCGCTGGCTGTGGTGTTTAATATCCATTCTTTTTGATTTGTTTTTAAGGAGTACTTGACCAAATCTGTTTGTTTGTTTCTGTTAGATGAAAATAAGATTTCATCAGAATTTGGTAGAAAAAACGGCTGACTGTCATAGCCTTCATTATCGGATATGTTGATGGGATTTGAAAGTGTTATTTTCCCATCAACATTGATAAAATCAAACACAAAAATTTCTGTATTTGTTTGTGCGTTTGTGAAAATGAAGGAGAAAATTACAAGAATTGAAATAAATATATTTTTCATAAATGCACTTTTAAAATATTTTTTTTGAAGGTTTAGCATATAAAAACAAGATTGCGAAACCTATTAATCCTGAAATTAATGAACCAGCAATGATACCAATTTTAGAAGCATCAATTAAAGCTGTATTATCTTGGAAAGCTAAACTAGAAATAAAAATAGACATGGTAAACCCGATTCCCGCTATAAAAGAAACACCTATAATTTGTTTAAAATTGATGTCACTTGGTTTATCTGCCCAACCTAATTTGATGCCTAAATAAGAAAAAAGTGTGATGCCAATACTTTTGCCAAAAATAAGACTCAAGGCAATGGTTGAAGAAAGTGTAAAGTCTAAATTTTCAGTACCGCCAAACATGATTCCTGCATTTGCCAAAGCAAAAACCGGTATGATTAAATAGGCAACCCAACTGTGAATACTGTGTTCTAAATGTTGTAAAGGTGACTGAACTTTTTCTGTCCATTCTTGTAAATCATCAATTAAATAGATTTGTTCTTTTGAAAGAATTGGTTTTGAATTTTCTTCGGAAGTGCAAATTTCTTCAGAAAGCGCTTTTAGTTTTTTGGAATAAGTATTAAATTTTATTTTCTGATTTATAGGAATTGTAAAAGCAATTAATACGCCTGCAACGGTAGGATGAATTCCTGATTTTAAGAACAATAACCAAATAACAATTGATAATGAAAACACAATAAATTTATTGAAAATACCATTAAATGACATCAAAATTAAAATTGTAAATGGCATTAGTGTATAAGCAATTAAAGTCCATTCAATAGCTGCGCTATAAAAAATTGCAATTGCAAAAACAGCCGCAATATCATCTACAATGGCAAAAGCTGTTAAAAATATTTTTAAACTTAAAGGAACTCTTTTTCCGAGTAATTGTAAAATAGCCAATGAAAAAGCAATATCAGTTGCCATTGGAATTCCCCATCCTTTTGCGGTTTCTGGATTTTGATTTAATAAATAAAATAATGTAATTGGTATTATAACACCCCCAAATGCTGCAAAAATTGGAAGTGAAGCTTTTTTTAAGGAATTTAATTCACCTACTAAAACTTCTCGTTTTATTTCTAATCCAATTAAAAAGAAGAAAATGGCCATTAAACCGTCATTAATCCATAAAATTAATGGTTTTGATAAATTAAAGTTCTGAATTTTAAATTCTATTTTATAATTTAAAATTTCTAAGTATAAATTTCCATAAGTAGAATTAGCCCAAATTAAAGCCAAAATGGTAGCGCCGAAAAGTAAAAGACCACTTAAACTTTCAATTTTTAAAAATTTTTCAAACGGAGTAATCACTATATTTTTAATTTTTTTACTGCGCGATTTTATATTCATGGTTTTGTTATTTTAGGGAATAAAACTGAAATTATTGATTTAAAGTAATCAATTTTGATTTAAAAAGTAAAAATAATTTACAATTTTGTTATTTGGATAAAATTATAATAAGTTTTTTTTATAAAGTAATTCAACAACTTCTTTAGTATCAAATGATAACTAACTAATTTTTAATAACTCCTAAAGTTGCAATAGCACCCGTTCCTAAATTCCATTCTTTGGATGAAATCATGATTCCTGTTTGGTCATAAACTATTAATTCTGCAGTATTTGGACCCACTAAACCTTCGTTTAAGGCCTGAAAATCAATTCTATTATAACCTGGTTCTAAATTGATATACACAAAAAAGAAACTTCCATTTAAAATTAAATTTTGGCTTACAACTTTACCGTTAACATAAATTCTAATTCTATCGCCATCAATTGCGCCAAAATCTCTGCACTCAATTTTCACTGTTTTTGATTTACTGTTGATGGTCCCTAAACTTAAATGACTTTCCAATTTTTTTTCAGAAACATCATTTCCCATCCAAAATCTTTTTTCGACTATGTCTTTTTCTTTTGGTAATATTTCAATAGAAAATGGCTGTTTTGTAATTGGTTTTTTATCATTTAAAACAACTTTTTTGTCAATTTTATTAGGTTTATTTAAATCGATATCTACCGACGGAATCACTTTTTCTTTGGATTTTACCGCTTCAATTTTTGTGTTACCCATGATAATTTTTTTATCATCATTCAACGGTTTATTTTTGGAGGTATCTTTTTGAGAAAATACAGCGATGCTATAAAATAAAATTAAAACGAATATGATAAATGATTTTTTCAATTCAATTTTTTTTGATTTATGATGGAGACAAAAATAAACAAAAATGCCTCAATTATTATTGAAGCACTTTATAATTGTTTGTTAAACTGTTAGAGATATTAATTGTATTGATTCAAGTTTGCAATTGTTTTATTTAGATCTCGTTTTAACTCCAGTAATTTATAAACACTTTCATAGTAAGCAGTATGCTCAATAAAATAATCAATCAGGTTTATTTCGCCTTTTTCTAAAGCTTTTTGAAGCAAGCTAAGGTTGTTAAAATGTTCTAATTTTGATTGATATTCATCGGTGTTTTTTTGTAATTCAATAACCTTTTGATGTGTTGTTTTTAGATGGTTATAAAGCTGTAATTTATTGTCGGTTTCCAAATTTTGGATAGCTATTTTGTTTGCTTTTGAATATTTTACCGTGTTTTTATGTTCCCATAACGGAATGGACATTCCTACGGCAAATCCCTGAAATTCTTGTCCAATTACTGTTTCACTTATATAACCAGCTTCAAATTTTGGCAAACTTAAGGCATTATTTAAACGCTGTTGTTTTTGGCTGATTTCAACTTCTTTTTTTAACCAATTTAAAAGCGGATTATGTTGTTCTTGTTGATGATACCATTGTTCAAAATTTTCTGAAATCACAATAATTGGATATTCACTTGCGGTAAAATCGATAAAAATTCCGCCATTTAATTGCGTTAATTGTCCCAACAAAGCATTTCTTTCAATATTAAGCAAGCGCATTTCATTGTTCAAATTCAGTAAATTTAATTTAGATTTGTTTAAAGCTAAAATATTGGTTTCGCCTAAATCAAATTGTTTTTGATAAGAATTTGCCATATTTTGGGCATGACTCAATCGTTTTGAAAGTTCCATTTTTAAACCATTGGCATGGATTAAATCATAGCAAATTAAGCGCGATTTTAGTAATAAATCTTTTCTTTGTTGATGATATTCTAGTTCAACTTGTTCATTTTTAATATTTGCAATTTGATTTTTATAGCTGTAAGCTGATGGAAAATCAAATGTTTGCTTAAAGTTTATATCTGTTCTATTACCAATATTTGCTGGATTTCCTTTTAAATAGTTAAAAGAAATTTCTGGATTTTGAAGGTAAATCCCCGTCTTATTTCCAATTTTAGTAGCCGATGCTTTTTTTTGCAAAGCCAAAAGTGTTGTATTGTTCTTTTCAATCTCACTCAATATTTTATCGATATTATTTTGAGAAAATAACTGGTGACTGAATACAACAGTACTGATTAGTATTATAATTATGTATTTCAT
>CAMTWE010000024.1:0-17847 GCA_947085395.1 uncultured Bacteroidota bacterium | reverse complement strand
CCAATTTTTGGCATGTTGCCATTCTGCGTCTTCTTGTTTCTTTTTGTTTAGTAATCTTACCGTTCCAATTTTAAATGATTTAGAATTGATCATGATTCCTTTATCAAACAAGGTAAATTCTGTACTTCCGCCTCCAACATCAACATAAAGATGTGAATTATTGTTATTGATAAGTTCTTTTATATCGGTAAGTGCAATAATTTTTGCCTCTGTTTTACCATCAATAATATCAATTTTGATGGATGTTTTCTGAAAAATTTCCTCGATAATTTGTTTTCCGTTGGATGCTTCTCTAATAGCAGATGTGGCGCATGCTTTAAATTTTTCAACTTTATGAATGCTCATAATCAGTTTAAAAGAATTCATTGCATCGATCATCCGTTGGATATTTTCTTCGGATATTTCACCTTTTAAAAAAGTGTCTGCACCCAAACGAATGGGAACCCTGATTAAGGATGATTTTCTAAAAAGTGGCTCTAAATTATCTTGAAGCACCACATTTGATATCAACAATCTAACACCATTTGAACCGATATCAATGGCTGCATATTTTTTTAATTCTAACACTTATTCTTCTTTTTTGGGTTTGTGAAACCTGGGGAATTCAACTAAAATTGTTGTTCCTTGTTTGATGTTTTTCCAGTGATTCTCTTCAAATTGAATGGCTACCACGCCAGCTGTTGGTACATTATCAATGGTTTGATTTCCAAATTTATTAACAAAATCATTGATGCCATGATTGTGACTAAATATAATTGCAGTATCAAAATCATCATCCAAGGCATAAATAGTTTTTAACAAATAACCATCACTAAAACTATATAAAGAACGATTTATTTTTAAATTGGTGAGTGGATAACCTAAGGTATCTGAAAAAATAATGGCGGTGTGTAATGCTCTGTTGGCGCTACTCGAAATAAAAACATCGGGTTTTTTAATTTTTTCTTTTAAAACTGATGCAACTAGATAAGCATCATTGATACCACGTTCTGTTAACGGACGATCATAATCTTTAATATCTGTGTAATCCCAAGTTGACTTTGCGTGGCGGACAATGTAGAGTGTTTTCATTTTAAAATGTTTGTAATGTTAAAATGTAATAATGTTTGTAAAGTTTTAAAGTTTTAAAGTTAAAATGTAAAATGTTTGAAATTAATCACTCACTTTTCATTTTTCATTTTTCATTTTTCACGTCTCACGTCTCACGTCTCAATTCTGAACCCTGAGCGAAGCCGAAGGGCACATCTCTTACGCTTTCAAATATAAAAAAATTAAGGAGCTAAACGCGATATTTTCCAATCAAAATTTTCTTGTAAGGTATATAAAATTCGATCGTGCATTCGGTTAGGGCGTCCTTGCCAAAATTCTATTGAAATTGGCTTTACAATATATCCTCCCCAAAAATTAGGACGTGGAATTTCTTGACCTTCAAACTGTTTTTCAAATTCTTTTAATCGATTGTCTAAATACGATCTAGAAGGTACTTCTTTACTTTGGTTGGATGCCCATGAACCTAGCTTACTGCCATCGGGTCTTGATTCAAAATAACCGTCTGATAAATTTTCGGGTAGTTTTTCTGCAATTCCTTTGATAATGATTTGTCGCTCTAATTGATACCAGAAAAAAGAGAGTCCTATTTTCGGATTTTTTTCAATCGCTTTTCCTTTATCGCTGTTGTAATTGGTGTAGAAAATAAAACCTTCCCAAGTAAATCGTTTTAATAAAACAATGCGCGATTTTGGAAAACCATCTAACTCTAAAGTATTAACATTCATTGTATTGGATTCTTCTAATACGCCAGATTCTGCTACTTCAAAATACCATTTTTGAAATAGTTCCATCGGATTTTCAGGGATATTGCTTTCTAACAATTCCTGTTTTTGATATATTTTTCTGCTGTTTCCTAAATCTTTATCCATTAGCTTGTTTTTTTGATGGCTAAAGTTAAACCTATAAAAGTTAACAATCCGTTAAATATAAGAATTTCAAATCCAATACTAAATCCAAACCATAATTTACTGAAATTATCAAAAATGATACTAATTACAACCGATAAAATAGTAATTAAAGGCACCAATTTATCTCTAATTTGAAATTTTGTAAACAGTCCGAATGCAAATAAACCAAGTAGCGGACCATAAGTAAAGCCGGCAAATTTAAAGAGTTTAGCTATCACACTTTCATCGGCAATGAGGTATTTAAAACTAATAATTACCACTATAAACACCAAGGTAAAAAGAAAGTGAATTCTTTTGCGAACTGCAATTTGTTTGGCTTCTGTATAGCGTTTTTCGATGTCTAAAATATCGATACTAAAGGAGGTTGTTAAAGAAGTTAAAGCACTATCTGCACTAGAATATGCAGCGGCAATAAGTCCTAAAATAAAGAAAATAGCGACTGTTGTTCCTAAATAACTGTTGGCTAAAGTTGGAAAAAGTGCATCTTTATGGGCATCTATTCCATTTTTTTGAGCGTAAGTGGTCAGTAAAAGTCCCAAAATTAAAAATAAAAGATTTACGATAGTCAGCACAATGGTAAACCAAAACATGTTTTTTTGAGCATCTTTTAAATTTCTGCAAGTCAGATTTTTTTGCATCATATCTTGGTCTAATCCTGTCATTACAATGGCGATAAACGCACCAGAAATAAACTGTTTCCAAAAATAATTGACAGAGCTGACATCCTCAAAAAAGAAAGTTTTTGACAACGGACTGCTACTTATAAAATCGACAAAATTACCGCTGTTTAATCCTAAATCATCAGAAACAATTACAATACAAACGCCCACAGAAACCAACATAAAAAAAGTTTGAAGTGTATCGGTCCAAATAATTGTTTTAATTCCAGATTTAAAAGTATAAACCCAAATTAAGAAAATGGTGATAGAAACGGTTATCCAATAATCAATATTTAACGCATCAAAAATTAATAATTGCAACACATTTGCCACTAAAAATAACCTAAAACTAGCGCCAATTGTTCTTGAAATTAAAAAATACCAAGCGCCCGTTTTGTAGGAAAATCTGCCAAATCTGGTTTCTAAATAAGTATAAATAGTGGTTAAATTGAGTTTGTAATACAGTGGAAGTAATACTGTTCCGATAATAAAATAACCAACAATATAGCCCAAAACTAATTGCATATAACTAAACTGAGATGATTCTACCCAGCCCGGAACCGAGATAAAAGTAACACCCGATAGCGATGCGCCAATCATGCCAAAGGCAACAATAAACCAAGGCGAATTTTTTTCTGCTTTAAAAAATACTTCATTACTATCTTTTGTTTTGGTAAACAAGGAAACAATAATGAGTAATCCAAAATATGCCGCTATTAAGATTAAGATAAGATGTGGTTGCATAATTTAATTTAGTGTGTTAAGCAAAGAAACTAAAAATATTGTAATGTTTTATACTGTTTATGTACATTTGTGCCATGAATTTCTCCTCCAAAATATTAGAAGAAGCTGTTAATGAAATTTCTCATTTGCCAGGTATTGGTAAACGTACTGCTTTGCGCTTGGTTTTGCACCTTTTAAAACAACCCAAAGAAAGAACTAAACACTTATCTAAAGCGTTAAATAGATTGGTTGATGATATTAAATATTGTAAAAAATGTCATAATTTATCGGATGTTGATGTTTGCGAAATTTGTGCCAATTCTAATAGAATTGATAGTATTATTTGTGTTGTTGAAGATGTAAGAGATGTAATGGCTATTGAAAACACAACACAATTTAGAGGATTATACCACGTATTAGGCGGAAAAATTTCTCCTATGGATGGCATTGGTCCTCACAATTTAACCATTCAAGATTTGGTTGAAAAAGTTAAAAATGAAAATATTGCTGAAATAATTTTAGCATTGAGTTCAACTATTGAAGGCGATACAACTAATTTTTATATTTTTAAACAATTGCAAGATACAAACGTTAAAATATCAACTATTGCTCGTGGAATTTCGGTTGGAAATGAATTAGAATATACCGATGAAATTACCCTTGGTCGCAGTATTTTAAATAGAATACCGTTTGAAAATTCCCTTAAATTTTGATAAAACTTTCCGTCATAATTGTCAGTTATAATGTGCAACACTTTTTAGACCTCTGTTTACAAAGCGTTCAACAAGCCATAAAATTAATGGATGCTGAAATTATTGTGGTTGATAACCACTCTAGCGATACAAGTTGTGAAATGGTTAAAACCAATTATCCTGAAATAATTTTAGTTGAAAATAAAGTTAATTTAGGATTTTCAAAAGCTAATAATCAGGGTGTTGCCATTGCAAAAGGTGCATATATTTTAATTTTAAATCCGGATACAGTTGTTGCCGAAGATACTTTTGAAAAAATAATTTCATTTGCAGATCAACAAGAAAATTTCGGTGCTTTGGGCGTGAAATTAATGGATGGTACGGGAAACTTTTTATCTGAAAGTAAACGAAATATTCCAACACCAACCAGAGCTTTTCACAAAT
This sequence comes from uncultured Bacteroidota bacterium, assembly GCA_947085395.1. Taxonomy (GTDB): domain Bacteria; phylum Bacteroidota; class Bacteroidia; order Flavobacteriales; family Flavobacteriaceae; genus JAGXRT01. Next base: position 13,371 of record CAMTWE010000024.1, on the reverse strand, counting down.
TATTGAGTAATTCTCATCAAAAATTAGGGTATTACGCCAATCAAATAAATGAAAATGAAATTGCCGAAGTTCCCATTTTAGTAGGCGCTTTTATGTTGCTAAAAAGAGCAACTTATTTAAAAGTGGGCGGATTTGATGAGCACTATTTTATGTACGGAGAAGATATTGATTTGTGTTATGAATTGTTGGAAAATGGCTATAAAAACTATTATTACGGCGCTTCGATCGTCATCCATTACAAAGGTGAAAGCACTCAAAAAGATGTAAAATACTTAAAATATTTTTATGGAGCGATGAAATTGTATTATCGCAAACATTTTAAAATCAATAAAATATATGATTTTGTTATGAGTATTGGTATCAGAATTTGGTTTTGGGTTAAGTATTCTTCTTTACTTTTTTTAAGAGAAAAAGAAGTAGTTATAAATAAGTTACTTTATGTTGGAACCAATGAAAATGTTTTTAACAAACTGAAAGAAATATATGCAAATAGTCAAATATTTATTTTTCCAATTTGTACTAATAGGGTTATTTCGCGTTTTGATGATTTAGAGCAACTAAACCAATTAATAACAGCACATCAAATACAAGAAGTTGTTTTTGACAGTGAAACCATTTCGTTTTCAAAAATTATTTTTTGGATGTCTCAACTCAGCAATAAAGCAATTACTTTTAAAATAAAACCTAAAAATGCTGATTTTATCATCGGTAGTAATTGCCCTATTGGTAAAGGTATTGTAGAAAAATTATAAGTTTTTTTCAATTAAAATCCTTGCATCAACCGCAATAATTTCTTTAACATTTCCTAAAAGCGGATTCAAATCTAGTTCAGCAATTTCCGGAGCAATCATTACCAAAGCACTGATATTTCTGATGTATTGTGCCAATGCATTCAAATCAATTCCTTGCTGATTTCTAATTCCTTTTAAAATTGGATAGGCCTTTAATTCTTCAATCATTTCAATAGAATCATCCACAGAAATAGGCGCCAACCTTACCGCAGTATCTTTTAAAACTTCAATAAAAACGCCACCCATACCGCATAAAACCATCGTTCCGAATCCAACTTCTCGTTTTGCGCCAATAAAAAGTTCCATCCCTTTTTTCATTTGCTGCATCAAAACGCCGCTGGCATCTTTAATAAGCATTAATGATTCAAAAGCTTCTGCCAAAGCCACTTCATTGTTGATGTTTAAAACAACGCCGCCCACATCAGATTTATGAACCGGCCCCACAACTTTCATCACCAAAGGATATTTTAATTGTTCGGCTTCTTTTATAGCTTCGGCAATAGCATAAACGGTTTTTTCTTGAACTACAGGAATATTGGCGGCTTTTAAAATTTGCTGAACTTTATCGGGATGCAAATAACCATCAACCGAATTGTCAATGATTTTTCGGATGGTTTCTGTATCTATTTTTTCTGATTCAATTACTTTAAAAGTTGGTTTTGGAGTGTAAAAAACCTTGGCCAATGCTTCGCCAAATTGAACTTCATCTGGAAAATTGATACGTCCTTTTGAGATAAAAAATTCAATTTCTTCTTTTACATTGATGACCGATGGTAAAATAGGGAATATCGGTTTTTTACAGGATAACATTTTCTGATGTAATAATTCATAAACTTCAAAAACCTTGAACAATCCCGGACTTCCAAAAATGACCGCCATCGCATCAATATCGCCAAAATCATTTTCACAAGCATCTATTATATGACCCAATTGTTCAGCCGTTCCGGTGGCTAAAAAGTCAATCGGATTGGCAACAGAAGAGCCGGGGAAAAGTTTTGTCAACAATGCTGATGATTTTTTTCCTTCAATAGTTGGGACTTCCAAGCCATTTTTTGACAAAGCATCGGTTAACATCACTGCAGGTCCGCCAGCATGCGTAATAATAGCGATTCTTTTTCCAGTCAATTCGGGATGCATAAAAATGGATGCTACGTTAATCAACTCCATTCTGCCGTAACAACGCACAATTCCGGCTTTTCTAAACAAGGCATCCACGGCTACATCAGAATTGGCTAAAGCACCGGTATGAGAAGAAGCCGCTCTGCTGCCGGCATCTGAACTTCCTGCTTTAATGGCTGCAATTTTACATCCTTTTTGAATTAAAGAAGATGCATGTTTTAACAATTTCTGCGGATTGTTAATACTTTCGATATACAGTAATTTTACGTTGGAATCAGTTGATGGATTAAAGGTTTCATCCATGTGTTCAATAACTTCTTCCACACCAATTTGAGCGCTGTTTCCAACCGAATAAATACTAGAAAAAGTCAATCCGGATGCCATGGCAGCTTCCAAAATAAATACAGCTGTGGCACCAGATCCTGAAATTAAATCGACTCCTTTTGGGTCTAATTTCGGAATTGGCGTGGTGAAAACACCTGCATAATGTTGGTTGATGAGTCCGATATTATTAGGCCCCAATAAAGTACCGCCCGCTTCATTGATTAATGCTACAATTTCATGTTCTAATTGTGCGCCTTCTTCGTCTTTTTCACTAAATCCGGCAGAAAAAATGATAAATCCTTTGGTGTTTTTTTGTTGCGTTAAAATACGAACCGTTTCCACACAAAATTTTGCTGCAATAGCAATGATAGCTACATCAACATTGGGTAATTGTGAAACGTCATTTGTACATTGAATTCCTTGGACAATTTCTTGTTTCGGATTTACAACAAAAAGTTTTCCGCCAAAATGATGGTCGATTAAATTTTTTAAAACGCGTCCACCTGGACTTTGAATATTGTCCGAACCACCAACAATTACAATACTTTCTGGCTTTAGAAATTTTGGATGTAGCATACTGTTGATTATTTTATGACTGCAGATGCCAGTTCTTTTCCTTTTTGAAATGCTTCAATGTTGATGTTTACAACGCGTTCCCCTTTGCGATGAAATAAGTCGGTAATTGCTTTTAATAAACCAGCTTCATCAATGGGAAGTAGGGAAGAAGCTGCGCCTAACATCACCACATTCGCTGCTTTGGAAGTCCCGATATTTTTGGCTTCTTCCGTTGCGTTGATGATTAAATGATTTGGATAGGTTTTTATTTTAGTAAACAAAGTTTCCATTTCTGGATAATTTGGAATATTTACAAATGGCTCGGCATCTGTAATTAACCAACCATCTTCTTTTAAATAGGGTAGATAGCGCAATAGTTCCATCGGTTCTACAGAAATAATCATATCTGCTTTTCCAAACGGAATTAAATCAGAAAAAACCTCTTTATCAGAAATTCTCACATGCGATTGTACCGCGCCGCCACGCTGACTCATACCGTGAACTTCAGATTGTTTAATGTATAAATTGTTATTAAATGCAGCCATATCTAATATGGTTGAGATGGTCAAAATTCCTTGTCCGCCTACTCCTGCAATAATGATATTTGTTTTCATTTTTTTAAGTTTGTAATGTAATAAAGTTTGTAATGTTTATAATGTTTGAAAGCTAGTTATTAACATCAAACATCAAGTATTTGGTATCAAGTATTTTTAATTTTTAACTTTTAATTTTTAATTGATTTTTGTTTAACTCAAAGTATTAAATTTTTTGATAAAATCTTTGCGTTCTTTTGGTAATTGTACACAGGCGCGTTGTGCAATAATTACGGAAACACCTTTGTAATTCATTTCTTTGCGTAAAAGCGCTACATTTTCTTCGTGGTTTTTACTAAGAGGTGTAATTATTAATAAATGTTCTGGTTCAACGCCAATTCCTAAACAAATATCTTTCAATCTACCTAAAGCGGCAGAATCTTGTGCGCCGGTCATTGCCGAGGCAGAGTTATCAGAAATAATAACTGTTATAGGTGATTTTTCATAAACAGCGTCTAACAATCCGGTCATGCCAGAGTGTGTAAAAGTAGAATCTCCAATGATGGCAATGGCTGGAAAAACACCTGCATCGGCTGCGCCTTTTGCCATGGTAATAGAAGCACCCATATCAATAGCAGTATTGATGATGTTATGTGGCGGTAAAACGCCTAAAGTATAACAACCAATATCAGCAAAAACTTGTTTATCGCCAATTTCTGGAATTAACGTTTTTAGCGCGTTAAACACATCGCCATGACCACATCCAACACATAATTGTGGCGGTCTATTTGCTACAATTGTAGGTATATCATTGGGAGTGTTTTCTTTTAATCCCAATGCTTTTGCAACAATATTTGGATTTAATTCTCCAGTTCTGTTTACATGGCCAGATAATCGACCGATTACTTTTGGATTTTCCTGAAAATAATCGCCAATCATTTCTTCAACCAACGGATATCCATCTTCTAAAACGAGAATTTTATCACAGGTTTTAAACAATTCTTTTACTTTTTTTCTTGGTAAAGGATATTGCGTCACTTTTAAAATGGAATAGGGACATGCGTCTTCATAATTTTCCATCAAATAATTGTAACCCAATCCGCAGGCAATAATCCCCAACGATTTATCTTTTCCAATGGTTAAAATATTGTTTGATGAACTTTCTGCAATGGCTTCAATTTTTGGCTGAATGTTTAACAAATTTTGATATAAAACTCTGGCATAACTCGGAATTAAAGCAAAACGCGAAGTATCTTCGGGTAGTTGTAATTCCTTTTGAGCGATGCGATCTTGCGTATTTACAAACGATCTGGAGTGTGATAAACGCGTAACTGTTCTTAGCAAAACAGGCAATTTTAATTCTTCGGATAAATCAAAAGCATAACGTGTTAAATCGTACATTTCTTGTTGATTGGAAGGTTCTAAAATCGGAATCATGGCAAATTTTCCGTAAAATCTTGAATCTTGCTCATTTTGCGAGGAGTGCATCGATGGATCATCAGCAACCACCACTACCAATCCGCCATTAACACCAGAAATAGACATATTCATAAAAACATCTGCAGCTACATTTAAACCCACGTGTTTCATCACGGTTAAAGTTCTTTTTCCTGCATAAGACATTCCTAAAGCGGCTTCCATGGCGGTTTTTTCATTAACAGACCAAATGGAATGGATGTTGAGTTCTTTGGCTAATTTTGATTTTTGTATGTATTCGGTTATTTCGGTTGATGGTGTTCCAGGATAGGCATAAACACCTGATAATCCTGCATCTATAGCCCCTTGTGCAAGGGCTTCATTTCCTAAAAAAAGAGTTCTCATTATGTGTAGTATAAGATAGGTTTCAAATTATGTGCAAATTTAGGTATAAAAAAACACTTAATCTATTCAGTTTTGAATTAGAATAAGTGCTTTTAAGATTTAGTTTTTTCATTAAAATTAAGAAGTTTTCCATTGATTAATCCAATCAGCAATAAGACTTGCCCATGCGTCATGATCGTTTAAACAGTCAATTCTATGGAAAGCTTCTCCGCCATGCTCTAAAAAAGATTCTTTGGCTTCCATGCCAATTTCTTCAATAGTTTCCAAGCAATCCGACACAAAAGCGGGGGTAATAATGGCTAATTTTTTTACACCATTTTGGGCAAAATGTTCAATGGTTTCATCGGTATAAGGTTGAATCCAAGGATCTTTTCCTAAGCGAGATTGAAAAGTGGTGGAATAAGTTCCTTCTTTTAATTGAAGAAATTCAGCAGTTAAACGCGTAGTTTCATAACATTGATGGCGATAACAAAATTGATGTGCTTCGGATTTACTTTGGCAACATTCGCCATCTATTTTACAATGTGATTTGGTTATATCCGATTTTTGAATATGCCGTTCGGGAACACCGTGGTATGAGAAAATTAGATGATCGTATTCAAATCCGTTTAAACCATCATTTAAACTATTTCCCAAAACTTTAATATATGCTGGTTTATTGTAAAAAGCTGGAAAATCAGTAATGGTTATTTGTTTGAAATATTTTTTTCTAATTTCTTCGGCTTTCACTAAAATTGTTTCGGTGGTAGCCATTGCAAACTGTGGATAAAGTGGTAAAATAAGGACTTCTGTAACGCCTTTATTTACCAATTCTTGCAGTCCAAATTGAATGTTTGGATTTCCATAGCGCATAGCCAAAGCAATTGGAATATCAGTTTTTGGAATGATTTTATTTTGTAATCTTTTTGACAAAACAATTAATGGCGAACCTTCATCCCACCAAACTTTTTGATAAGCAGCGGCAGATTTTTCAGGTCTTGTTCTAAGAATAATTCCTTTAACTAACAACAAACGAGATAAATAGGGAATATCAATAACCCTTTCATCCATTAAAAATTCTCCTAAATATTTTTTGACATCTTTTTTAGTGGGACTGTCTGGCGACCCTAAATTTACTAAAAGAACTCCTTTTTTACTCAATTTTATTTAATTTATGAAGTGAATATTGTTTGGGTGTAATTCCAAATTTTCGTTTATAAGCGGCAATAAAATGGGTTGCAGAGCTGTAGCCAACTTCTATTGCAATTTCATTAATATTTAACTGATTTTCATCTAATAATTTGCGTGCAAATTCCATCTTATAATTTAATAAATAGGTAAAAACAGGCAAGCCATAATGTTCTTTAAAACCTTCTTTCAGTTTTTTAATATTTAATCCTACTTCTTCAGACAAATCTTCTAATGAAGGAGGATTTATCATATCGTTTATAATAATTTCTCTAACTTTTTTAAGTTTAGAAACGTCAGTTGTATTAGGAATAAATGGGCATTGTTCAATAGTTGGATCTACCGTATCATTAAAATAAATTGATAATATTTCATAAATCTTTCCTCTATAAAACAAAGGTTGTAAAGATTTTTTTATTTTATTATGTATGATTTGTTCTAAATTACTTGCAATTTCTGCATTGAAAACTTTTGGAGTTATAATGGGTTGGTTGCTTTTAATATTGTTAAAAATGCTAATTTCTTCATCATCAACATTAAAAATATTGTGAAAATGATTGATGTTAATTAAAATTGCCAATAATTCTGAATGTGCTTTTAATTCAAAAAACAGATTCATAGGAGCATCTTTAAAAAAAGTTAAATACGAATTGTAAGCATCAATTTGTACGCTACAATGCGGCATATTAAACGCAATATTTGCACTTCCTTTTAAGCTAAAGAAGAATTGGAGGTAATTTGGGTCAATTTGATGGGTTGATTTAACACTTTCTGATGTGTCATTTTTTAGGTGTAAAATCAACTTATTATTGTTGTCATTACAAATGAGTTCAGTATTTTTGTCGATATTTTTTAAGTTCATCATCAGTGAATTTGATTGCAAAATAAATATAAATTTTTTATAAAATTACTGATTTTTATCATTAAATTGATGTTTTATGATTAAAATCAGTAAATTCGCTATTCGATATTTATTGTGCTTTTAGCGCTATATTTTTTAAGATACTAATGTTACATTTGTTGCGTAAAAATAAAACTAAAAATCCATGTTGCAAGGAATTACAACCAAGACACTTTATAATGTAGGGTTGAGTTATAAAAAAGCAGATGTTACCACTCGTGGTAATTTCAGTATTTCTAAAGAAGATCAAAAAAACTTGTTAGAAACTGCGAAAAAAAGAGGCATCAAGGGCATTTATGTGCTATCTACCTGTAATAGAACAGAAATATTTGGTTTGGCAGATCATCCTTTTCAGTTAATAGATTTGTTGTGCAAATTTTCTAAAGGAACTGTAGAAGATTTTATAAAAGTAGCACATATCAATAAAAACAATCAAGCGGTTAGTCACCTCTTTAGAATTGCAACTGGTTTAGAAAGTCAAATTTTAGGTGATTATGAAATTGTAGGTCAGTTAAAAGAAGCCTATTACTTAGCAAAAGAACTCGATACCTTAAATGTATATTTAGAAAGATTTTTTAATTTGGCGCTTCAAGCTAGTAAAGAAGTTAAAAATACGACCGAATTAAGCTCAGGAACAACTACTGTTTCCTATGCAGCTGTTCAATATATTAAAGACAATGTAGCCGATTTCTCTAATAAAAAAATTGTACTTTATGGTTTAGGTGATATCGGAAAAAATACCGCTAAAAATATTGTAGAATATTTTCAACATTTCAACATTACCATTGTTAACAGAACTTTTGAAAAAGCAGCAGATTTTGCAAGTAAGCATCAATTAAATGTAGCATGTCATACAGAACTGAAATCAATTATCAATGAAACAGATATTTTGATTGTTGCAACCAGCGCACCACAACCTACAATTACCGAAGAGATGATTGCAAATCATAAAGAATTATTGATTTTAGATTTAGCAATTCCAAGAAATGTACAGCCTTCTTTAGCAGAATCAGCCGGTATTACCTTAATTGATGTAGATGAATTATCAAAAGAAACCGATAAAACTATCGAAAAACGCAAACAACAAATACCCATTGCAGAGGCAATTATCAATAAATACATACAAGAATTAGATGAGTGGTTAGCGTTTAGACGTCTAACTCCAGCATTAAATTCTCTTAAAAAGTCATTAGAAAACATGCAGCATGAAGTTATTGAGCATCATTTAAAAAAATATGATTCGTTCAATGCAGAACATGCAGAAATGGTAACCACACAAATCGTTAATAGAATTACCGCGCAATTTGCTCGTCATTTAAAAGATGAAAACACTCAGGTAAATAAAAGTATAGAGATGATGCAGAAAGTGTTTAATTTACAAGAAGAAAAAATCAATGCAGAAATTAATTAGAATAGGAACCCGTTCCAGTGAACTGGCTTTATGGCAAGCAAATTTAGTAGCAAAACAATTACAAAATAAAGGATATCAATCAGAAATAGTCGAAATCAATTCCAAAGGAGATATTGTCTTAGATAAGCCACTATACCGTTTAGGGGTTGTGGGTGTTTTTACTAGAAATTTAGATATCGCCATGTTAAAAGGCGAAATTGATATTGCTGTTCATTCTTTAAAAGATGTTCCTACAGATTTGCCAGAGGGTATTTTACAAGCCGCTGTTTTAGAGCGCGCTAATTTTCATGATATTTTGGTGTTTAAAAATGACACCAAATTTTTAAATGAAGAAAATGCCATTCTTGCTACTGGTAGTTTGCGCAGAACAGCACAATGGCTCAATAAATATCCAACCCATACGGTAGTAGATTTAAGAGGAAACGTAAATACCCGTCTGCAAAAACTAAAAGATAATTTTTGGAATGGTGCAATTTTTGCTGCTGCCGGATTAGAACGTATCAATTTATTGCCAAAAAATCATATGGTCTTAGATTGGATGTTACCCGCTCCAGCACAAGGCGCTATTATGATTACTGCCCTTGAAAAAGATGTTGATGTGGTTCAAATTTGCAATCAATTAAATCATCAAAATACGGCCATTGCAGTAAATATGGAACGTGAATTTTTAAATACGATGGAAGGCGGATGTACTGCACCAATTGCAGCTTTAGCAACTTTTGAAAAGGATAGTATCATTTTTAGAGGTGCTTTATTTAGCTTGGATGGAAAACATAAACTAGAGTTTTTAGAAAAAATTGAGCTTAATGATTTTAAAGATGCAGGAAAAAAATGTGCCGAAAAAATGCTCGCAAATGGAGGTGCCGCAATGATGTTAGAAATTAAAACGCAAATGAATAGCTAATCAATTTTAATGAAATCAAACATTCAAATATTATCAACCAAAAAATTGACCGAATTGCAACGCAATTTGTTTAAATATCCTTTGGTATTAATTGATGAAGATTTTGTGAATATTGAATTTATTCCTGTTGATAAAGATGAATTTAAATGTTGCCCAACTACCGCAATTTTTACCAGTCAAAATGCAGTAAATAGTATATTAAAAAACTATGAAAGAAGTGAATTATACTTTGAAAAAATATATTGTGTTGGCGAAAAAACAAAACAACTTTTAGAAGATAATAATTTTGAAGTAACACATTTTGAACTTTACGGGAAAGATTTAGCATCCTATATCATTACTCAAAAAAACCTTAATGAAGTTACTTTTTTCTGTGGAAACAGTCGTTTAGATGTGCTTCCCAACACGTTAAACGCGCATCAAATTAAAGTAAATGAAGTAGTGGTTTATAAAACAGTTCTCAATCAAATACAAATTTCTGACACTATAGATGGTGTTTTATTTTATAGTCCATCGGGTGTTCAAAGTTATTTGATGGCCAAAAATTCAGTTAAACCCAAAGCATTTTGTATCGGTACCACTACGGCTTTATCGGCTGCTAATCATTTTAATGAAATAGTAATTGTTGACAATCCAACCATAGAAGATGTGATTCATAAAGTAAATCAATATTATGTTTAGAACTAGAAGACTTAGAAAAAACGATAGCATTCGTAGATTGGTAAGAGAAAATAAATTGTCTGTTGATGATTTAATTTATCCTTTATTTATTGAAGAAGGCGAAAATATCGAGAAAGAAATTGCTTCAATGCCCGGAATCAAACGCTTTTCTTTAGATAGAATCAAATCTGAATTAGACGAAGTTGTTGCATTGAAAATTCCGGCCGTTTTATTATTCGGAATTCCAGCTGAAAAAGATGATACAGGATCTGAAACTTGGAATGATAATGGTGTTATTCAACAAGCTATTAAATATATCAAGAAAAATTATCCAAGTTTATATGTTATAACTGATGTTTGTTTTTGCGAATATACTTCGCACGGACATTGCGGTATCATCTACGATAACGACGTAGATAATGATGCAACTTTACCAAATATTGCAAAACAAGTGATTTCGCATGCAAAAGCAGGAGCCGATATGGTTGCGCCATCAGGAATGATGGATGGAACCATTCAAACCATTCGTGAAGCGTTGGATGAGTCAGGTTTTTATCAAATTCCAATTATGTCATATGCTGTGAAATTTTCATCAGCATATTATGGACCATTTAGAGATGCTGCCGATTCTGCACCAACTTTTGGGGATCGAAAAACCTATCAAATGGATCCGGCAAATAGGAGAGAAGCCATGCTTGAAGCAGGTTATGATGATTTAGAAGGTGCCGATATTTTAATGGTGAAACCCGCTTTGTCATATTTAGATATTATCAGAGATGTAAGAAATGAATTTGACAAACCAGTAGCTTGTTACAATGTAAGTGGTGAATATGCAATGATTAAAGCCGCCGCAGAAAAAGGTTGGATTGATGGTGAAAAGGTAATGATGGAAACCTTGCTGTCTATGAAACGCGCCGGTGCAGATATTATCATTACATACTTTGCCAAAGAAGTAGCTAAAGTTTTAAAAAACAATTAAAAAGATTTTAATGGATAAGAGTTTTAAAAAATCAGAAAAATTATACCAAGAAGGATTGGTGCATTTGGTAGGAGCGGTAAATTCTCCAGTTAGAGCATTTAAATCAGTTGGAGGAAATCCTTTGTTTATTAAAAAAGCCAAAGGAAGTACCATTATTGATGCCGATGGAAATCGTTATGTAGATTATGTGCTTTCCTACGGCCCCATGATTTTGGGTCATCGTCATAAAAAAGTGCAAAAAGCGATTATTAAAGCACTTAAAAATGGCTATTCTTTTGGAGCATCATCAGCAGATGAAATTAAATTGGCAAAAATTATTGTCGATGCTTTTCCATCAACAGATAAAGTTCGCTTTGTAAATTCAGGTACCGAAGCTGTTTTTAGTGCTATTCGATTGGCGCGCGCTTTTGCCGGAAAAGATAAAATTATCAAGTTTTCAGGTTGTTATCATGGTCATTCAGATGCGCTGTTAGTGGCTGCAGGTTCTGGTTTAGCTACTTTAAGTATTCCTGGAAGTAAAGGTGTTCCTGCGGATGCCGTGAAAGATACGTTGATTGCAGAATTTAATAATATCGAGAGTGTAAAACAATTGATTGCCCAACATAAAGATATTGCCGCGGTAATTATTGAGCCAGTTGCTGGAAATATGGGCGTTGTTTTGCCAAAAGATAATTTTCTAAAAGAGATGAAAATCTTGTTGGAAGAAAATAATATTTTATTGATTGCCGATGAGGTTATGACCGGATTCCGTTCAAAATTTGGGGGAGCCATTGACTTTTTTGATGTACAACCAGATATTGTTTGTTTGGGAAAAGTAATCGGTGGAGGTTTTCCTGTCGGAGCTTATGCTGCTAGAAATGAAATTATGGAAATGGTTTCACCTTTAGGACCTGTTTATCAAGCGGGAACTTTATCAGGTAACCCAATTGCGATGGCATGTGGAATTGCCACATTAAAAGAATTAAAGAAACAAAATCCGTATGAGCAGTTTAATTTAAATGCACAACGATTAGAACAAATCATATTAGATTCGGCTAAAGAAAACGGAATTGATGTGGTTGTAAACCGATTTGGATCCATGATCAATCCTTTCTTTACAAAAGAAGCTGTAACCGATTTCAAATCAGCTCAAACAAGTGATACAGCAGCATTTGGAATTTTCTTTTGGGAATTAATCCAAAACGGATTGTTTATTCCGCCTTCTCAATATGAGGCATGGTTTTTATCATCCGCATTAAGCGAAGAAGATTTTGAAAAAACCACCAAAGCAATCAATGCCGCGATGAAGAAAGTAACCCTTAGCCGTTAGTAATTAGCTGTTAGCTTTTGGCTATTAGCCGTTAGATTAACGTAAAATAAAAAAATATCAATAAATAAAAAAAATACTAAAGGCCAAAAGCCAGTAGCCAATAGCTAGAGAATGAGGAATTTTAGAAACTTTGAAATTTGGAAAGAAGGAATAGAACTTGTAAAGTTGATTTATAAGATGTCTAATAAACTACCCGAAAATGAAAAGTTTGGACTAAGAAGCCAGCTTACATGAGCAGCTATTTCAGTACCTTCTAATATTGCAGAAGGTTGTAGCAGAAATAGTGAAATTGAATTTAAGCGATTTTTAGAAATTGCCCTTGGTTCATTATTTGAAGTTGAAACACAATTAATAATAATTCAAGAATTAAATTTTATTCAATCTGAAGAATTATTGCCAATTATGATATTGATTGAAAAAGAAGGGAAAATGATTAATACACTAATTAATAAAATTAAAAATAGCTCAAGGCAAATAGCCAACAGCTAAAAGCTAGATATGATAAAAAACGATTTATTTTTAAGGGCCTTAAAAGGCGAAACAGTAGAACGTCCACCAGTATGGATGATGCGTCAAGCAGGAAGATATTTACCAGAATTCATCGCATTACGCGATCAGTATGACTTTTTTACGCGTTGTCAAACGCCAGAATTGGCCTCAGAAATTACGGTTCAACCAATCCGAAGATATGGAATGGATGCCGCTATTTTATTTTCTGATATTTTGGTAGTTCCGCAAGCAATGGACATTGAAGTGATCATGAAAGAAAATCTTGGACCTTTTATTCCAAAGCCAATTCGTTCTCAAAAAGATGTAGATGCGGTACAAATTCCGGATGTAAATATAGAATTGGGTTATGTAATGGAAGCCATTAAAATGACCAAAGAAATGTTGAAT
>CAMTWE010000023.1:0-4877 GCA_947085395.1 uncultured Bacteroidota bacterium | reverse complement strand
CTAAGAGTTCTTTAGAAAGTTCATTCAGCACTTCTTTTTGAATTACCCGTTTTACGGGTCGCGCGCCATATTGTGGGTCAAATCCCTTTTTGGATAAACTAATCAACGCATCTTCTGTAGTTTCTAAATGAATATTTTTTTCAGCTAATAGTTTAGAAACACCTTTTAGTTGAAGTTGAACAATTTCTCTAATTTCAATTTCATTTAAGGGTGTAAACATGATAATTTCATCAATCCGATTGATAAATTCGGGTCTAACAGTTTGTTTTAATACCGCCAATACTTCTAGTTTTGTAAATTCAGTAATGGCATCGCGGTCTGCCATTTTTATATCTTCAAATTTTTCTTGTATAATTTGTGAGCCAATATTAGAAGTCATGATAATGATACAATTTTTAAAATCAGCTACACGGCCTTTATTATCCGTTAATCTACCTTCATCCAACACCTGTAATAAAATATTGAAAGTATCTGGATGCGCTTTTTCAATTTCATCTAACAAAATAACAGAATAGGGTTTTCTGCGCACTGCTTCTGTCAATTGTCCGCCTTCTTCATAACCAATATAACCAGGAGGTGCACCCACTAAACGACTAACAGCATGGCGTTCTTGGTATTCGCTCATATCAATTCTGGTAAGGGCATTTTCATCATTAAATAAATAAGTTGCCAGTGCTTTGGCTAATTCTGTTTTTCCAACTCCAGTGGTACCTAAAAACAGGAAAGTGCCAATTGGTTTTTTCATATCTTGTAAACCAGCTCTAGACCTACGAACAGCGTCTGCAACAGCAGTAATGGCTTCTTCTTGGCCTACAACTCGTTTGTGAAGTTCTTCTTCTAAGTGTAAGAGTTTTTCCCTATCACTTTGCAACATTTTCTGAACCGGAATTCCAGTCCATTTTGCAACAACTTCTGCGATATCTTCACTGGTAACCTCTTCTTTTACAATTGATTTATGCTGATTGTTAGCCAATAAAGTTTGTGAATTATGCAGTATATTTTCTTGTTCTTTTATTTTTCCATACCTAATTTCTGCTACTAATCCATAATTTCCTTCACGTTCTGCACGTTCAGCTTCCAATTTTAGCTGTTCAATTTTTTCTTTTGCATTTTGGATTGTATCCACCACATCTTTTTCAGATTTCCATTTTGCAGAAAAAATAGTGCGTTCATTTTTTAATACGGAAACTTCTTTTTTAAGTGATTCCAGCTTTTTAGTGTCATTTTCTCTTTTAATGGCTTCAATTTCAATTTCTAACTGCATAATTTTCCGATCCAGTACATCCAATTCTTCTGGTTTAGAATTGATTTCCATCCGAAGTTTAGCCGCTGCTTCATCCATTAAATCGATGGCTTTATCGGGTAAAAATCTGTTGGTGATATAGCGATTCGACAATTCTACCGCCGCAATAATTGCATTGTCTTTTATCTGAACTCGGTGATGGGTTTCGTATTTATCTTTAATTCCCCGTAAAATAGAAATGGCACTTTCTACATCGGGTTCATCAACCACCACCTTTTGAAATCTGCGTTCTAAGGCCTTATCTTTTTCAAAATATTTTTGATATTCATCTAAAGTGGTAGCGCCAATGGCTCTTAATTCGCCGCGCGCCAAAGCAGGTTTTAAAATGTTAGCAGCATCCATGGCACCTTCGCCACCACCAGCGCCAATTAGCGTGTGAATTTCATCAATAAACAACACTATTTTTCCTTCGGCGGCAATGACTTCTTTTACCACAGATTTTAATCGTTCTTCAAATTCACCTTTGTATTTTGCACCTGCAATTAAAGCGCCCATATCTAAAGAGAAAATCAATTTATCTTGTAAGTTTTCTGGAACGTCGCCTTTTACAATTCGATGCGCTAAACCTTCGGCAATGGCGGTTTTACCAGTTCCTGGCTCTCCAACCAAAATGGGATTATTTTTAGTTCTTCTCGATAAAATTTGTAGAATTCTACGAATTTCTTCATCACGTCCAATTACCGGATCTAACTTGCCATCATTGGCTAATTGATTGAGGTTTTTAGCGTATTTATTAAGTGCGTTATAAGTTTCTTCTGCACTTTGCGAGGTTACTTTACTTCCTTTTCTAAGTTCTAAAATGGCTAAATTTAGGTTGTTTTCGGTAATTCCGGCATCTCTTAATAACTGTCCTACTGCATCTTTTGCAATTACCAAAGCCAATAATAAATGCTCAACAGAAACATATTCATCTTTCATTTTTTTGGCTATTGCAGTGGCCTCTATCAAAGTTACACTTGCATTTTTTGATAGCATTTGTTCACCGCCAATTACTTTTGGGAAACTTTTTAAAATATGTTCAATGGTTTGTTTTATGACCTCTAAATTGACACTTAATTTCTGAATTAAATAAGGCGTTACATTTTCATCAACTTCTAAAATTCCCTTAAGAATATGGGCATTTTCTATTTGTTGATGCTCTAAACTGTGTGCAATTTGCTGTGCTTGCTGAACAGCTTCTTGACTTTTTATGGTAAAATTGTTCAAATTCATAGTGCTTTCTCTTTATAATTTATATTTTTGACTTCAAATTGTATTCCATTGAAGATTTGGAATGCTTAACAGACAATTTGGCGCTTAGTAATAAATATTAAAGACATTGTGTCTTAATTTATACATAAAGATATGGGTTTATTCGATATGTTTTCAGGATCAAAACAAAATAATGAGAAAAGTAATTTTCCATGGATTGCTTTAAATAATGTGGCACAATTAGATGAAATTCAGCATCAAACTGCTAAAATTTTGGTAATTTTTAAACACAGTACGCGCTGTGGAATTAGTAGTAATGTGTTGAGAAAATTTGAAAATATGCATCAAAATAGGATAGATGGAGCAACTTTTTATTTACTAGATTTATTAAATTATCGACCAATCTCTGCAGAAATTGCGGAAAGATTTCGAATCACCCATCAATCACCACAAATAATTGTAATAGAAAATGGAAAAGTGAAAGTACATGCTTCTCATTACAATATTTTAGAAGTAAATTTATAAGTTGGTTTACCTATTTTTCTTCATCAAATACAAGATACCAACTACTTGATACCAGCTACTAATTAATACTTCTGCCTTTTAACTATCGCTTTAATTTTTGCTTTTAAATCTTCGCCAGTGTCATAAACCATTTGTTCACTAGACGGAAATGGTACAAATTTTCTGTTAATCCAATCGGTATATGGAGTATCAATCGCTCTTCTATCACCTTTAAAAGTGGCAAAAAAGTTTTCAAAAATAAATTCAGAAGCAACAGGAAATGAATTCATTAGCTGTTTATTTTTTAAATCGATAAAATCAACTTGCGCGCCTACACGTGCTGCTTTAAATTGGGTAACTTCCAAAACTTCTGAGCGTATTTTTATATATTTATCCTTTTTGATATCGTTTCCTAAACTGTCTTTTTTTACATTTCCTTTAGCATCATAAACATAAGTAAAACCGTCTTTTATTTCTTTTTCATTTTTGATGATGCGTTCTTTAATTTGCTCCGGACTTACCTCAATACTTTTAAATCGAATCAATATTTGGGTATCATATTTAATTCTAGCTTCTTTTTGGGTGTGATAAACAGTCCAAAAATTGTTCATTCCGTACGCATTAAAATTTAGCAAATCATCTTCTAACCTGCGCGGAATGGCCATTGGCGTATCATTGATTAAATCGACCAAAATAAAATCAGTGCCTTTAAAATGTGCTTCCTCTAGTAAATTAGTTAGATTTCTGAAATTCTGATTGATGCGATTTAAATAAGTCAAATCGCGGTGCGCATTTCGTGCTTGATTTCTATCATTTGATGCTAACAAATGAAGGGAATTTTGGTATAAATAATTCGATAATTTATTTTTAGCATCAACCAATTCATGGGTATAATCTTTAAAAGAAAAGCGTGCATTGCGGTTATTGTGCTGAATTTTTAAAGGTAAAAGCGGTCTGATAACTTCTTGCCGATGGTCTAATTTGATGTAAATAGTATAAATTTCATTCAAATTAGCCGGATTGTTTTCTTGTTTTAAGAATTTCAAACGTTTTTCATCGCGTTCTACAGCTTTCACAAATGCTTCTTCTAATAAAACAACATAATCTTGCTTGCTTTTTTTGTTTTTGTTGGTTTTAAGATTGTCAACTGCAATGTCAATTGCTTGGTCATAATTGCCAGAATGAAGCGCCGATTGCGTTTTTTTAACACCACTACAACTGCTTAAACTGCATGAAAATACACTAATAAATAAAATTATTCGATACATTTTTATTTATTTAAAACTTTTTTAGGAGGGAAAACTTTTCCTTTACACGCACCAAATCCAATTCTGACTTGTTCGTTTTTACAAAATCCTTTCATAATAATGGTGTCAAAATCATTGATAAATTTTCTATTACTTCCATCATTTAAAATAATGGGTTTAGTGCCAGCCCAAGTTAATTCTATCATAGAGCCAAAGCTGTCTGGTGTTTTTCCAGATACGGTTCCGCTACCAAACAAATCACCCGAGCGCAAATTACAACCATTAATGGTGTGATGCGCAATTTGTTGTGCCATAGTCCAATATTGAGTTTTGAAATTAGAATTGGAAATTATTTTTTCTGAACCTTTATCAGGTTTTATAGAAATTTGAAGATTAATATCGATGGTTTTTTTACCTTCTTGTTGTAAGTAATGTAAGGGTTTTGGCGTTTGTTGCTGACTTTCAACTCTAAAGGGTTCTAAAGCGTCTAAAGTAACGATCCAGGGAGAAATGGTGGAAGCAAAATTCTTAGATAAAAAGGGTCCAAGTGGTTCAAATTCCCATTTTTGGATATCCCTGGCAGTCCAATCATTCAACAAAACCAGTCCAAAAATATGATCTTCTGCTTCTTT
>CAMTWE010000022.1:0-13286 GCA_947085395.1 uncultured Bacteroidota bacterium | reverse complement strand
GGCGCCATTTTTTCCAATTAAACCAATTCTTTGACCGCGATCAATTTTAAAAGTAATTTCTGAAAAAATATCTTCACCGCTAAATGAAATTGTTAAATTGTGAATATTAAGCATAATGAGTATTGAGTATTGAGTATTGAGATATTAGAAAATAAACTATTTTTTAGGGTTTTGATTTTTTTACAAAAATATAGATTTTATCTGTATTAAACCTGATATAAAGTACTGCAATAAAAAAACGCCCGACCAGCGAGCGTTTTTTTTAGATTTTCTGGAATTAGTAATTCCACATATCAAGTTCTTTATTTCTAATATCATTTTTAATTTTTTCTGCTTCTAAGACTTGAAACAGTGAATTTCCTCTGATATAATCTGAAATTTTTCGATTTCCATAAATATTTTCTTCTCTGGTAATAACAGCATTAAATCTGCGTGCATTTAAAATATGATCAAATGAAATTGGATAAGCAGAATTTTTAGGATTGAATATTTTGGCCTTGTGTAAAACATCACGTGCATCTGGATAAAATACCCAAAAGATTGGTAATTTTTCATTTGGATTTCCACCTCTTCCTTCAGTTTGAATATCTGGAGCCATTGGTGCAATACCTAACAATCTGTATTTAAGTTCGCCTAATCTTTTATCAAAATACCAAACTCCTTTAATTTCAAAACCAACTATTTTATGTGAAGTTAAATTAGTTCTATCAATATATTCATCAATATTGGCGTTCGGATTTCTGTTTAAAATAGTGATACCAACATCTGAAGTATCTACTCTAACTAATTTTTTATCAACATCAGCAGCCGTTACTTTTTGTGTAAAATAATCATCAAAATAAACTTCTTTAATTTTTCCACTTTTAATTCCATTTAAAAGTGTGTCAAATAATGAGCGTCTATCTGTACTTATTTGATTGGCTTCTGATGGATAATATAAGGGTAAATTTAATCGTTCATTTAAATCGATATATTCCCAAACTACTTTAGACCAAAGAATATCTCTATCATCTATATAACCATAAGCAAGCGGTCCATCATTGTCTGCAATTAATTGCTTATCTGTTTTTTTTCCAATTTGAGTTGGATTTTTTGCATTGAGCAAATTGGCTTGCGCAGACAATTCATTCGCTACAAGCGAGACAATTAAAATGAGCACTATGTTTTTTAAAAACTTCATTTTTTCTTAGTTTGTTAATTCTATACTAACCGGAATTGTATTTTTAAGCCGAATTGAGGCATTGCCTTTTATTTGTGCTTTAACATCAAAAATAAGTACCATATCGCCAATTTTTGCACGGTCTAAAGCTCTTTGGGCAGGATCATCTAACTTGCTTCCATTAACAATAACGGTGGCTTGTCCGGGAACTTTTATTTTAAAACTGCTGATAGCTAAATCTAAATCAAAATCAAAATCAGGATAAGTAGCACCAATAGTAGATTTTGCCAAACTTTCACGTGGCATTCTCAATGATCCATATTCCATACGAACAGTGGCTGTTGGTGGTGGCAAATCTTTAATTCTAAAACTTTGACTTGATGAAACTGATGAACCATCTGGCAATTTTCCTGTTACTTTGATGGTTACCTCTGCTCCTGTTTCAGGATTGAGATTGTATTTTCCCATTCCTGCAGTTTTACTTAATCCTGGGGCACTTGCTGTAACATTATTGTCTGAAACACCCGGAATTGAAATCGTTAGCGGATTGTCTAAACCTCTATAAACTACATTCATTTTATCGGCAGAAACTACGGCACTACTAGGTTTTGAAACTACTGCATAAGTACTAGAAATTGGAATCTCTACTGGTTTTCCATTTTCTGTAAAAATAAATTTTCCTTTGATGTTATTTTCACCTACAGCTCCTGATGGAAAACTAAGCAAAACTTGCCCAGCTTGGATATTGTCATCCGTAATTTTTCTTCCGTTAATTTCAACACTCGTAGGTTTTAAAGTTGGATCAACTTTGCCTAATACAATTTTCCCTTTAAACATTTCTCCTTGAAAGAATGCTGTTTTTTCTGGTATTACAATGGCTTCATATTTGGTCATAGAAACATCACTAATAAGCTGACCTTGAAGCAATTCTGCCAATATTTCAGTTTGGGTAGTTTTAATATCCATCTGAATTTGGGTAAGGTTTGTTAAAGAAGCAATTAATGGAAAACTTTCAAAATGATATTTTAACCATTTTTTATTTTTGCCATCTCTGGTTTTAACATCGACAGTATTAAATCTTTCGTTTAAAACAGTGGTTAAATGTGGAGAATCTTTACCCAATAATTTTTCGACAGTTGATCTAAAATTATCCATTTTCCCTACAAATTCATCGCCCTTTTTACTATATCCATCTCCATCAAATAAATATTCATCTAAAAAAGCACTTTGATCCATTACCTCATAATCTTTTTTATCAGGTAATTTTTCGGTCATTAGCAATTTAAGCGATTCTATATAATTATATAGTTCATTAGATGCGTTTTGTATTTTTTCTGCTTTAACTCTTAGTGGTTCGTATTTTTCTTTTTGTTCAGCAGCTTTTTGCGCTAAACTACTAAATGCAGCGGTGTTTTTAACATCAGACTTTAAATTTGCTTCTGTTAATTTTTCATTAAGAAAACCAAAAGATGAAAGCACCTCTTTAGACATATTCATTGCTAACATAGCAATAAATACGAGATACATCAGATTAATCATCTTCTGCCGTGGTGATAAAGTTCCTCCAGCCATTTCTAATTTGTTTTTATGATATGTTGGTTTCTAACTATTCCCATTACTTATTAGCCATTGCTGATAACATCTTACCGTAAACTTCGTTTAATGATGCTAAGTTTGAAGATAGTGATTCCATTTGTTCTCTTAATCGTTCAGCATTTTGAGCAGATGTATTATTTATTTCAGCTTGACGCACTGCATTTTCTACTTGAGAGCCGTATAACTTATTTAACATTTCCATTTGGGTAGCTGCTAAGGTAAGTTGTTCACTATATTTACTGGTTGCTGAAATTGAATCATGCGTTAAGGCAATGTCTTTAGCCGCAGTTTCAAGTTTCTGAATACTAGCGGTAAATCCTTTTAACAAATCGGCATCAACTTTGGCATCTTTGAGTAAATCATCTATTTTATGAGCTAAGATACCTTCAACATCATCAGATTCGTTAGAAGCACTTCTTTTACCGGGCTTATCTTTCCCTAATTCTGGAAAAACAAGAGACCAATCCATATCTTCTTCTACTGGTTCAAAGGCAGAAATAGCAAAAACTATTGCTTCTACAATCATACCAATTGTTAAAATAAGTGTACCATAAGGCCAGTGAGCGATTTTAAACAAAGCACCTATAATAACAACTGATGCGCCTAAACCGTAGGCCATGTTAAACATTTTTTTTGTTGATTTTGCCATAATATTTAATGTTTAATTTTTTGGGTTTATTTATTTTTTTGTTTTTGTTTTTGCTTTTGCTCCTTTTAAATTGGTTCCTAAATAATCATGAACTGTTCTGAAACCTATATAACTTCGGGTAGAATCTCCATATTCAAAATCTCTAGTACTCACTTGTAAAAAGTAAGCTACGTCTTTCCAAGAGCCACCTCTAATTACTTTTCTATTATTTTTAGCATCTTCTACATTTGGATTCATGGTTGCTCCAAAATAATAAGAAGCTTCATTGTAGGCAGTATTGGTCCATTCTGAAACGTTTCCAGCCATATTATAAAGTCCAAATCCGTTAGGATTATAAGATTTTGCTTCCATTGTATAAAGCGCACCATCTACGGCATAATCTCCTCTACTTGGTTTAAAATTTGCTAAGAAACATCCTCTGTCTGTAGTAGTATAAGGACCTCCCCAAGGATAGACTGCAAAATTCAGACCTCCACGCGCTGCATATTCCCATTCTGCTTCTGTTGGAAGTCTGAATTGCGGAACGGTACTCGGGCGTTTTGTAGAGCGTAAATAATCATTTTTCTTTTTAGTTCTCCAATTAGAAAATGCTTTTGCTTGTTTCCAACTTACACCCACAACAGGATATTCTGCGTATGCTTGATGCCAAAAATAATCTTGGTGCATTGGGTCATTATAAGAATAATTAAAATCTTTAACCCAAACGGTGGTGTCAGGATAGATATTAACAATTTCTTTCACTACAAAATCTCTTCTATTTCCAGCTTTTTTGGCTGCTGATTCTATATCAATCCATGCATAACTATAATTGAGTTTTTTAACGTCAATCATTCTTCGGCCGTTAATGCTTTCATCAATTGGAACAAACATGGTATCCATAACTTCCGCGTAAAATTCATCGGCAAATTTATTCGGACTCCAATCTAATTTTTCTTTCCAATTGATCAATTTTCCTTGTGTTGGCGAATTAAAATCACCTAAACTACCATAATATTTAAGCATGTATTTTACATATGGAGATGCTTTGGTAGTATCAATATTTTTAAATTGAAACCTTTGAATACCTTCTTTTGAAGGTTCTTTTCCATACGCCAACTCTTCTGCTAATAATGCAAGTTTGGTTCTCACTACAGAATCACGGACCCAAAAAACAAATTCTTTATATTCGCTATTGGTAATTTCGGTTTCATCCATGTAAAATGGCCTAACTGTTACTGTTCTAGTAGGTGTATTAAATGCGTTAGAAACATCTTCATCTTGGCTACCCATTGTAAATGACCCTCCAGGAATTAGAACCATACCGTAAGGTTTTTCACCGTACCATTTAGTTTTTGTTTTAGCACCTACCAATTCTCCTCTATCATTACTTGAACCACAACTATAAAAAAATGTTACTATCAGTAACAGTAATAATGAATATCTCTTCATAATTAATTTTTATCTTATACTAAAATACAACTCTATATTAACTGAAAGCCCATTTTAACTCACAAATATAAAATATATTTTGATGCAACAACTATACTTGGGCTTTATATGTGCAACAAAAAACTTAAATTATTTTTCTTAATGTTTTGTACCATCGATCAGGAATTTCTTGGTTGGTAGCATTTACATAATCCTGATAGGTACATGGTATTAACGATTTTCTTTTGATATTATTATTTTCTATGATATTAATTTCAAACCACCATCTTCCGCTTTTGATACTTTTGAAAAATATTAAATCATCCTCTTCAATTGGGACTATATATTTTTGATAATTTTCTTTGGATCCAAAAGGATAATCATTGGCTCTAAAATTAACACCTTCAATGAAATACCATATCATTTGAGCAATTAATTGTGCGGTTTGATTATGGGTGTCAAATATAGGATTATATTCATAAATTCCAAATGAAGAAACTTTATCACTGATACCAGCATAGCGTGCAACGGCACAAATTTCGTCGCCAAAAAACCCATTAGGTGTTGCATTTTGATTTGCTGGCGCTTCTGATTGACGCACTGCGCTTATATCTATACTAACAATATCTGCATCGCGAAGTAAAGGTTCTACATTTTCAATTTTTTTGGCTTCGCCCAATCGGATAAAATCAAAATACATAGAATCTAATAAATCTATTTCATCTTGAGGAACTAAATAAGATTGATAACCTATATTGCTGTAATTAAATAAGTTATTTGGCTTTTCCATAATAATCTTACTTAAAAAAGATTGTGAATTAATTGCTGTTGCAATGCTACCTAAATCAAATTTAGAATCTACAACTGCTAAATTTACAGTTTGTTCTAAGGTATCATAAGCGCGATAATTGGCATAGGTTAAATCGTGTTCACCTCCAATGATTATGGGAATGATGTTTCTTTTTAATAAATATTTCAACACTTCTGTTAAGGCAAAATAGGTATCAGAAACAGCTGCTCCTTGCGTTAAATTTCCTAAATCAACTATTGAATTGGTCCAATTTCCTTGGTATAATTGATAAAATTCTTTTCTAATTAAATCTAATCCACCGCCAGTTGCTTCGTTATTAACGGCAAATCTACCTTCTTGTACACCAACTATTGCAAGTTTTACCTGATTTAAATTGGGCAATCCATCCTTAATAGAATGTATCTTTATTGTTTTACCAATAGATTGATTGTGAAGAAGTTCTATCTCTTCAAATAATGTATTCGAAACTGGTGATAAATATTCAACACCCATATAATTAAGTTAATTTAGTTAGGTGTAAGTTAATTTATTTTTTCTTTTTAGCAACAGGTTTTTTAGCTGTTTTTTTGCTCGATTTTAAGTCTTGCAACATTTTTTCTGCATCTTCTAAAGTCATGGTTTCAACATTCAGACTTTTAGAGAGTTCTATTTTTATTTTACCATGATGCAGGTAAAATCGTCCCCATCGTCCTTTCTGAATAGAAATTCCTTTGGTTTCCCAATTGTGAATGTATTTATCGTGTTCTTTTTGAAGTTTTTCGGTTATCAAAGCATCAATATCTGATGGTGAAAGATGATCAAAATCGTATTTTTTACTTACATTGATAAATAAATCATTCCATTTGATAAATGGACCAAAACGTCCCACTCCTTTTTGTACCGGTAAATTTTGAAACATCGCAATTGGCGCATCGGCTAATTTTTTTTCTTTAATCAGTTCGATAGCCCTGTCTAAATCCACTTTATGAATATCTTCTCCTTTTGGTAAGGAAATAAATTTTTCATTGTATAATAGGTAAGGACCAAAACGGCCAGATGATAAAACTACATTTAAATCACCATAAACACCTAAATCTTTAGGTAATTTAAATAGTTTTAGCGCATCTTCTAAGTTTACTTCATTAATTGACTGACCTTCTAACAAGCTGGCAAAACGTGGTTTTTCTTCATCGGTAGATTCTCCAATCTGAATCATTGCGCCATATCTTCCCAATCGTACATACACATTTTTTCCACTTTCAGGATCTGTTCCTAACAAACGTGATCCAGTGGCTCTTTCTGCAGTATTTTCTACATTAACTACTTGTGGATGAAACTGTTGATAGAAATTTTTAATCATTGAAATCCAATCTTTTTTGCCATCGGCTATGGCATCAAAATCTTCTTCAACATTGGCTGTAAATTGATAATTAAGAATTTCTTCGAAATTTTCACATAAAAAATCATTTACAATATAACCGATATCTGTAGGAACTAATTTACCTTTATCAGAACCAATTTTTTCGGTTAAAGTACTAGTCGTAATCTTATTTTCTTGAAGCAATAACTGTTGATATGCTCTAATTTCACCATCTACACTTCCTTTATCTACATATGTTCTTTTTTGGATGGTTGAAATTGTAGGCGCATAAGTTGATGGGCGACCAATGCCTAACTCTTCTAATTGTTTTACCAAAGATGCTTCTGTATAACGGTATGGTGGTTTTGTATATCTTTCGGTTGCAGTAATGTAATTATTTAACAATATTTCATTTACCGTTAAATTTGGCAATATTCCTTCTTGTTCTTCATCTTCAAAATCAGAACTTTCCATATAAACTTTCAAAAATCCATCAAATTTAACAACTTCGCCATTTGCAACAAATTCGTAATTGTTTTTATTGTTGATGATTTTAACCGTTGTTTTTTCTAAAATGGCACTGCTCATTTGCGAAGCTATGGTTCGTTTCCAAATTAATTGATACAATCTTTCTGAATCTCTGTTTTCATGAATTGCGCTTACACTAATATTTGTAGGTCTGATGGCCTCGTGCGCTTCTTGAGCTCCTTTGGCTTTAGATTTATAAACTCTTGGTTTGCTATATTTTTCGCCAAAATTTTTACTGATTTCTGCTTGAATGGCGTTTACTGCTTCATTAGAAAGATTTAAACTATCGGTTCTCATATAAGTTATAAAACCTTCTTCATACAATCTTTGTGCAACCTGCATGGTTCTTGCCACCGAAAAACCTAATTTTCTAGATGCTTCTTGTTGCAAAGTTGACGTTGTAAATGGTGGCGCTGGCGATTTTTTAGCAGGTTTTGTTTGTAAATCGGCTACTTTAAATTGTGCCTCAAAACAGCTTTTTAGAAAATCGTGCGCGTTTTCTATAGTTTCAAAATTTTTAGGTAAAGAAGCGGTGAATTTTTTCTTGTCAGAATTTTCAAACTCAGCCACAACTTTATAAGATGCCTTTGTATTAAACGCTTGTATTTCTCGCTCTCTTTCTACAATTAATCTAACGGCAACAGATTGTACACGACCGGCAGAAAGTCCGCCTTTAATTTTTTTCCATAAAACAGGCGATAATTCATAACCCACAATTCTGTCCAAAACCCTGCGCGCTTGCTGTGCATTTACTAAATTGATGTCAATAGTTCGTGGATTTTCTACCGCTTTAATAATAGCGCTTTTGGTAATTTCGTGAAAAACAATGCGTTTTGTATTGGCTTCTTTTAATTTTAATTGTTGAAATAAATGCCAAGCAATGGCTTCTCCTTCGCGGTCTTCATCACTAGCTAACCAAACAGTTTCGGCTTTATCTGCCAAATCTTTTAGTTTTTTTACCACCGCTTTTTTATCGGCAGAAACCACATATTTCGGCTCAAAACTGTGTTCTAAATCAATCCCTATTTCCTTGGAAGGTAAATCGGCTATATGACCGAAACTAGATTCTACTTGAAAATCTTTACCTAAAAATTTTTCGATTGTTTTTGCCTTAGCAGGCGACTCAACTATTATTAAATTCTTTGCCATCTCTCTATTTTACAGCGACAAAAGTATATAGTTTTTTTGAGTAATTGATTTTTAAAAATTATTTTCTTGTTTATTAACTTATCTTACAATTAACTTAACATTTTATATATCAGTTATTTATCTAACAAAAATACACTTAAAAGTTCTAAATTATTTTGCACATATTTATATTGAAATAGGGTATTTTGACCAATTAAAAGCAGTTTATTGTCTAAAGGAATCACATCAAAGGCGTTAATATTTTTAAAATGATTGATTAATTGCAGGTTCATTACATCGGTTTTATTGTACACTTTTAATCCATCTGTGCCATCGCAAATAAATAACATTTGATCTTTGATTCCCAAACCATACGGATTTTTCATAACATACGATTTTACTTTAACCGGATTTGCTTTATTAGTAATATCAATAATTTCTAAAAAACTATCAGTTGCCCCACATAAATTACCGGCTCGCAAAGTTACATAAGCATATTTTTCATCAACCACAACGGGGTCGCAAGCATTGATATGTGCAATTCTTGAAACAAAAACCGGATTTCCTTTAGATTTGATATCATAAATATACATGCCAGTTGTACTTCCAATATACAAAAATTCATTGCTGTTAAAAATGGTTTCAATTCCCCAACCAATTTGCTGTTCTTTTATTTTAATTGGTGCCGATAAATTTTGGATATTAAAAATATTGAATCGTTGTTCATCAACGGCATATAAAAAATCTTCTACAATCATAAAACGAGCTAAAGAACCGCCTTTTCCAATCACAGTTCCATCAGAAGCGGCGCTTAACATTACTTCTCCACGAATAAATACTCCCCAATTTTGTGGTTTTCTTTTTTCTTGGGTGATGTTCCAATCTACAATAACTTTATCTTGGTTAATATTTTGATAATCAATATAAACAGGAAAATCGTTATCAACCGTTGGATAAATAAAATAATGAGGAAATACATTGTTCAACCTATTTTTCTGAACGATATTTCTAATATTTGAAATATCAAAAACAACCAAATCAGTAAAACTATCGGCAAAAAGCATTTCATCTTTCACCGCCACATCTACATTTCCATGAATTTTAAGAAATGCTATTTTTTTGGGTGATGCCGGAACCGAATTGTCAATTATATGAACCCCTTTTCCTGCATCATTGATAAAAATAAATTCTTCGTAAACATATATTTTACCTGAATTAACAATTTGTTGCGGTGGTAAAATTTTTACAGAACTTCTCAACTCACTTAAAGTCATGGTTACTGGAGTTGCCTTATTAAAAATTTCATAATCTTCATTTTCACAGGAAATAAATGTGAACGAAAAGGAAAAAATCATTAATAAAATATAGTACTTAGGTTTCATTTTGGTATATTTTTATCAACAAATTTAAGAAACAAACGCACTAAAAACCATAAAATACCAATTTAATTTACCATCAATTTAACAATTTTCAAATATGACATATTGGCAGAAAATAAAAAATGATTGTATCTTTGCAAGCAAAATGAATAAAAAATGTCGAACGAAAAATATATCGATGAAAAAATACAAGGAAACGCCTTGTTAACGATTGCCAAAAAAGAAAATACTAAAAAGTTATATTTAGAAAGTTATGGTTGCCAAATGAATGTAAATGACAGTGAAATTGTTGCTTCCATTTTATCTGATTTAGGTTACAACACCACTTCTAAAATTGAAGATGCCGATTTAGTTTTGGTAAATACTTGTTCTATTCGCGAAAAAGCAGAATTAACAGTTCGTAAACGTTTAGAGAAATTTAATGCCATCAAAAAAATAAATCCGACTATGAAAGTGGGTGTTTTGGGTTGTATGGCAGAGCGATTAAAAACACAATTTTTAGAAGAAGAAAAA
Organism: uncultured Bacteroidota bacterium; assembly: GCA_947085395.1. Taxonomy (GTDB): domain Bacteria; phylum Bacteroidota; class Bacteroidia; order Flavobacteriales; family Flavobacteriaceae; genus JAGXRT01. The sequence goes on along the minus strand of CAMTWE010000022.1, from coordinate 2,777 downwards.
ATAGTAGATTTAGTAGTAGGACCCGATGCTTACCGCGATTTACCCAATTTATTAGAAGAAATTAATGACGGCAGAACGGCTATTAATGTATTGTTATCCAAAGAAGAAACCTATGCAGATGTTGCTCCTGTTCGTTTAAACAGCAACGGAGTTAGTGCTTTTGTTTCAATTATGCGTGGCTGTGATAATATGTGTACTTTTTGTGTTGTTCCGTTTACACGCGGTCGAGAGCGTAGCCGTGACCCGCAAAGTATCATCCAAGAAATTAAAACGCTTCAAATAAATAATTATAAAGAAGTAACCCTTTTAGGTCAAAATGTTGATAGTTATTTGTGGTATGGTGGCGGATTGAAAAAAGATTTTGATAAGGCCTCTACCCTTGCACAAGCAACTGCAATGGATTTTTCACAATTATTAGATATGGTGGCTAAAGAATTTCCTGATATGCGTTTGCGTTTTTCCACTTCAAATCCGCAGGATATGCATTTAGAAGTTATCCATGTGATGGCAAAACACCAAAATATTTGCAAAAGTATCCATTTGCCAGTTCAGAGTGGAAGTAGCAAAGTTTTAGAATTGATGAATCGCAAACATACCCGCGAAGATTATATGCAATTAATTGATAATGTGAGAAGTATATTGCCAGATTGTGCTATTTCTTTTGATATGATTACTGGTTTTTGTGGAGAAGAAGAACAAGATCATTTAGATACTTTAAGTTTGATGGAATATGTAAAATACGATTTCGGATTTATGTTTGAATATTCTGAAAGACCCGGAACTCCAGCCGAAAAAAGAATGAAAGACAATGTTCCGGCAGCAGTTAAAAAACGTCGATTGTCAGAAATCATCAACTTACATCAAAAACACACGCTTTACCGCATGCAGCAATATATAGGTAAAACTGTTGAAGTGTTGATTGAAGGCAATTCAAAAAAATCTGATAAACAATGGATGGGAAGAACCTCGCAAAATTCAGTAGCAGTTTTTGATAAAAAAGACGAGAAAATTGGCGATTTTGTTACCGTATTAATAGAAAATTGTACCTCAGCAACTTTGATTGGAAAATCAGTAAGCTTTAAGCAGTAAGCAGTAGGCATTAAACATTATAACTTTAAACATTAAACACTTGAAGTGAGCGGAGCCGAACTTTTAAATATTTTCTCAATACTAACATTTCAATACTCAATACTAAAAACTCAATTCTAATATTATGGACTCCTTACAAACCATTAAACAACGCTTCGGAATTATTGGCAACGATTTACATTTAAATCGTGCAATTGAAAAAGCTGTTCGAGTTGCAGCAACCGATATTTCTGTTTTAGTAACAGGAGAAAGTGGTGTGGGTAAAGAAAATATTCCGAAAATAATACATCAGTTATCGCACAGAAAACACCATAAATATATTGCTGTAAACTGTGGCGCAATTCCGGAAGGAACCATAGACAGTGAATTATTTGGACACGAAAAAGGATCTTTTACTGGCGCAACAAATGCAAGAAATGGCTATTTTGAAGTGGCAGACGGCGGTACCATATTTTTAGATGAAGTGGGAGAATTACCATTAACCACCCAAGTTAGATTGTTGCGCGTATTAGAAAATGGCGAATTTATGAAAGTGGGTTCTTCTACAGTGCAAAAAACAAATGTTAGAATTGTAGCAGCAACTAACATGAATACGATAGAAGCCATTAAAAAAGGAAAATTTAGAGAAGATTTATATTACAGATTAGCCACTATTGAAATTTATTTACCACCGTTAAGAGAACGCAAAGAAGATATCCATTTATTATTCAGAAAATTTGCTTCAGATTTTGCGCAGAAATATAAAATGCCCACCATTAAACTGCAAGATGATGCGGTTAAAATATTAGAAAATTATACATTTCCAGGGAATATTAGACAGCTGAGAAATTTAGCAGAACAAATTTCTGTTGTAGAAGAAAACAGAGTGGTAAATGCAGATAAATTACTGTATTATTTACCCAAAAATACGGCTAATTTACCCATGATTATTGCGGGTCAGAAAGCAGAAACTGATTTTTCTAACGAACGAGAAATTATGTATAAAATATTGTTCGATATGCGTAATGACATCAATGATTTAAAAAAATTAACGTTTGATATTTTAAAACACGGAAATTCTGGAAAAGTACAGGAAGATAATAAACATTTAATTCAGAAAATTTTAAAGGATAAAAACCCGCTAGAAGAAAATAATACCGTTGAAGTAGTTCAGTATCAAGATAATTCTTTTGATGAGGAAGATGAGCAAAACTACGAAGATAGTTTAGAAGAAACAGCAACATCATCATTACAAGATGTTGAATTTGAAATGATTAAAAAATCTTTAGAACGCCATCAAGGAAAAAGAAAAATGGCATCCAAAGAATTAGGCATATCAGAAAGAACACTTTATAGAAAAATAAAACAATACAATTTATAATTTTATTGAAAATAGTTTTCAATTTAATTACATTTGAAACATCAAATTAAAAAATGAAATATTTAAAACCATATTTTCTGTTATTACTGTTAATTTTAACGACTCAAAGTTGCGGTATTTATTCATTTACTGGCGGTAATGTTGGAGAAGCGAAAACCATTCGCATAGATTTTTTCCAGAACAATGCCCCGATTGTTGAGCCGGGTTTAAGTCAGAAATTTACACAATCATTACAAGATTTATTTTTGAGACAAACCAATTTAAATTTGGTTAAAAGCAATGCAGATTTACATTTTGAAGGAGAAATAGTTGATTTTAGAATCAATCC
>CAMTWE010000021.1:0-7243 GCA_947085395.1 uncultured Bacteroidota bacterium | reverse complement strand
AAGGCCTCTCTTTGTTTGGCAGAATTTTTAACCAATTCAAAAACGGTTTCTAACTTTCCTTCGGCTTCCCATTGTGGATGTAATTTGATGTATTTTTCTAATTTTGGCTTGTAAACCTCTGTAATTTCTTCCATTATATTAATGGCATTTTTCTCCATTAATTGTCTAATCAATGATAAACCTTTTTTCTTATTGATGATTAATGACAATTTTTCAAGTGGTAATTGTTGATGATTTTCAAGTGCTTCTAATATCAGAAATTCATCCGGATTCAAATCAACTTCTTTATCAAAAGATTTATTTTTCATCAAAACTGTTTCACTTTCTAGCAATAAAGATGAAGGAATGGCAGTTTTATAAACTTCGCCTAAAGAACACATATAATAATCTGCTATCCATTGCCAATGTTTAAGCTGATTTTCATTGACCAAGGGTTTTTCATCAATGATTTGATGGATGGGTTTTGCTTGGTAATTTAATGGCGGATTTTGATGTTTTTCATAAACTAAAGCGGTATAAATTTTTCGTTTACCAAATTCAACGGCAACTCTCATTCCGGGTTTTAACAATGCAAATTCCTGCTCATCAACCTGATAAGTAAACAATCTTGGCAACGCTAAAGGCAAAATTACATTGATGAAATACATGCTTACAATTTGTTGAAAGATAATTTTTTTTTTAAAAAAGCTTTAAGCAATAGGCTTTAAGCATTAAGCAATATGACTGCTCACTTTTCGCTATTGGCTATTTCCTAATTCCTATATCCCTATTCCCTACTTCCTAATTATTGATTTTTTTAGTTCCTGCATACATATCATATCGTACAAGTTTACAGTCTAAATCACCATTTTTAAGCGGAATTTTTCTTGATGTTTTCAATCCAACATGTTTCAATCCCTCAAAATCTGATGTAATAAACCAAACAGTTGTATCTGGATAATGTTGTTTTAAAGTATCGCCAATTTGCTTGTAAAATGGTGCAGTTTCTATCTGTAATCTCTCACCATAAGGCGGATTAAATAAGAGTGTTGTGGGGCCTTCAACAGGTTTTTCAGTTTCAAAAAAGTTGCATTGTTCTACCGTAATAAATCCGTCTAAATTGGCATTTTCTATATTGTCTTTGGCTTTTAAAACCGCTGATGGTGCTTTATCGTAACCAATGATTTTATAATCAATATTTCTTACTTTTTTTAACAAAGACTGTTTAATCAACTCATATAAATTAGCATCAAAATCAGCCCATTTTTCAAAAGCAAAACCTTTTCTGTTGATGTTTGCCGGAATGTGATGTGCAATCATTGCCGCTTCTATTAAAATAGTTCCAGATCCACACATCGGATCTATAAAATGCGAATTTCCATCATAACCAGAGAGTAAAACCATACCAGCCGCTAAAACTTCATTAATGGGCGCAATATTGGTAGCCGTTCTGTAACCGCGTTTGTGGAGTGAATCGCCAGAAGAATCAATAGAAACGGTTAAATTATCATGCTGAATATGAACGTGGATTTTTAAATCTGGGTCTTGAATATCAACATTGGGGCGTCTGTGGTATTTATGTCTGAAATAATCGGCAATGGCATCTTTACTTTTTAACGAAATATAATGCGAATTGGTGGTAAAAAACTTTGAGTTTACAACCGCATTAATCGAAAAAGTACCATCAACGGCAAGATAATCTTCCCATTTAATTTTTTGCAAGGATTTGGTCAAATCAACTTCATCAAAAATTTTAAATTCATGGATTGGTTTTAAAATTCTGATGGCTGTTCTAAGCGATAAATTGGCTTTATACAAAAAACCGTTATCGCCAAAAAAAGAAACACTTCGCACGCCTTCAGTCACTTTTTGAGCGCCTAAAGCGCTCAATTCATCTGCTAATACTGCTTCTAATCCGAATGAAGTAGTGGCTAACATTTTAAAATTCACATCCATTTGTAGTACATTTTCTACAAAAGTAATTAAATATTTAGGTTATTAATAGACCGCATCCTTTTAAAAAATGTAATTTTGCAAAAATAACAAATGTATGATTGCACCAACCGATTGGTTTGTTTCTTGGTTTGATTCTCCTTATTATCACATTTTGTATCAACATAGAAACGACCAAGAAGCGCAACTTTTTATGAACAATTTAACCTCGTTTTTAGCCCTTAAAAAAGGGGCTGAAATTATTGATATTCCTTGCGGAAAAGGTCGTCATTCATTATATTTAAGCACTTTAGGATACAATGTAACTGGTTTAGATTTATCATTAAACAGTATTTTATCTGCTCAAAAATTTGAACATGAAAATCTTACTTTTGAGGTTCATGATATGCGATTGCCGTTTACTAAAAAATACGATGCAGTTTTTAATTTGTTTACCAGTTTTGGTTATTTTGATACCGAAAATGATGATTTAAAAGTATTAAATAATTTTAAAAATGGTTTAAAATCTAATGGCTTTGCTGTTATCGATTTTATGAATATCGAAAAAGCAGTGGCAAATTTGGTGGCTGATGAAATTAAAATTATTGACGGAATTCGATTCTTCATCCACAAAAAAATAGAAAATGGATTTATTGTAAAAAGTATTGAAATTGATGATAATGGAGCAAAATATCACTTTTTTGAAAAAGTTAAATGTATTGATTTTGAAACCATAAATAATTACATAAATACCGTCGGTTTTCAATTAAAACATACTTTTGGTAATTATAATTTAGAAACTTTTGACATAAATAATTCAGATAGATTAATTTTAGTGGTACAATGAGTAATTTAATTTTATTTCTTTCGGTAGTTGTTGGAATGCTAATTGTATTGTTAGTAAAACCAAAATTAAAATTTTCAAAGATTTTATTATCTTTTAGTGGCGCCTATTTATTGGCGATTATCATGCTAGAATTGTTGCCAGATGTTTTTCAAAATGACAACACTACCAACATCGGTGTTTTTATCATTATTGGCTTAATTATTCAGATTGTACTTGATTTTTTCTCAAAAGGAGCCGATCACGGACATGTTCATTTACACGATGAATCTTATTTTCCGTGGGTTTTATTTATCAGTTTAAGTTTACACGCTTTTATTGAAGGATTACCACTTTCACATTTGCACAATCATTCATTACTAATCGGAATTGTAGTGCACAATGTTCCTATTTCTATAATATTAGGTACTGCTTTTGTAACTTCAAAAATACCCAAAAGAAATGCTATTATTTTTTTAATTGTTTTTGCAATGATGTCTCCACTTGGAAATTTAACAGGCGGTTATTTTCCGTTAATACAAAACTACAAAACAGAAATAACGGCTTTGGTTATTGGGGTTTTACTGCATATTTCTACCACTATAATCTTTGAAAGTTCTAAAGATCACAAATTTAATTTGGTTAAATTTATCAGTATTTTAGTCGGATTTATTTTGGCAATTATCTTTGGGCATTAATTAATTGGCTACTTTACTGATGAATTTGATGCGCATCAATCGCAATTCTGTTTCATCAAATTCGCCTTTAAATTCATCTAAAGCATCTTGTATTCTATCTGAATTGGATTCCATAAAGTATTCAAAAATAGCTTCTTGCTGTTCTTCATCCAAAAGTTCATCAATACAATAATCAATATTAACTTTAGTTCCCATATACACAATTTGTTGCAATTCTTCAATTAAATCATCAAAACTGATTCCTTTAGATTTGGCAATATCTTGCAATGGAATTTTTCTGTCGGTATTTTGAATGATGAATAATTTGATACCAGAATTTTCACCGGTACTTTTAAAAATAAAATCTTCGGGTCTGAGGATATCATTTTCTTCTACATATTTAGCGATAAGCTCTACAAAAGGTTTTCCGTATTTTTTGGCTTTCCCTTCACCTACGCCATGTACACTTTTAAGTTCATCAATAGTTATAGGATATTTTAGCGCCATATCTTCTAATGAAACTTCCTGAAAAATAACATAAGGCGGAATATTTAATTTTTTAGCCACACTTTTTTGCATGTCTTTCAACATTTTCATCAACAACTCATCAATAACTGCGGTGGGTTTGGCATTTAAAACAATGTGCTCATCGCCTACTTCATAAGTATGATCTTCAGACATCATAAATGAGATTGGATTTTTAATAAAATCTTCTCCTTTTTCTGTTAATTTCATCACCCCGTATTGTTCAATTTCTTTTTGGATGTATCTTTCAACCAGTACTTGTCTAATTAAAGCAGTCCAATATTTATCTTCTTTATATTTTCCTTTTCCAAAAAATGGCAATACATCTGTTCTATGCGATTTTAACATCGCGTTTGTTTTGCCAATTAGGGTATTTACAATTTCTTTGAGTTTGTATTTTTGATTGGTATCTCTTACAATTTCTAGCAAAAGTATAACATCATCTTTGGCTTCGGTTTTTACTTTCGGATTGCGCACATTGTCATCCATATCTGCTCCTAATCCGTTAATTTCATCAAATTCCTCTCCAAAATAATGCAATAAAAACTTTCTTCTGCTGATAGATGTTTCCGAATAACCAATAACTTCTTGTAACAATGCCATGGCAATTTCTTGTTCAGCTACGGGTTTTCCTGAAGTAAATTTTTCTAATTTTTCAATATCTTTATAAGAATAATAAGCCAAACAATAACCTTCGCCACCATCTCTGCCTGCTCTTCCAGTTTCTTGATAATAGCTTTCTAAACTTTTAGGAATATCATGATGAATTACAAAACGAACATCGGGTTTGTCAATTCCCATTCCAAAAGCAATGGTTGCAACTACCACATCAACATCTTCCATCAAAAACATATCTTGATGTTTAGAACGTGTTTTAGGGTCTAAACCAGCATGATATGGAACTGCTTTAATATTATTTACCTGTAAAACCTGTGCTATTTCTTCTACTTTTTTGCGACTTAAACAATAAATAATACCAGATTTTCCAGGATATTGTTTTACAAATCTTATGATATCACTATTTACATTGGCGGTTTTCTGACGCACATCATAAAAAAGATTGGGCCTGTTAAAAGATGCTTTAAAAGTATTGGCTTCTGTAATTCCCAAATTTTTAAGGATATCTTCTTCTACTTTCTCAGTTGCCGTAGCAGTTAATGCGATGATGGGAACATTGTGAATTTTTGCGATGATATGTTTTAAATTACGGTATTCTGGTCTAAAATCATGACCCCATTCAGAGATACAATGCGCTTCATCAATGGCTACAAAAGAAATTTGTTGATCTTGTAAAAAATCAACATAATCTTCTTTAATGAGTGATTCTGGTGCAACATATAATAATTTGGTAATACCACTTTCAATATCCTTTTTAACCTGATTTACATCTGCTTTTGTTAAAGATGAATTGAGCACATGTGCAATACCTCTATGGGTAGAAATACCTCTAAGCGCATCTACCTGATTTTTCATCAAGGCAATCAAAGGCGAAATTACGATGGCTGTACCATCTTTAATAAGTGCCGGCAATTGATAACATAATGATTTACCACCACCAGTAGGCATAATTACAAAGGTATTTTTACCATGTATGATACTTTTAACTACTTCTTCCTGTAATCCTTTAAATTGATCAAACCCAAAATACTTTTTCAATTCTTTACGTAAATCAATTTCTTTATTCTCCATTGCTATAATTAATCTAAATTGGATACTTTTGTACTAAATTTATAAAAAAAAATTCTCTTAACAATACAATTTTGGAAAACAAAGATAATATTATCGCTATTGCAAAGCAAACTATCCAACTGGAAAGCGATGCAATTGGCAATTTAGTTCATTTTATTGATGAAACATTTCAAAAAGCAGTAGAATTTATATACCATTCTAACGGTCGTGTAATAGTTACTGGCATTGGAAAAAGTGCTAATATTGCCACTAAAATTGTAGCTACTTTTAATTCTACCGGAACCCCAGCAGTTTTTATGCATGCGGCCGATGCAATTCATGGTGATTTGGGTAATATTCAAAAAGAAGACGTCGTAATTTGCTTATCAAAAAGTGGAAATACACCTGAAATTAAAGTTTTAATTCCGCTTATTAAAAATTATGGCAACAAAATAATTGCCATCACCGGAAATATTGATTCCTATTTAGGTCAGAATGCAGATTTTACAATCAATTCTTTTGTAGAAAAAGAAGCGTGTCCAAATAATTTAGCACCTACCAGTTCTACAACTGCACAATTGGTTTTGGGTGATGCTTTAGCCGTTTGTTTGCAAGAGCTAAACGGATTTTCTAGCAGCGATTTTGCCAAATACCATCCTGGAGGCGCTTTAGGTAAAAAATTATATTTACGCGTTAGCGATTTGGTGGCTAAAAATCAAGTACCAAAAGTACTTCCAACCTCCAATATCAAAGATGTTATAATAGAAATAAGTGAGAAAAGATTGGGCGCAACAGCTGTGATTGACAACAATCAAATTATCGGTATTATTACTGATGGTGATATTAGACGAATGTTGAAAAATTGTGACGATTTTACTTCCTTATCAGCGCAAGATATTATGAGTAAAAAACCGAAAACTATAGATATTGATGCCATGGCAATTGAAGCACTGGATGCTATGGAAACACATCATATTTCTCAAATTTTAGTAACCAAAAATGATATTTATATAGGTGTAGTTCACTTGCATGATATTATTAAAGAAGGAATATTTTAGATGAATAACAACAAAGAAATGTCATTTTTAGGCCATCTCAATGAGTTGAGAAAGCGATTGTTTAAAATTGCAATAGCCGTATTTTTGGTTGCTGTGGTCGCTTTTTTCTTTAAAAATATCATTTTTGATGTTATTATTTTTGGACCCAAAGATCCAAATTTTATTACCTATCGATTCTTTTGTGATTTGTCTAGATATTTTGGAACCGAAGGATTATGTATAAATGAAATTCCGTTTGTAATACAAAGTAGAACAATGGGCGGACAGTTTAATGCGCATATGTGGACTTCTATCATTGCAGGCGTTATCATTGCTTTTCCTTATATATTATGGCAATTATGGCTGTTTATTAGTCCGGCACTTTACGAAAAAGAAAAAAAGCATGCGGCTAGTTTTGTCCTTATTTCATCCTTTTTATTTTTTGTAGGCGTACTTTTCGGCTATTATGTAATTACACCTTTATCAGTAAATTTTTTAGGAGCTTATCGCATATCAGACCAGGTACTCAGCAATATTGATATTGATTCTTATATGAGTTTACTCAAAACATCGGTTCTAGTTTCTGGTGTCATATTTGAGTT
>CAMTWE010000020.1:0-6574 GCA_947085395.1 uncultured Bacteroidota bacterium | reverse complement strand
TGTAACCGATTCTTGAGCGCATTTTTCCTGATATTGCTTGAGTTTAAGTGTGAAGTTTGAGGTAAAAATAATAATTGTAAAAACAGTAAATCATTATGTGCTTAGCAATCCCTGGAAAATTAATAGAAATTACCGCACAACTCGATGAAATATTTCGCGTTGGAAAAGTCTCTTTTGATGGCGTAATCAAACAAGTGAGTTTAACCTTAGTGCCCGAAGCAAAAATAGGAGATTATGTAATGGTTCATGTGGGAGCCGCTATCAGTATTATTGATGAAGAAGAGGCCATCAAAACCTTTGATTTGCTCAAACAATTGGGTGAACTTCACGAATTAGAAACAGAAGATGAATAGCTAAATTGGTTTAAAAACAACCAGTAAATGCTTCAATTATAAATATTCAAACACTAATCCTGCAATTATAAAGATATTTTTATCTTTGCAAGGAGTTGTTAGCGCACTAAAAAGCTAACAAACTTTCCAAATTAACGAATAAGTTAGATGAAAAAAATAGATTTTTTAAATTCCCCAACCATTGATCAAGTAGGAATAGACGATCGAATAGCCAGAATTACCGCAAGAAGTATCAAAAAAGAGGCAAAAATGCAAGGTTTAATGATGGTTCTAAACATGATTGATCTAACCACTTTAGAAGGAGCAGATACCGATGATAAAGTAAAACAACTGTGTTATAAAGCGCATCACTTACACGATTCAATTGCTGGTTTACCAACAACTGCAGCCGTTTGTGTATATCCAAATTTTGTAAAATTGGCTGTAAATGAGCTTAAAGGAACCAATGTAAAAGTGGCCTCTGTGGCAACTGCTTTTCCGAGTGGGCAATCAAGTGCTGAAATAAAATTACTCGATGTAAAAATGGCGGTAGATAATGGTGCTCATGAAGTTGATATGGTCATCAGTCGAGGTAAATTTCACAGTGGCGAATACAATTTTGTTTTTGATGAAATTGCCATGATAAAAGAAACTTGTGGTAAAGATGTTAGATTAAAAGTTATTTTAGAAACCGGAGAAATTGGATCGCTTGATAAAGTTCGTCAAGCCAGTGATATTGCAATGTATGCAGGTGCCGATTTTATCAAAACATCCACAGGGAAAATAAGTCCGGCCGCAACTTTACCAGTTACCTTGGTAATGTTAGAAGCTATTAGAGATTATTATTACGAAACAGGAATAATGATAGGAATGAAACCCGCTGGAGGTATTTCTAACGCTAAATTAGCATTGCAATATTTGCTGATGGTAAAAGAAACTTTGGGAGGCAAATGGCTTAACAATCAGTATTTCAGATTTGGAGCCAGTAGTTTAGCCAATGATGTATTGATGCAAATTGCAAAACAAAAATCTGGAATTTATCAATCACAAGATTATTTTTCTAAAGTATAAAGTCAGTGAAAAGTGAAAAGTGAGAAGTGAGCATATAAATTTAGAAAAATTACTTTTTAAAAAACATTATAAACTTTCAACATTTAAACTTTAAAAACAAATTTTACATTCAACTCTAATATAAACCGATGACAAAAAAACATACCATAGATTTTAGTTCCGATTGGAATTTAGGTCCAGCGCCTGAAAGTACCGCCAACATCAAATTAAAAGAAAAGTACGATTTGTATATTAACGGAAAGTTTGTAGCGCCAAAATCGGGCATATATTTCGATACCATCAATCCAGCCAATGAAGAAATACTTTGCCAAGTAGCTAAAGCCAATGCAGAAGATATTGATTTTGCTGTAAAATCTGCCAGAAAAGCATTCAACACCACTTGGTCAAAATTAGATGGAAAAGAGCGCGGAAAGTATATGTACAGAATTGCTCGTATTATTCAAGAAAGAGCAAGAGAATTTGCCATTATTGAATCATTGGATGGTGGAAAACCAATTCGCGAATCTCGTGATATCGACATTCCGTTAGCTGCAGCACATTTTTTCTACTATGCTGGCTGGGCCGATAAACTAGAATATGCCTTTCCAAACAGAAAACCAAAACCAATTGGAGTTGCAGGGCAAATTATTCCTTGGAATTTCCCATTGTTGATGGCGGCGTGGAAAATTGCGCCCGCAATCGCTGCCGGAAATACGGTGGTAATTAAATCATCAAAATCAACCCCTTTAACGCTGCATTTATTAGCAGAAGTAATTCATGAAGCAGGTTTGCCAGCTGGTGTGGTAAATATTATTTCTGGAAATGGTGAAACGGGCTCTTTTATAGTAGAACATCCAGATGTTGATAAAATTGCTTTTACCGGCTCTACAGAAGTTGGAAAAATTATCATGAGAGCTATTACCGGAACGCATAAAAAAGCATCGATGGAATTAGGAGGGAAAGCGGCTAATATTATTTTTGAAGATGCGCCCTTAGACCAAGCCGTTGAAGGAATTATCAACGGAATTTTCTTTAACCAAGGGCATGTTTGTTGCGCAGGTTCTCGTTTATATGTGCAAGAATCAGTGTATGAAAAAGTATTACAGAAATTAAAAGACAGATTACAATCACTTAAAATTGGAGATCCGTTAGACAAAAATACGGATATCGGAGCCATCAACTCTAAAGATCAATTAAAAGATATCAATAAGTATATTGAAATTGGATTGCAAGAAGGAGCTCATATTTATCAACCAGATTGTACACTTCCAACAAAGGGATTTTGGTGTAAACCAACTTTATTTACCAATGTTTCACAAGCTAACAGAATTACGCAAGAAGAAATTTTCGGACCTGTTTTAGCCATTCAAACGTTCAGAACTATTGATGAAGTTATAGACAAAGCCAATAATTCTCCTTACGGATTGTCTGCAGGAGTTTGGACCGATAAAGGTTCTAAGATTTTTAATATGACTACCAAATTAAAAGCTGGAGTTGTTTGGGCCAATACTTTTAATAAATTTGATCCGGCTTCACCATTTGGTGGCTACAAAGAAAGTGGTTTTGGCAGAGAAGGTGGCATTCATGGTTTGGGAGAATATTTAAAATTTGATTAAAAATTAAGCTTATGTCAAGAATTGAAGTTTTAAAAACATATAAGATTTTTATTGGAGGAAAGTTTCCAAGAACAGAATCAGGTCGATATTATCCACTAAAACATAACCATAAAATTATAGCAAACATGTGCTTATCATCTGTAAAAGATTTTAGAAACGCGGTGGTTTCGGCTAAAGCTGCTCAAGGTTCTTGGGCTGGAAAAACGGCTTATAACAGAAGTCAGATTTTATATAGAATGGCTGAAGTTTTAGAAGGAAGAAAAGCACAGTTTATAGCTGAATTGGAAACGCAAGGAATCGCTCCTAAAAATGCTGTTCAAGAAGTTGAGTTGAGCATTGACAGATTGATTTATTATGCCGGATGGTGCGATAAATATGTACAATTACACAGTAGCGTTAATCCGGTTTCGGGAAGTTTCTTTAACTTTTCTGTGCCAGAACCGATGGGTGTTGTGGCGGTAATTGCTCCAGAAGATAGTGGTTTATTAGGTTTAGTTACTCAAATTTGCAGCATTATTGCCGGTGGAAATACTTGTGTTGTGCTTGCTTCTGAAAAATTGCCATTGTGCGCTGTTTCTTTTTCTGAAGTAATTGCTACCTCAGATGTTCCAGGCGGTGTGGTGAATATTCTTACCGGAAAACAAGCAGAATTACTCAATAATTTTGCCTCACATATGAATGTAAATGCTATTTTATATTGCGGTTCTGATAAGCAAGTAATTAAAACCATCCAAGATTTATCTATTGAAAATATTAAGCGTGTTGTAATTCGCGAAAACAGTGATTATTTCGATGCTAAACACGATAATCTATATTACATTTTTGATTTCCAAGAAACTAAAACAACTTGGCATCCCATTGAACAAATCGGTGGTTCAGGAAGTGGTTATTAATTGACCCTTCGGATCTGCTCAGGTAATTTCCTTATTTAAAGGATGTAAAAAAGTGCAGATAATTGCTACACTTTTCTATTTTAAAAAAGTTCCTTCACTTTTAGCAAAGGAACTTTTTAACTTTTTATCAATTTGAAATACAAAAATTAAGCATCTGGCAATGGTGCTCCAACTTGTATTTCACAACGGTGGTATGGTTGTCCGTGTGCCGGATTCGTTTTGGGCTTTACACCTGTCGGGGTAACTGTTACGGGCGCTTGTTGCGTTTGTGTTGGCTGTATTTGAACTGGTTGTGTTTGAACTGGTTGTGTTAAAGTTGGCTGCGTTTGTTTAGCAGTGCTGTTTAAAGGTGCACCAACAGCAATATCGCAACGGTGATGAGGTTGTCCATGAGGCGGATTTAAAGCCGGAGCAGATGGATCTGTCGTAATTTTTAAAGGTTGTAAAGAATCTGAAACGGTGGTATTGGTTTCTGAGTTAGCAGATTTTTCAACAACAGGAACTTCTTTTTTACAGGATATCAATACCATTGAAAAACCTATAATTAGCGCGAAGAATGATTTTGTATTCATAGTGAAATAATTTTTGTAATTCAAATATACAATATTGATGGTTTAAAGTGTTTTTTTAGGTAAAAAAGTTCACCTTTTATTAGCAATTGGCTATTGACTATCGGCTTTTAGCTTTTTCTTTTTTCTAGTTGAGATCTTTCCACACTTTTTCTATAAGCGGATATTCATATCCTTTTTGCATTAAATAATCTACTATCTTTTTTTTGCGTTTCCAAGGATCTGTTTCGTTCATACTATTCAGTTTTTTATCCATTTCTTTGGATAAAATTGTTAAATAATCTGTTTCATCAATTTCTTTTAATCCAACATCAATTAAGTAAGCGCCAATATTTTTTTGCTGTAAAGCGTTTTTTATTTTGATTTTTCCCCAATGTTTGATGTTAAATTTTCCGCGCGTAAAACTTTTAGCAAATCGCGCTTCATTTAAAAAATTGTTGGTGATTAAATGAACTATAATTTGTTCTTGCTCATGGTTATAAACGCCGTAATCAAACAGTTTTTGCACCACTTCTTGGTGACATCTTTCTTGATAAACACAATATTGTTCCATCAATAATTGCACTGCTGCAATGGTATATGATTGTTTATTTTTCAAAATTATTTTTTTTAATTTTATCCCATCCTAAAAAACAATGTGCATTAGACAATAAGCTTTAAATGTATTTTTAATTATCAATAATCAATTGACAATTTTCAATTATTTCATCTTCATTCTCAATTTAAATTTATTCAGTAAAAAGTACATTACAGGTACAATTATTAAGGTTAAGAAAGTGGCAAAAGTTAAACCAAAAATAATAGTCCAAGACATGGGTCCCCAAAACGCTACATTTTCTCCACCAATATAAAATTGCGGGTCAAATTCGGTAAATAAGGTCATGAAATTAATATTGATGCCGAGCGCTAACGGAATTAATCCTAAAACGGTGGTTATAGCCGTAAGTAAAACGGGTCTTAATCTTGTTTTTCCACCTTCAACAATACTGTCATAAACTATGTTGATGGGCGTTAAAGTTTCTTCGGGAAGTTGTAGTTCATATCGTTTTCTGCTGACAACTAAATTGGTATAATCAATTAAAACAATGGCATTGTTAACCACAATTCCGGCCAAAGAAATTATTCCAATCATGGTCATAATGATGATAAAATCCATCCTAAAAATAATGAGTCCCAGTAAAACACCTATCAAACTTAATATCACCGAAATAGAAATTATAATAGGTGTAGAGGTTGAGTTAAATTGCGCTACTAAAATTAGGAAAATCAAAAACAGTGCAATCATTAATGCATTGCTTAAAAACGCCATTTCTTCAGCTTGTTTTTCTTGTTCACCAGTAAAAGAAACCGTTACTTCATCGGGTAAATCGAGTCGTTCAACAGCATGTTTAATATTGATATTTACTTCTGTAGGGTTGTATCCTTCTATAACATTGGATGAAATAGTTATAACTCTTTTCAAATCTTTTCTTTTTACGGCACTAAAAGTAGAAGAAGATTCTATTTTAGCCAAAGATGATATTGGAACTTGCACAATTTTACCGTTAGATTGATTTCTAAAGGTTATTTTTTGATCCATTAAAGCATTTCTATCATAACGATAATCATCATTTAAACGGATGTTGATAGGATAATCATCTTCGCCATCTTTATAGGTAGAAACTTCTTTTCCGTACAAAGCTGTTCTCATAACATCGCCAATTTGACCTGTAGAAATATTTAAACTACGTGCTTTCTGGCGGTCAATTATTATGGGTAATTCTGGTTTTCCTTGTGCTACATCTAATTTTAATTCTTCAATTCCGGCAATATGGGTATCGTTTATAAATGTTTTTATTTTCCCTGCTGTTAGCATCAATAAATCAAAATCTTCACCCGAAACTTCAATATTGATAGGCGCACCAGTTGGTGGGCCATCTTGTGGTTTATCTACCGTAATATTTACACCCGGATAATCTTGCAATAAGTTTCTAATATCAGTTAAAACCTCATTGGTCTCTATTGCTCTTCTATCTTGAAATTTTACAAAATCGACCGTAATTCGGGCTTTATTAGGAGTATTTCCAGTTATTTCACCACTATTAGGGTCAGAAGTTCCTTCGCCTACTTGTCCG
>CAMTWE010000019.1:0-12681 GCA_947085395.1 uncultured Bacteroidota bacterium | reverse complement strand
GTATAACCTAATAATACAGAAATATCAAGTTTTAGCAGCATCAATATTCGCCCTAAATCAATAGGATTTAACATGGTGGCTCCTAAAGAAAAAACATCTAACGGATATTGTTCAAAATAAATTAAGGAAATCAAGAATATCCCATCATAAATTACGGCCAATAACAACCAAACTAATATGGCAACTCCAAATCCTTTGATTTTATTTTCAAAAGAGATGGCAATAAAAAAAGAAATCGCCGTAAAAATAAAAGTCAGAAAAGTACCTACTATAATCAAGGTTAAAAATTCAAATATTTTATCAGAAATAAATAAACCGTAATAGATAAATGGCAATCCCAATCCGATAATTAAACTGATGGATAAAGAAATGGCAACCCCAAAATATTGACCCAAAAATATGTTCGACCTTTTGATGGGCTGCGCCAATAACAACTCCGTAAATTCTTTGGAATCATAATAATACATCACTCCAAAAATGGTTCCGATTAATGGCACTAAAACGGTTACAACATTTAAAAGTGTTACGATGGCATTGGATAAATTGCTATTCAGAAAAAGCAATACGACTCCTAATAATAAATAAAACGTCAGATAAATAAAACTCCACCTACTTCTAATAAGGTCGTAAAAACTATACTTTAATATTTTAAACATAATTCTCTTTTAAAATTGATGCAATGGCATATTCAAAATGATCTTGTTTTGTTTGATGTTTCAAGGCCGAAATTGTACCTTGAAAATAAATATTTCCGTCTAAAATAAACACAATTTCATCGGAAATTTCTTCCACAAAACTCATGATATGTGAGGTAATAATGATGGTTTTTCCGGCTGCTTTTTCTTTGATGATTAATTCTTTGAGCGTAATTAAGGCCACAGGATCTAGTCCAGAAGTGGGTTCGTCTAAAATAATGAGCGGACTGTCAAACATAAAAGTCAACACCAAATTAACGCGTTGTTTGGTACCGCCCGATAAATGCCCTAATTTTTTATTTAAATAGGGGGTAATTCTAAACAATTGAATTAATGCTTGATCGCGACTATTGCCATTTCTGATGTCTTTAATCATGTTGATTAATTCTATCACTTTTAAGTTGGAAGGAAAGTTGGCAATTTGAGGTAAATAGTCAATATTTTCGCGATATTTCCAATGCTTTAGCACATTTTCATCATGGATTTTTATGGCACCACTTTGCGGAATTACCATTCCCAACATCGACTTTATCAAGGTTGTTTTTCCAGAACCGTTGGGACCTAAAATGGCAAAAATGCCTCCTTGATTTATTTGTAAATTAATTTTTTTAAGTACTTCTAATTTACCGAAGTTTTTAGTTACATCGTGAAAGGTGATCATAAAATTGGTTTCATTTGAGGTTGATTATCCATTAAAAAATCGGGTGTAAAAACGGGCGTCACTTTTTCGGAAAAATCAACCAAATTGATGAATAAACTGCGTAATAAAATAATTGTTTCGGGTGTTTCATTTACAATATAAGAAAATAATTTTACAGGGCGATAAGGCACATCTCCTACGCCATTTTTATCTAAATCATAGCCCGTATATTCACTCCAATAATTGTTTTCAAATAAATTATCATTCATTTTACTGTTCCAAGATACATCAAAAGAATTATACAAAAAATTATTTTTTCTAAATGTATTATGATAACAAGCGCCTCTTACTTTAACAGCCCAACCATTTCTTATAAAATTATTATTTTCATAATTAATTCTGTTAGAGCCCTCTACATTGATGGCTATGGTATTTTCTTCGAAAATATTGTTGATAATTTCTGCGTCATTTATTTCTTTTAATAGCAATCCGAAAGAAGCGGTTCCCCAGTTTTTTTGAAAGATATTGTTATACATTTTAATGTTTTTAGAAAACATCACCGCAACTCCAGCTCCATTTTTTGAAAACTTATTATTTATGTAGGAATTATCATTAGAAAACATAAAATGAAGTCCGTATCTAACATTGTTCAAACTTATATTATTCACCACTTCACAGTGGCTCGAAAATTCTAAGAAAATACCATCACGTGTTTTCTCTACAAAATTATTGGCAATTGATATATGCTTGCTATTCCAAAGGTGAATTCCATTGCCAGAAGTTCTTTCTGATACGGCCTCTCCATATATTTTATTGTTTAAAATTTTTCCAATGGATGATTTTTCGATGTAAATAGCAAAAAGTATTTTTTCAAATCGATTAAAAGAAATCTCAAAATTTTTACTTTTATGAACACGGATTGCCGCATTACTTTTAGCAAAATCATTGCCTACATTAATAATTTTTAATCCACGTATGGTAACATAATCTGCTTTTACCAAAAAAATATCCCCTTTATTTTGACCATCAATGGTAGGTTGATTTTCTCCAATTATCGTTAGGGATTTATCAATAATTAAATTGGATTCTTGATAAATTCCTTTTTTAACTTTAATTATATCATCGGCTTTTGCAACCGATAAAGCTGCTTTAATTGTTTTAATTTGACAATCACTACAAACTTCAATAGTAGATGCTAACAAAGGCATCGTCATCAAAAAAAACAGCATAAAAATATTTTTTTTACGTTTCATCTGTTTATTTTTATTTATTTTTTAATGGTCTTCCCGAAAAATCGGGACAGGGTATGGAACGCCTTAATAATCATTCCCCAGTGTGTTTAATGTTTGGTCTTGGGTGTTTCATTTTTTTTGAAATAAGTGTTAATTTCAATCCAATTGAATTGTGTTCCTCCATTATTTTTTATAAATTCTTCGGCTAATGCCTTTGTTTGAAAAGCTGCAAGATTTTCACTCATCGGACTTTTTATTTGTTCACTAATTACATAATGAGATTTGGTGGCATCCATAAATGCTGTTGCAGTTAAATAATCATACACTAAATAAAGCGATGCATCTATATTTTCAACTTCTTTATTTTTAATCATACATTCAATGGCATCATATACATAAACTTTACCTTTTACAGACACTATTTCTGCTGCAAATGGTTTATCAACAATGGTCATTTTACAGAAATGACAGGCATCCAAACCAAAATTAATTTCTTTGGGTTCTATTTTACAGGAGGTAAAAAGCAAGGTCGAAAAAACAATTAATATTACAATTTTCATCAGATAAAGTTTTAAAATACGCTTTAGTAATAAACTTATTTGGTTTCTTTTTTAGCTTGAAAAAAAGCGACAAAAGAGAGTATTATACCAACAATCATAAAATAAGCACCTGCCATTGGTAAAGAAATAGCATTAAAATTTAAGATTGATTTTGAGCCCAAAAGAGGTGGCATATAACCTTGTCCAGGAATTTTTATGGCCGCCTGCGGATTTAAATTATGTCCATAATCATACAGCCATAAATAAAAGTCATACATACCCACAATTCCTAATAAAAGCATTACAATTCCCCAAGTTACATACAATTTTCTTCTTCCAATAAATCCAATCAAAACTCCTAAAATTGCCATTACAATTATAACGATTGGGAATATTTCAAATTCTTTCAAGTCGGTTGGAACATCTTTCATCCCAATATAATGATTCATTAAATTGATGTTTTTAATGTCATTCGGATTGTGATCAGTTACTTTATTGATCCAAATATCCATGGCTAATGGTTCTGGATATTGAGGTGCTTCGAGCGTGATATTCCACAGGGGGAAAACAAAGAGGAATAAGAGCAATAAACTCCCTAAAATCATATAAATTTTAGATTTTTTCATGGGCTAATTTTTATTCAAAAGTGGATAGAAAACACCTATCCACTTTTGTTTCTTAATTAAATTATAAAAAAGATTTAAAAGAACTTATTCACCTAATGACCAAGATAATTTTATTGTAGAATTTGCAGGAGAAACTCTCACATATCCTTGCATTTCTTGGTGTAAAGCAGAGCAGAAATCGGAACAATAAAATGGCCAAATTCCCACTTGTTTGGGTTCCCAAACTAGGGTTTCTGTTTGTCCTGGCATAATTAATAGCTCAGAATTATTGGCCCCAATAATAGCAAACCCGTGAGGTACGTCATAATCTTGCTCTAAGTTTGTAACATGGAAAAATACGCGATCTCCTACTTTTATACCTTCAATATTATCTGGTGCAAAATGGCTTCTGATAGCGGTCATATAAACATGTACATCTTTACCCTTGCGCACAACTTTAGTTTCAGCTTCCGATTTTGCAACAAATTCGTGTTTATTATTTTTTAAATCAAAGTATTTTTTAGAATTTTTCATAATTACATCCTTATGAATACCCGCTGCATAATGCGGTTCTCCAATTGTTGGAAAATCTAATAATAATTCCATCTTTTCTCCACTAATATCGAATAATTGGGCAGATTGGGTAACTTCTGGTCCTGTTGGTAAATATCTATCTTTTGTAATTTTATTCATCGCTAACAAATATTTTCCAGTTGGTTTTCTAGAGTTTCCACCCGGAATCATTAAGTGACCCACCGAGTAATAGGCGGGTTTTCTATCAACCACTTCCCAAGTTTTTAATTTCCATTTTACAACTTCCGAAGTAATAAAGAAAGTAGTATAAGCATTCCCTTTATCGTCAAACTCTGTATGTAACGGACCTAAACCGGCCTGTTCTACTACACCCGCAAGAACTTCTTCTGCCTTTAAAATAGGAATATTGTATGCTGTGCCTGAAAATTTCTTATTTTCGATGGCTTTTAACATTTTACTGAAAGAATGTACCGTTACATTGGCAGATAATTTTCCTGACCCAACTATATATTCACCAGATGGATCTACATCACAACCATGAGGTGATTTTGGTGTAGGTAAAAAATAAACCAATCCGGGTAATTCGGCAGGATCTAAAACCAACACTTCTTTTTTCATGGTAGAAGTGGCGGTATGCGTATTTTCATCATATACATTATGGGCATAATTGGTAGGCATTTTTTTACCTTTTCCAGCTTTTACATACTCTTCTGCTTTTTTCCAGTTAATTGCTGCTATATAATCAACATTATTTTGTGAGGCATTAACTTCTAACAATGAATTAGCTTCTTCGGTATTATAGGTGGTGTAAAAGAACCAACCGTGTGATGCTCCACGTCCGGGATGTGCTAAATCATAATTAAAACCAGGCATTAAAATTTGAAACTCCAAATTCATTTTTCCGTGTTTTGGTTCCACACTGATGAATGATAAAGCCCCTTTAAAATTGCCTTTGTATTCTTTAATTGGCATGTCTTTTTGAGGAACAGGTACAGAAAATCGAGTTCCGGCAACAACATATTCGGTGTTTTCTGTAACAAAAGAAGAACTGTGATTTCCGGCACTGTTAGGAATTTCAATGATTTCAGTAGTTTCAAAAGTTGTTAAATCAATTTTGGCAATTCGTGGGGTGTTATTTCCATTGATAAAAATCCATCTTCCATCTAATTCACCGGCTGTTTGTGAAATATCTGGGTGATGTGAATCATCCCATGGGATAAAGCCATGTGAAGTATTTAACATTGGTTTGGTTTCTTCATTAAAACCCCAAGCTTTTTCTGGATCTACCGAAAATACCGGAATTACTTTGAACAATCTGCCAGAAGGCAAACCATAAACCGATAGTTGACCGCTAAAACCTCCAGAAACAAAGGCATAATACTCATCCAATTCTCCTGGTTTTACATATACTTTTTCAGCGGCATTAGAAGCTAATAAACCATCTGATTGTTTTTCTCCTTTACCGCAACTTCCAAAAATTAGGATGATGGAAAGTAAAGCTAATGTAGATTTAATTAAATTTTTCATTTTATTTAAGTTTAGTTAATGCTCTTATTTAATTGTTCTAAAATATTCAACTACAGCTCTCGCTTCCTCTTCTGTTAAATTTTGATTGGCCATGGGTGCAATATATTCTGCCAAAAGTTTTTTGGCGATGTCATTTTTTTGCACCATTTCTTCTGGATTTAAAATCATGTTCATAATCCACTCGGGTGATCGACGTTCAAAAATCCCTAAAGGAGCAGGCCCAATAAAACGTTGTGTTTCTTTATGACAAGCCGAACATTTTAAAATAAAAATTTCTTTTCCTTTAGCAGCTAATTCTTGATTTATTTCTGTTGGTAATGTTAAACTGCTTACTGGGCCTATTCCTTTATCATCTAAAGGATTATCATATACTTTTATTTCTGACTCATTTGCTAATTTTTCATCCTGATTTTTCTTTTCAGAATTACCACAACTAGCTAAAATGGTAATAGATACTACAATTGCAATTAAATTTAATTTCATACGTATATATTTTATTGTTATTTATTTTCTAATGGTCATCCCGAAAAATCGGGACAGGTTATGGAACGCCCTAATAATCATTCCCCTTTGTGTTTAATGTTTAGTCATGGGCGTTTCATTTTACGATACTTTAATTAATGATTATTTTATATTTATTTGGATGGGGGTAAAAGAACTTTATCAACTACATGTACAATACCATTACTAGCAACTACACTTCCAATTATTTTTGCACCACCAACATATACTTCTCCATCAATAACTTCAACTGAAACATCTTGATTGTTAGCTTGACCTAATTTTTTGAATTTCTTTAAAAAATCTTTAGATAAATTCCCAGGAGTTGCATGATACTTGATAATATTTGCTAAGGCCGCTTTATTTTCTGGTTTTAGCAAATCTTCTACAGTTCCTTTTGGTAAATTGTTAAACGCTTCATTGGTTGGAGCAAAAACGGTTAATGGCCCAGCATTAACTAAAACATTTTCTAGTTGTGCTGCCTGTACTGCAGCAACCAATGTTGAATGATCTTTGGAGCCAATGGCAATTTTTAATATATTAGGAGTTGATGATGCATCATCAATAAAGGCCTGACCTTTATTAGACTCGGCTCCAATTTCGGTACTAGACCGATGCTCTTCTTTAGCTTTCTTATCATTTTGACAAGCTAATGATATGAAAAGCACTAAGATAACAATAAATCTGCTGATTGTAAATTGATTTTTCATTTTATTTTAGTTTAAAGTTTCCTTATTTTATATCAAATATAAAAAATATTTTAAATATAAAAGGTCTTTTTATCTTTTTTTAAAATAATATTAAAGAGATTAAATTAATCTCTTTGATATCAATACAATATAGTTACAATTTCTCCAATTTAACCGTAAAATGTCGCATAATAGGCGCTTCATCAATTATTTTATAACCAGCAGTAATTTCAGTTCTTTTATCAAAAACATTTTTTAGCACTGCTGCAATATAGTTCATGTGATTGTTGGTATAAGTTCTTCTCGGTATTGCCAATCGAACAGATTCTAATGCCGGATACCGATTTTCTCTTGTTTCTGGGTCTCTATCGGCTAAGATTGTGCCAATTTCTACGCTTCTAATGCCGCCTTCAATGTATAATTCTATTGCCAATGTTTGGGCAGTATATTGTTCTCTGGGGATATTGGGTAAAAATTTCGTTGCATCAATAAAAATTGCATGACCTCCAAAAGGTTGTTGCACAGGAATTCCGAAAGATGTTATTTGTGTTCCTAAATAAGCTACTTGCTCTACCCTACTTTCTAAATAAGTAAACTCGGTTGCTTCATCAAGTCCAACCGCCAAAGCACCCATATCGCGTCCGTTCATGCCACCGTAAGTGATAAAACCTTCAAACATGATATTAAAAACCATGGCTTTTTTAAAGATTTCTTCGTTGTTTAAAGCAATAAATCCGCCCATATTAACCAAGCCATCTTTTTTGGCGCTCATGGTCATTCCATCACCATAAGAAAAAAATTCTTTTACAATTTCTTTGATGGTTTTATGTTCATATCCTTTTTCTCTTTTTTTGATGAAATAAGCATTTTCTGCAAAACGTGCGGCATCAAAATAAAGCGGAATATCATATTGTTTACAAAGTGCAGCTACTGCATTTATATTTTCCATAGAAACTGGTTGTCCGCCCGCAGTATTACAAGTAATTGTATGAATTACAAAAGGAATTTTCTCTTTCGGATTGTTTTTAAAAACGTCTTCTAAAAGCGATAAATCTATATTTCCTTTAAAAGGATGATTGATAGTGGTATCAAATGCTTCTTTGATGGTGCAATCTATAGCTTTTGCTTTTCTAAATTCGATATGACCTTTAGTGGTGTCAAAATGAGAGTTTCCTGGAACCAAATCACCTTCTTTAACCATGGCAGAAAACAGTACATTTTCGGCAGCTCGCCCTTGATGCGTTGGTAAAAAATATTCAAAACCAGTGATATTTTTTACAGTTTCTTTGAGTGTAAGAAAAGAGGAAGAGCCAGCATAACTTTCATCGCCTAACATCATTGCCGCCCATTGACGATCGCTCATGGCGCCGGTGCCAGAATCGGTTAATAAATCGATAAAAACTTTATCGGATGATAAATTGAATAAATTATAGTGCGCATCTTTAATCCACGCAAGGCGTTGTTCTTTAGTTGAATTTTGGATTGGTTCTACCATTTTAATTTTAAATGGCTCTGCATAAGGTAATTCCATAATTAATGTATTTTGTTAAAAATTAGATGTTTAAATAAGATAAAATAGTATTAATAAAGAAATTTAAAAGAATCTCTTTCCTTAATTAACACATAAACATCCTTAGTATGAGCTCGTTTAAACAAAATATGAAGTTCAAAATCTTTGCTAAATTAACAAATTATTGTGTATTATATATGATTAATCGCATGTTTTGTTTAAAATAATATCCCTATTTTTGTGTAACTTTTAATACATTTAAAAAATGAAGAAATTATTTGACTTTTTGTATTCAACTCAGCTCATGGCTGTTTTATTTGTGGTATTTGCAACAGCTATGGGGGTTGCCACGTTTATTGAAAATGATTATGGAACCCAAACAGCAAGAGTTATTGTATATAATGCCTGGTGGTTTGAGCTAATTATGGTTCTTTTTGTCATCAATTTTATTGGAAATATTTTCACTTACAAACTTTACAGAAAAGAGAAATGGCTAAATTTAGCGACCCATTTATCTTTTATATTTATTTTAGTTGGCGCAGGTATTACCAGATATATTAGTTATGAAGGACTCATCTCTATAAAAGAAGGTGAAAGTTCTAATGTGCTTTTTTCTGAGGGCACTTTTCTACAATTAACCATTAATGATGGTAAAGACCAGAAAGACCCAATCTATAAAAAAATGCTTTTAAGTTCTGCAAAAAAGAATAATTTTAGCTTAAATACAGATTTTAAAGGACAAGATGTTAGCATTAAATTGGTTGATTATTTACCCAATGTTGGCGAACAATTAGTTGATGATGTAAATGGTGATGAATATTTCACTTTTATTGAAACCAGTGATGATGGACACCAACATGAAGAAAAAATTAAAAGAGGAACTTTTAAAGATATACACGGGGTTTTAGTTGGATTTGACAGCCCAGATGATGTAACTATTAATATAAGATTGGTTGATAATCAACTTAAAATATTTTCAAAAGAAAGCGGAACTTTTGTAAAAATGTCTGATCAATCTACTGGAAATCTTGAAAAAGAGGTAGAACAAAATTTTGAAATTGGCGCAATTTACAATATTGGTGGTCATAATATGAATGATAATCATACCGATCACAACCACGGAAATGCCATAAAATTTGTAATTCCAAAACCTGTTTTCAGAGCCAAAGTAAACTACGTTGCTACCTCTAAAAAACAAGATACTCAGAATGCAGACATGGTTATTTTTGATGTTACTACCAACAATAAAACAGAACGTGTTCATTTAGTAGGCGGTCAATATCGCACACCAGAAGCTACAATAGTTAAAGTAGATAATTTAAATTTAAGTATGGCTTATGGTTCTAGAACTTATCTTTTACCATTTTCTGTTCAACTAAATGATTTTCAATTAGACAAATATCCGGGCTCTGAAAGTGCCATGTCTTATGCTAGTGAAGTAACTATTATAGACCAAGAAAATTCTAATCAATTTGATTTCAGAATTTTTATGAATAATATTTTAGATTACCGCGGATTTAGATTTTTCCAATCTAGTTATAATATTACTGATGAATATGAACAAACCATTCTTTCTGTAAATCATGACTATTGGGGTACATTTATAACCTATATAGGTTATTTTATATTGTACCTCTGTTTAATTTTAATGGTTTTAATGAAAAATACCAGAATGGCTGATTTAAGAAAAAGACTTAAAGATATAGAATTAAGAAAATCAAGTTTATTAACGATTGCCTTTTTACTAGTTTCTTCTGTTCTATTTTCACAACAACTACACAACCATAAATTAAATGAAAGCGAAATTGATTCTTTATTAACCAAAAATATGGTTTCTAAAGAACATGCCGATAAATTTGGACGAATTGTTGTGCAAGATGCTGGTGGTAGAATGAAACCTGTTAACACTTTTGCCTCAGAATTATTACGAAAAGTAAGTAAAAATGATACTTTTAGAGGATATGATGGAGATCAGGTTTTACTTTCTTTAACGATAAATCCATACGCTTGGTTTGAAATTCCTGTTATCTTCTTAGAAAAGAAAAACACAAAAGTTCGCACTATATTAGGGGTAGATGAAGATGCAAAATATGCGCGTTTAGCCGATTTTTTTGATCAAAATGGACAATATAAACTTGCGTCGTATCAAGAAGAAGCCAATAAAAAGAACAATAAAAGCAAATTTGAAAAAGATGTTGTAAATATAGACAAACGTGTAAATTTATTATACTCAGCTTTAGGCGGTTCTATTTTAAACATTTTACCTATTAAAGATGATAAAAACAATAAATGGGTTTCTCCCTATGAAACACAATTATTAAATTATACAGGAAAAGATAGCATTGCCGCTAAATCTTTTAATATGTATGCACTTTCGTTACAAGATGCCATCAACACTAATAATTACAAATTATCTAATGAGTTACTAGATGGTTTATTTGCCATTCAAAATAAGTTCGGCTCTAAAGTACATCCAAAAGAATCACAAATAACCTATGAAATATTGTACAACAACTACGATGTTTTCAAAAAGTTATTTAGTTACTATATGTATATTGGCGTTTTGATGTTCCTATTTGTTATCATTCAAATCTTTAAAAACAATAAAATCATCAGTTATCTTATCAAAGGAAGTATTGCAATCGTTATTTTATTCTTTTTAATGCATACCTTAGGATTGGCAACACGTTGGTATATTAGCGGAAGAGCACCTTGGAGTAATGCCTATGAATCGGTTATATTTGTTGCTTGGGCAACCATGTTATTTGGATTGATTTTCGGAAAACGATCTTCCTTAACCATTGCTTCAACTGCCTTTTTAACCTCTATGATGTTAATGGTTGCGCATTGGAATTGGATGGATCCAGAAATTGCCAATTTACCACCAGTACTTAATTCATATTGGTTAATGATTCACGTATCGGTAATTGTTGCCAGTTATGGACCATTTGCTTTGGGAATGATTTTAGGATTTGTTGCTTTATTGATGATGGTATTTACTACTGAAAAAAATAAAGAAAAATTGGATATTAACATCAGTGAATTAACAACCATAAGTGAAATGGCGATGCTCGTAGGTTTAGCCTTACTGATTATTGGTAATTTCTTGGGCGGACAATGGGCTAATGAAAGCTGGGGTCGCTACTGGGGATGGGACGCCAAAGAAACTTGGACATTAATTAGCGTGATGATTTATTCATTTGTACTACATATGAGATTAGTTCCAGGATTAAAAGGAAGATTTGCCTATAATTTCGCATCCGTACTTGCATTTGGATCTATCTTAATGACTTATTTCGGAGTTAATTTCTATTTATCCGGATTACATTCCTATGGTAGTGGAGATGGCGTTATAACACCAAGCTTTATTTATATATCACTGGGCGTTATTTTAATTATTGGATTAATTGCCTATTTCAAATTTAAAAAGTTTTACAAAAGATAAAAGAAACACCAAGCAATAATGTAACTTTGCATTTTTAAAATTAAATAAAATATGTTTCACAAGTATATTAAACTAGTTATTGCATTTGCCATTATTGTTTGGTCAGTTTTTCAGTTCATCGATGGAAATATTTTAAACGGAATTTCACTCATTCTTTTATCTGGAATTTTTGTGTTTTTCTATTATAAAAATGAATTCATTTTATTGGCATTTTTTAAATTGCGCAAACAAGATTTTGTTGGAGCCAAAAAATGGTTGGCTTTTATTAAAAAACCAGAAAGCGCTTTAGTAAAAAAACAACAAGGATATTTCTATTTTTTACACGGTTTAATGGTTTCACAAACCAATTTAACAGAGTCTGAAAAACTATTTAAAAAGGCGTTGGGATTGGGTTTATCTATGCATCATGATATTGCCATGGCCAAATTAAATTTAGCTGGTATTGCACTTACCAAACGCAGAAAAAGAGAAGCAACAGAATTGTTGGCCGATGCAAAAAAGTTTGATAAACACAATATGTTGAGCGATCAAATTAAAATGATGAAACAACAATTAAAGAAAATATAATCATAAAAAAAGCGACTTTCGGTCGCTTTTTTTTATTCTAACAAAGTCAAACTTAAGTCTGGTTCATATTTTAAAATAAAAATACCTTTATTTTCATAGCCACTAACAGCGGTAGGTTTATAATCAAACCTTGCCGCAATTCTGTCAAATTTATGTTGATCAATGCTATCACCATTTTTTCCATTGTATAACATTCT
>CAMTWE010000018.1:0-17589 GCA_947085395.1 uncultured Bacteroidota bacterium | reverse complement strand
CACCTTCACAACTTCACAACTTCCCACCTTCACACCTTCACAACTTCACAGCTTCACACCTTTACAACTGTATTTCCCTTTAACCATTGATACCAAGATTCCATTCCTTCGCCAGTTGTGGCAGAAACTTCAAAGAATTTTAAATGATGGTTTACTTGCAAAGCGTAACTTTTAAGTTTTTCTACATCAAATTTTAAGTATGGCAACAAATCTATTTTATTGATGATGCAAATATCTGAAGAGTGGAACATGTCGGGATATTTTTGTGGCTTGTCTTCGCCTTCGGTAACGCTGATGATAACGATGCGTTTATTTTCGCCTAAATCAAACATGGCAGGGCAAACTAAATTTCCCACATTTTCTATCATCAACAAAGATTTATCTTTTATTGCTAATTTTTTAACGGCTTCAAAAACCATATCACTTTCTAAATGGCATCCTTTACCGGTGTTAATCTGTATCACCGGAATATCCAATGCTTTTATTCTATTAGCGTCATTTTGGGTTTGCTGATCGCCTTCAATCACATAAAAAGAAAGCTCTTTTTTTAAATCGGCAATTGTTCTTTCCAACAATGATGTTTTACCAGAACCAGGTGAGCTTACTAAATTATAGGCGGTAATATTTTTGGCCTCAAAATAACCGCGATTACGAGCAGCTGTTATATTATTGTGCTGTAAAATATCTTGTTCTAAAGCAATCACCGTTTTTTGAATCTTAGTTTGCGGATGCTCGTGATGATGTTCATGGCTATGAGGATGCTCGTGTTTATGGTCATGTGTATGCGGATGATCATGTGGATGATCGTGGTCATGATGATGGTGATGATTTTGATTTTCTCCTGGTTTGGAAATGGTAATTTTATTTCCGTTACTGCATCCACAAGTTCCGCACATAAAACTGATTTTTTAGGTTATACTTCTTCAAATATAATGAAAAGATTGAAAGATTGAAAGATTAAAAGTATAATCAATAAAGTTTTAGAACTCCTTTAGCAAAACAGTGTTTTTTAAAAATGACAAGGCGTTTTTAAGATTTTCTGTTGCTTGTGATGTTAGTCCGTTTTGTAATTCCCATTCATACCCTTGAATGGCTAAAATATGCGCTTTTGGTGTGCGATGGTACAAATTTTCTGATAAATATAAAACTGTTTCAGGCACTAAAGCATGGGTGCTAAAACTGTATGTATTAGAAGATTGGCACGTTTCGTATTTAAATCCGTTGATGAGTTCTTTTTTAAAAGCATCAACAAAAATAACTTTGTTGTATTTGCTAATAAGCTCAGCATCTTCTATTTGAAGTTGAAATCGATATTCTAAATGTATGTTTTTAAATAGATTGGATTCAAGCGCTTCTAAAAACGCCCAACCCAAACCATCGTCTTGTCGCCCAGAATTTCCAATTCCGAAAATCAAGCAATTGTATTTATCGGTTTCGTTCATCAATTAAATTTCCTTGATGATCTATTAAAGAAATTTGCAAAGGCATTTCGCCCAAGGCATGTGTGGCGCAACTTAGACAAGGGTCGTATGCTCTAATAGCAACCTCAACTTGGTTGAGCATTCCTTCGGTAATTTCAGCTTTTCCGTTTATAACATTGTTGGCAACCCATTTAACGGCCTGATTCATGGGTTCGTTGTTGTGCGTAGTTGATACGATTAAATTGCAACGGGTTATTCTGTCTTTATCATCTACTTCGTAATGGTGAATTAATGTGCCACGGGGCGCTTCAATAATTCCGATTCCTTCATTTCTTCGGGTTCCTTTTCTAAGTAAATCATTGCTTAAGATAGCATCATCATGGAATAATTTTTTCATCATTTCTGCACAATACAACATCTCTATTAAGCGCGCCCAATGAGAATACATGGTTTTGTTATTGATTTTACCTTGGGTCCTGGATTTAAAAATCAAGCGTTCTTTTTCTGCTAAGGGTGTCTCAATTCCGTCACAAATATTGATTCTAGCTAAAGGGCCCACTCTATTCCACCCTTTTTCTCTTCCCAAATGTGATAAATAAGGAAATTTTAAATACGACCATTTCTCTACTCCTTCTTTAAAATAATGCAGATAATCTACATCGGGCACATCATTTAAAGTGATATTTCCTTCAAAATCTGTTGCTCTTAAATTTCCATCATACAGTTCTAAAAATCCATTTTTTTTATTGACTAAACCCAAATGACCAGATGGATAAACTGCAAAAGTATCTAGCCATTGGTGGTGAATTTCATGATAGTTTTTCATAAAATCGATGATTTCTTTGGCCCAGTTAATCATTGCATCAATTGACGGAATTTCTTTGCTGTCTAGAAAATAATCGCGGTCTTTTACGGTTACTTTTTTGTGTACACCACCCGGAATTGCAGAAATACCATGAATGCGTTTCCCTGCAATGGTTCTAATTAATTCTTGACCAAATTTGCGCATCAAAATACCTTTTTTTGCCAACTCTGGATGTTCGATGGCAACACCAACTACATTGCGTTTTGAAGGAGGCGCATCTACACCAAATAATAAATCGGGTGATGCCAGATAGAAAAAATGCAAGGCGTGCGATTGAAACATTTGTCCGAAATGCAATAATTTTCTAATTTTTTGAGCGGGAAGTGATAAATCTTCCGGATTTAAACCTACAATTTGATCTATGGCTTTGGCGGCTGCTAAATGGTGACTCACCGGGCAGATACCGCACAAACGTTGCACCATTACGGGTGCTTCCCAATATGGATGACCTTGAATAAAACGCTCAAATCCGCGAAATTCAACGATATGAAAAAAGGAATCTACTACTTTGTTGTTTTCATCTAAATGAATGGTTACTTTTCCGTGTCCTTCTACTCTTGTTACAGGATCTATGACTAATTTTTGTGACATTTTATTTAGATTTGAGAATTAGATTAGCTAGAATTAAAAATTTTATAAACATTATAAACTTTATAAACATTATGAACTTTAAAAACTTTACAAACTTTTAATTAATCGTATTTAAATTCTTCATGCGCGATGGAATATTCTTCACCCATCAATATATTTTTTACCACTTTCCAAATATGGTTAGCGTTTGGCGGACATCCAGGAATAAAATAATCAATTTTTACAATTTCATTACACGGATAAACATTGTTTAACAACTTAGGAATATCTTCGTGATTGGGAATAATATTGGCGCCTATTTCACTGGTAAGTCCATGAATATATGCTTCTTCTAAACATTCTTTGAGCGGCACAAAATTGCGCATCGCCGGAATACCACCCATTATGGCACATTCTCCAAATCCGATTAGAATATCACATTTTTTTCTAAATTCTTTCAACACATGAATATTTTCAGAGTTGGCGCATCCGCCTTCAATAAGTCCAATATCGCATTGTTTGCTGAATTTTTTGATATCGGTTAAAGGCGATTTATTAAACTCTACAATATCAATTATATCAATAATATCGGTATCAATATCTAACAAAGACATATGACAACCAAAACAACCCGCTAAGGAAGTGGTGGCTACGATAAATTTTCTATTTTTTGAGGTGTTCACTTTTCTGCGGATTTTTACAGTTTTATGATTGCCTCTTAAATCATATTTTCTATCGCCAAAAGGCATTTCTTGAACCATTCCTTTGACTAATATAGCGCCAACCGGACAGGTATTCATCGCTTTAATGGCTTCTGCTTCGGTTAATTTTTCTTCTTGTTCATAATCAATTTTTACAACTGTTTTAATGCCTCTATGCGCAAATGAAAACACCTTTTTATTGTCTGATGTTTTTATTTCTTCCACACATCGCTGGCATAAAATACATCGGTTAGATTCCATTATCAATCGTTTCGGATTGAAATCAACTAATTTATCACCAAAAACATGCGGAAATCTAGCTATAGAAATTCCCATGTCATAACCCAAATTTTGCAAATCACAATTACCACTTTTTTCGCAAGTTGGACAAAAATGATTTCCTTCTGCATAGAGCATTTCAATAAGAGCTTTTCGGGTATTTGAAAGCTCTGGAGTATTAATTTCAATTTGCATGTTTTCATATGCTTTTGTACTACAAGCAGTTGTGAATTTACCATTGACGTTTACGGTACAAATTCTACACGTTCCTAAAACGTGTTTTTGATTGTGAAAATGACACAAAGTGGGAATATAAATTCCGTTTTCTTTAGCGGCTTCAACCAGATTTCTACCTTGTTCTACCTGATAATTTTTACCATCTATTATTATATTTACAGGATTATCCATAAGTTGATTCTATTTCATTAATAATAGCGTTGTATTCTTCTGTTGCTTTGTTAATATCAAATGATTGGTTAAAATCACTTTCGGCTAATAAGCATTTTTGAAATTCTTCTGGGAATTTTAACATGGCTGTTAATAAACAATTGGTTGATGTTTTTCCTAAACCGCATCTACTTGATTGTTTTATAATATTGCTCCATTCATTAATTTCTAATAAATCATTGGCATCGGCATGACAAAGCTGAATTTTACGAATTTTTTTATTCAATAAAAAATTACCGATACGGCAAGGAACACAAACACCACAAGACTCTTCTACAAAAAAATCTGATATGTTTTTAAGGATTTGGAGTAAATCTCTACCTTCTTTAAACACCATAAAAGAACCACCACTTCTTAAGCCCACGGCGCTCATTTTACGCGCGTATTGGATAGGATCATTGAGTTCAAATTGTATATGTTCTGCCAATAAATTTTCACCAGAAATTTCTCTATCAAAATCTGCGGTTGATAAACATTCGCCTGCAAATCCGTTAAACAATACAAAATGCGGATTTTCAGCTTCAATTAAATTTAGAAAATCTTTGAGTTTCATGCCCCATTCAATTTCATAAATTCCTGGTTTTTTACAATCGCCAGATACGCTTAACAATTTAGTACCGGGAGTTGCTGCTGTACCAATTTTTAGATATTTATCAACCCCCATTTCAAGAATTCTAGGAACAGCACATAAAGTTTCAACATTATTTACGGTGGTTGGTTTTTTTAAAAAACCTTTTTCAACCGGGAAATATTCTTTAGTACTGGGTTCGCCTCTTTTTCCTTCCATTGAATTGATTAGGGCAGTTTCTTCTCCACAAACATATGCGCCAGCGCCCATGAAAATTTCAATTTCAAAATCAAATGGAACCTGTGCACTGATATTTTTCCCTAACCAACCACTTTCTTTAAAGTTATCTATGGTTTTTTCAAGGGTTTCTTGGAGGTAATGATACTCTGCTCGTAAATAAATAAATCCTTTGGTAGCGCCAACAGCATAGCCCGCCATAATCATCCCTTCTAACAACAAACCGGGAAGTTTATTCATTAAAACGCGGTCTTTAAAAGTACCGGGCTCTCCTTCATCGGCATTACAAATGATATATTTTTGATTTGATTGATGTTGCTTGCACAATTGCCATTTTAATCCTGTTGGGAAAAAAGCACCACCTCTGCCAGAAAGTTTAGATTTTTTAACTATTTCGATGATTTCATCAGGAGAAAATTCGGCTAATTTTTTAAGCGATGCAAAAGGCGTGTATTTCTTAAAAAATACAGTTTTACTTTCTTTTGGAGTATAATGGATATTGTCTTTTACAGTATCGCAAATTTCATCAATAGAAGCGCCATTTCTAAGTTGTACAATAATTTCTTTAACGCGCTTTGGCGTTAAATTGGTAAACGGCCTGTAATTAATTAAAGCAGCAGATTCTTGATCACTTAGGCCAATACAAGAAGTTTTAAACAAACCGAAACTTTTATCCGCGGTAACATTTCCAAACTTAACGCCAACTTCTTGCTGAAATGCTTCTTTAACTTCGGTGTAGTTTTTTAAGCGAGAAATAATAGAATTGTTTAAATAAACGGTGTATTTACCTACATCTGTACGATGAAAAAAATGATAAAAGGAAATAACGCCCTCAAGTTCCATCCTTGATATGTTAAATTCTTTGGCAATTTTAGTAATATCATCGCCACTAATAAATCTTCTTTTTTTTTGAATGTCCCACAACACATTCATCAATTGGGTTCTTTTAATAGAACTTTGAGTAACTTCCATATTTTTAACCATTTAACATCTTTAAAGTTACTGAATAATCTTCAAAAAATCAAGATAAATAAATATAAAAAATGAGAATTAAATAAAATAGCCAATAGCAATTTATTAATTTAATACAATTTAAAAAAAATTAAAAAAAATGAAATTATATCAAAGAAAAGAATAAAGTATTGTGAAAAAAATATTATCAATTTAAAAATTTAACTGTCAAAAACTTTGCCTTTCAGAATATTATTAAAAAACTTCTGTATTAAAGGAGCAAAATCATCCTAATTACAAACATTAAAACAGCTTCAAAATCAGTTTATTTTTATATTATAGGGATAATTTTGTTTTGTTTAGAGGTGTTTTCTACCTCAATATATTTTTCTAAAACAGTTGCTTTATTTTTAACTTCTTATATTGTTATTTTAGGAATGCATAAACATGATAAATACCAATAAAAGACTTAATTTTTGAAATCTTAAGTATCAAAGTGTCAATTTACAATAAAAAAATACAAAATACAAGTACAAAAAGCTCTGAAAACCAATTTTGAATCTTATTAGTCAAAATATTTTTATAAAATTGACGTTGAAATATGTTAAATTTTTGTTAAATTAATACTTATATTGATTTTGTAATTTCAATTAAAATCAATATAATCTTCAATTTTTTTAAAACAAAATAAAAAATAATTATTACTACAACGATTACTCATTATTAAATCTTTAAAAAATACTATATCAATTCCATCCATCAACTGATTAGCCATATCATTTCATGACTTTTGTCATAAAATATTTTATCAACAAATTGTATTTTTATATTATATATATATAGCTTCTATTATTATACTCGTAAATCTGAATGTATTTTTTACTAATTTTTGCGATTATGTTAATTTTTCAAATTTATAAAAATGAAATTTTCTCCTCAGAAGTATTCATTGCCAGACATTCGGATGCAACCATTTATTGATGAAAATGAGTTGTGGAATTACATTCAAAACACAAAATCATCCAAAGAAGCGGTTGAAAAAGTCATTGCAAAATCCTTATCCAAACAGCGATTAAGCTTATCCGAAGTTGCAGTATTGGTAAATGCAAATGATGCTGAATCTATAAACGCTATAAAAGAAGGTGCTAAAACATTGAAAAAAAATGTTTATGGCAATAGAATTGTACTTTTCGCACCTTTATATATTGGAAATAAATGTCAAAACGACTGTTCTTACTGCGGATTTAGAGTTACCAATAAAGATGCCCAACGAAAAACACTTGATGATATTGAATTAATCAATGAAATAGAAGCCCTCCAAGAAAACGGTCAAAAAAGATTAGTTCTTGTGTATGGTGAGCATAAAGATTATACCCCAGAATTCATTGCCCACACAGTAAAAATTGCTTATGGTGTAAAAAAGGGAAATGGAGAGATTCGCAGAGTAAATATCAATGCTGCTCCCATGGATATTGAAGGTTTTAAAATTGTGAAGGAAGCGGGTATTGGAACGTATCAAATTTTTCAAGAAACTTATCATCCAGAGGCCTATAAATTATATCATCTCGGGGGGAAAAAAGCCAATTTTGAAAATAGATTAACAGCATTGGATCGTGCACAAGAAGCAGGATTAGACGATGTTGGTATTGGTGTTTTATTTGGTTTATACGATTGGCGATATGAAGTTTTAGCGCTAGTTCGTCATACAAATCATTTGGAAGCATGTTATAATGTTGGACCTCATACCATTTCATTTCCAAGAATTAAAAATGCCTCCGGTTTGAATGTTGACTCTAAATATTTTGTTTCAGATGCTGATTTTACAAAATTGGTTGCCATATTGAGATTGGCAGTACCTTATACCGGAATGATTCTCACCGCTAGGGAACCAGCTGAACTTCGCAATGAAATAATTCAGTACGGTGTTTCACAAATAGATGGCGGTACAAAAATAGAAATTGGTGCTTATGCTAAAACGCTCAATCCAACACAAAATTTAAACAAAGAACAGTTTAAAATTAATGACGATCGATCGTTGAGTGAAGTTATCAACGAATTATTAGATAAAGAGATGATTCCATCATTTTGTACGGCTTGCTATAGACTGGGCAGAACAGGCGAACACTTTATGGAGTTTTCAGTTCCAGGATTTATAAAAAAATGTTGCACCCCAAATGCTACTTTGACATTGGCAGAATATATTTTGGATTATGCTGATGATAAAACAGCAGAAAAAGGATGGAAATTGATTCAAAAAACGGTGGATGAAACCGAAAATAAAAAACTAAAAAAATCGCTCCTAGAAAGAATTGAAAGAGTAAAAGCCGGAGAACGAGATTTGATTTACTAGCTTTTATTAGCTGTTAGCCTTTAGCTCTTAGCCTTTAGCAAAAAGCCAGAAACCAAAAGCCAACAGCTAAAAGCCAAAAGCCAGAAACCAACAGCCAAAAACCAGAAACCAACAGCCAACAGCCAACAGCCAAAAAATGAGTAAAGGTAAAGACAACAAACCACATATAGGAATCTACGGACGCCGCAACGTAGGGAAAAGTTCCTTTATCAATGCTTTAACAGGTATTGAAGTTGCTATTGTTTCGGGATTACCAGGTACAACTACCGATCCGGTAAAAAAATCAATGGAAATTTTTGGTATTGGTCCAGCAGTACTTATAGATACGGCTGGTATTGACGATGAAGGTGAAATTGGGAACAAAAGAATTGCCAAATCATTGGAAACCATCAGTCAAATAGATGCTGCAATTCTAATAATTAGCAATAATACTTTTGGTGAATTTGAACAACAATTAATTGCTGAGTTTCAAAAATATGAGATTGATTTTATCATCATTCATAATAAAGAAGATGAAGAAGAATTATCCCATAAAACTTTAAATCAAATAAAAAATTTAACAAATGCACCTATAGAAATTTGCAGTGTTTTACAATCAAAAAATATAGGTGAAGTAATCGAATTATTAAAAATTACCATTCCGCAAACCGCTTATCAAAAACCCAATTTATTAGGTGATATTATCCAAAAAGATGATATCGTTATGCTCATCACTCCCATAGATTCTGAAGCCCCAGACGGTAGAATGATTTTACCACAAGCGATGACCATTAGGGATATTTTGGATAATCATGCCGTAAATATTGTATTGAGAGAAACTGAAGTTGAAGCATTTTTTCAAAAAACAAACATCAAACCAAACCTAGTGATTACAGATAGTCAGGCATTTGATTTTGTAAACAAAATTATTCCAAGAGAAATTCCCTTAACAGGTTTTAGTATCGTTTATGCTCGAATGCGTGGTCCTTTTGATGCCTATATAAATGGGGTAAAAAAACTACCTCATTTAAATGATGGCGATAGAATCCTGATTTTAGAATCTTGCACACACCAAGTGAGTTGTGAAGATATCGGTCGTTTTAAAATCCCCAATTGGATTAGAAAATTTAGTGGTAAAATACTAGAATTTGATGTTGCGGCGGGTTTATCAGCAATAGAAAAACCCATTACAGATTATCAATTAGTGATACAATGCGGGGGCTGTATGATTACCAAGAAACAATTAATAAATAGACTAAAACCAGCTTTAGACGCAAAAATTCCGGTAACAAATTACGGACTTACAATCGCTTATATGAATGGAATCTTAGACAGAGCTTTGGAACCTTTTATCAATAAAAAAACAATGAGTTGAATAATTTTATAGCCATATTTAACAAAGAGATACTTGAAAAACAAGACCTCATCACTTTGCTAAATGCTGAAGGGGAGCATAAAAAATTGTTGTTCCAAAAATCAAGAGAAATCACCGATTTTTATATCGGAAATAAAGTTCATTTAAGAGGTTTAATTGAGTATTCTAACATATGTATTAAAGATTGTTTTTATTGCGGCATCAGAAAATCGAATAGAAATACACACCGCTATACTATTTTAGATGAAGAGGTAATTCAATGCGCTAAATATGCTTTAGATAATAAGTATGCAAGTATTGTTATTCAAGCCGGAGAACGCACCGATGCAGTTTTCATTTCAAAAATCACCAACATTGTTAAAGAAATAAAAGAACTTAGCAATGGAAAATTGGGGATTACATTATCACTAGGAGAACAAACATTAGATACTTATAAAGAATGGTATAATGCAGGCGCACATCGATATTTATTAAGAATAGAAACTTCAAATAGAGAACTTTATAATATAATTCATCCAGAAAATGCATTGCATAATTTCGAAAATAGAATTGAAGCCTTACATAATATTAGAAAAGCGGGTTTCCAACTGGGAACGGGTGTAATGATTGGCTTACCAAATCAAACCGTCGAAAATTTAGCCGATGATTTATTGTTTTTAAAAGAATTGGATGTAGATATGGTAGGAATGGGACCATATATAGAACATTCAGAAACACCACTTTTTGAAACGAGTCATCTTTTAAAAACAAAACAAGAACGTTTGGATTTGGCCTTTAAAATGATTGCTACTTTACGGATTTTAATGAAGGATATTAATATTGCAGCAGCAACGGCTTTACAAGCTATTGACCCAATGGGAAGAGAAAAAGCAATTAAATATGGCGCCAATATTTTGATGCCAAATATAACACCAGGCAATTTTAGAAACAATTACAAATTGTACGAAGACAAACCTTGTACCGATGAAAACCCAATAGATTGTAACACATGTATTGATTTAAGAATGAGTATGATAGGAAGCGAAATTGGCTATAATGAATGGGGCGATTCTAAACATTTTACAAATCAAAAGAGTTAATTAAAAAGTTTAAAAATTAAAATAGTATATCAAATGAACTTAAGTCAAATAGTTGAATTATTAAACGCTAAAGTTATCACCAATAATTTTAGTCCTGAAATAAGCATTCTGAAAGGACTTGCATCTGACTTAATGAGTGATGTGCTAACTATTCATGCAGAAGATAGTTTGTTGATAACAGGCTTATGTAACATTCAAACGATTCGTACCGCTGAAATGGCTGAGATTGGTGTTATAGTTTTTGCGCGAAATAAAAAGGTTACCAAAGAAATGATTGAAATAGCTGAAGAAAACCAAATCATATTGCTAAGGTGTAAATATTCACTATTCAAATCGGTAGGTATATTATATAACAATGGTTTAGAAGCTGTTTATTAATATTTTAAGAAGATGAAACTAGATTTTTTTATAGAAGGTGGAGATTTTGCAAGAGTTGGAACAGCATCTAGCGAATTGAAAAAAATACTAAAACAGTTGAATGTTGATCCTAAAATCATCAGAAGAACTGTTGTTGCGCTATATGAAGCTGAGGTTAATGTTGTTGCGCACGCTTACAAAGGCAGTATAAACATAACAATTAATGCAAATCAAATTAATATGGTGTTAGATGATGAAGGCCCCGGTATTCCAGATGTAGAATTAGCTATGAAAGAAGGTTATTCTACGGCAACAGCTAAAGTGCGAGAAATGGGGTTTGGTGCTGGTATGGGTCTTGCCAATATAAGAAATAACAGTGACAAACTTAAAATAGACTCCGAAGTAGGAAAAGGAACAAAAGTCAATATTATCATCAATATAAGTTAAAATAATAGATACAAATGGAAGCAAAATATTTTCTTCATAGCTTGAAAATAAATAAAGAACTCTGCATAGGATGTTCGCATTGTGTATCCGTTTGCCCCACAGAAGCACTTCGTGTAAAAAATGGGAAGTCTATATTGATGGAGAACCAATGCGTGGATTGTGGTGAATGTATGAGAGCCTGTCCTACAAATGCCATAAATATTTCAAATGATGATTTCAATGAAATTTATGGATTCAAATATAGAGTTGCCTTAATACCTTCCATTTTTATTGGTCAATTTCCTGATGAAATCTCATTAAAATTCATATACAGCGCTATTCTAAAACTTGGCTTTACCCATATTTATGAAGCCGAACAAGGTGTAGAAATACTAAAAAGTGCATTGCCAGAATATCAATCTCAAAATCAAGATTCTAAACCTTTATTGTCAATATTTTGCCCAGCAATAGTGCGTTTAATTCAAGTGAGATTTCCTTCATTGGTAGATAGTTTAGTTTTACAAAAACCACCCTTCGAAATAGCCGCCATGTTTGTCCAAAAGGAACTTATAGATGCAGGAGCCCAACAAGAAGAAATCGGAATTTTTTATATCACACCTTGTGCCGCCAAAACCATTGCTATTAAAGACCCAGTAGGAAATTATACGTCTCCCGTAACTGGAGCTATCAATATGGATGTATTTTTCAATAGAACCTATTCCTTGATAAGAAAAGGAGGTTTGGAAATTGATCCAAACATACATATTGCTTTACCACCTATGGAGTCAATCTTATATCCATTAACTAAAGGTGAGTTGCCCATTGCAAAAGGTAGATGCTTGGCTATTGATGAAATTCATAATGTCATTAGTTTTTTAGATAAAGTAGAAAGCGACGTTATAAAAGGTATAGATTATCTAGAATTAAGAGCCTGTGATGAAAGTTGCGCCAATGGTGTTTTGACGGTAAGAAACAAATTTCTAACCGTAGAAAGATTGCAAAAATTGAATAAAGAAAGTCAAGATTTGAATCAACCTAATACCAAACCTCAATTTAGACCGATTATTGAACAGTCCGATTATTTGATGAAAAATATCGCTATTGATAAGGTATTGCCAAGAGATATGATGAAATTGGATGACAATATCGATATGGCGCTTCAAAAAATGGGGAAAGTAAACGATATTTTAAATCGTCTCCCTAGAGTTGACTGTACACTTTGTGGAGCTCCTAATTGCAAGTCGTTGGCAATAGATATTATGAATGGAACATCCACCATCGAACATTGTATTTTCATTCAAAAAATGATGGAAGAAAAAGGAGAATTAACCAGTAGCGAAACCGCCATCAAGTTTAAAGACATTTGGGGTGTAAAAAAAGTATATTAATTTATTTAGTACAAAGTTATGAATATAAAAGATGTAATAAATCAACTAGAATTAAAAGTTCACAGTGGCAATACTGGTTTAGAAAATGAAATAATTGGAGGGTACACTTCCGATTTATTGAGTGATGTAATTGGCAATGCCGATGCTGGAACAATTTGGATTACGTTGCAAACACATAAAAATGTAATGGCAATTGCCTCTTTAAAAGATTTGGCTGCTGTTATTTTAGTTAAAAACTTGCAGCCAGATGCAGATATGGCAGAACAAAGTAACAGTGAAGGAATACCAGTTTTGGGAACTTCGAAAAGTGCTTTTGAAATTTCTGGCGCATTATTTAATTTATTAAACAAATAGAAATGAATCTCTTTAAAGCAGATTTACATATTCACACCGTATTATCGCCTTGCAGCTCATTAGATATGAGTCCAAAAGTGATTGTGAAAACTGCTTTAGAAAAAGGATTAGATATTATTGCTATTACAGACCACAATTCAACCAGACAATGTTTGGGAGTTACAGAAGCTGCACTACAATCAGACTTAAAAGTTTTTTTAGGCGTAGAAGTAACTACCAAAGAAGAAATTCATTGTTTGGCGTACTTCGAAAATTTTGAATTGTTAAACTGTTTTCAAGAATATTTAGATCAGCATTTACCTGATTTTAAAAACAATGTAGATAAGTTTGGATATCAAGTTGTTGTTGATGCCGATGAAAATATAACTTATGAAGAAAGCAAGTTACTGATAACAGGTTTAGATCAAAATATCAATCAAATAGAATCAAAAGTACACGCATTAAACGGAATTTTTATCCCAGCACACATAAATAAACCTAAGTACAGTTTAATAAGCCAACTGGGTTTTATTCCTCAAGATTTAAAGGTTGATGCGTACGAAGTATCAAATCACATTACCAAAGAAGCAATGCGAATTCAGAACATTTTTCTAAAAGACAAAACGCTTTTGCAAAATTCTGATGCACATATTCCAGAATTAATTGGCGCATCGTACAATGTGTTAAAAATGGAAGAACCAACTTTTAATGAATTTAGAATGGCTTTGCACAATTTAAATGGAAGAGAATTCGTAGGATGAAGAACATGGCATTACATATTATGGATATAGCACAAAACTCCATCCGAGCGAAAGC
The DNA here is from genome assembly GCA_947085395.1 of uncultured Bacteroidota bacterium. Classification (GTDB taxonomy): domain Bacteria; phylum Bacteroidota; class Bacteroidia; order Flavobacteriales; family Flavobacteriaceae; genus JAGXRT01. The sequence goes on along the minus strand of CAMTWE010000018.1, from coordinate 3,447 downwards.
AAGCGAAGTAATTGTTGCAATAAATGTAGATGAGCATAATCATACCACAACAGTTGAAATTGAAGATAATGGAGAAGGAATGGATGCTATATTTTTAAAAAAGGTAATAGATCCATACACTACTTCTAGAACCACCAGAAAAGTTGGATTGGGAATACCATTGTTGAAAATGAATTCTGATATAACAGGTGGAAGTTTTACAATAGAATCTCAACCCAATAAAGGCACAAAAGTACAAGCAATTTTTTATAACAACCATCTAGATTGCATTCCGTTGGGTGATATATCAGGAGTTATAATGTTGTTGATTGGAGCCAATCCTCAAATCAACTTCAACTATAAATTCGAAAAAAACGATGTAGCATTTAATTTAGATACCAGAGAAATAAAAGAAACAATAGAAGATATTCCCATCAATAATCCTGAAGTTTTACATTTTATCAAAGAAATGATTCAGGAAAATATGGAGAAAATAAATAGTTATTAAAATTTTAATATAAAATCGTTTGATATGTCAAAAGTAAAATCACTTGCAGATTTGAGAAAAATCAAAGAGAACATTAAATCCAAAATGGATTTACGCGAAAAAAGCGATAATATCGAAACTGTAATTCAGGTAAAAGTGGCGATGGCAACTTGCGGAATTGCATCTGGCGCGAAGGAAGTAATGGAGTATTTTATTACCGAACTTCATAAACGTCGTATTAATGCAGTGGTAACTCAAACAGGCTGTATGGGTTATTGTTATGCAGAACCCACTATTGAGCTATCAATGCCAGGAGAATTACCTGTTGTGTATGGTGATGTCACCTTTAAAAAAGCTGATGAAATCATGGAAAAACACATCGTAAGAGGTGAGTTGACTGACGGAATTATTCCTGTCAATTATCTAACAGTAGATTAACAAAAATTCAAAAGTAAGATGAAAAATTACAGAATGCACCTTTTAGTCTGCGGAGGCACGGGTTGCCACGCATCAGAAAGTAAAGAATTAGTAGAAAAATTTAAGGACATCTTAAATGAGAAGGAGTTACAAAGCGAAGTACAAGTAATTGCTACAGGTTGTTTTGGTTTTTGTGAGAAAGGACCTATTGTAAAAGTAATGCCCGACAATACTTTTTATACGCAAGTTTCACCCAATGATGCCGTTGAAATCATTAACGAACATGTGATAAAAGGTAGAAATGTAGAACGATTACTCTATGTTGATCCCATCAGAAAGGAAACGATTTCAGATTCTAAAAACATGGATTTCTATAAAAAACAATTACGTATTGCCTTACGTAATTGCGGATTTATAGATCCTGAAAATATTGACGAGTTTATTTCCAGAGATGGTTATGAAGCATTGGCAACATGTATTACAAAATATACACCTCAACAAGTTATTGACGAAATTAAATTATCCGGTTTAAGAGGTCGTGGTGGTGGTGGATTTTCCACAGGGTTAAAATGGGACATTACCAGTAAAAGTGTATCCGATCAAAAATACGTAGTTTGTAATGCCGATGAAGGCGATCCAGGTGCATTTATGGATCGTTCTATTTTAGAGGGAGATCCACATTCTATCATTGAAGCTATGGCTATCTGTGGCTATTCAATTGGTGCTAACAAAGGTTTGGTATATATCAGAGCAGAATATCCATTGGCTATTAAGCGATTAAAAATTGCTTTAGAACAAGCCAGAGAATATGGACTTTTAGGTGAAAATATATTTGGAACTACTTTTTCATTCGACATTGATATTAAATATGGAGCAGGTGCATTTGTTTGTGGTGAGGAAACTGCCTTGATACATTCAATGGAAGGTTTACGTGGTGAACCTACCCTAAAACCTCCCTTTCCTAGTGTTTCTGGTTATTTAGAAAAACCAACCAACGTGAATAACGTTGAAACACTAGCTAATATTCCAGCGATTATCAACAAAGGTGGTGCCTGGTATGCAACCATTGGTACCGAAAAATCGAAAGGAACCAAAGTATTTGCTTTAGCAGGGAAAATTAACAATGTAGGATTGATAGAAGTACCTATGGGAATTACACTAAGAGAAGTAATTTTTGAAATTGGTGGAGGAATTAAAGATGGTAAAAAATTCAAAGCGGTGCAAACAGGTGGTCCCTCTGGTGGTTGTTTAACAGAAAAGCATTTGGACTTACCCATTGATTTTGATTCTCTTACAGCTGTTGGTTCTATGATGGGTTCTGGTGGAATGATTGTGATGGATGAAGATGATTGTATGGTAGCAATGGCACGATTTTATTTAGAATTTACCGTAGAAGAATCTTGTGGTAAATGTGCTCCTTGCAGAATTGGAAACAAACGACTACATGAAATGTTAGATAAGTTGTGTGAGGATAAGGGAACTATAGAAGACCTTGATTTAATGCGTAATTTATGCGTTGTAGTAAAGGACACTTCTTTATGTGGCTTGGGTCAAACATCGCCTAACCCTATACTTTCTACCTTAGAAAATTTTTATGATGAGTACCTCGCACACGTTGTTGATCATAAATGTCCTAGCGGACATTGTACTTCATTCTTAAGATATTATGTCCATGAAGAGAATTGTATTGGTTGTATTGTTTGTGCTAGAAATTGCCCAACAAATGCTATCACGGGAGAGAAGAAGAAATTACACCATATCAACCAAGAAACCTGTATCAAATGTGGAATATGTATGGATAAATGCAAATTTGATGCTATTTACTTAAATTAATTTATTAAAGAGCGAATTATGGATACGATAAGTATAAAAATAGACAATAAGAATTTTCAGGTTCCTAGAGGAACAACCATATTAGATGCTGCAAAAAGTGTAGGAGTTAATATTCCAACCTTATGTTATATGCACTTACATCATCTAAACACAACACACAAACCAACAGGTTGTAGAATTTGTGTGGTTGAGGTTGAAGGAAGAAAAAATCTTGTTCCTGCCTGTGCAACAGAGTGTTTACCAGGTATGGAAATTAAAAACCAAACGGTTAGAGTTTTAAATAGTAGAAAAACGGTTCTAGAATTAATACTAAGTGACCACCCTACTGACTGTTTAATTTGTGCTAAAAATGGCGATTGCGATCTTCAAAGTATGGCGCAAGAAATGGGAATTAGAAAATTGCATTATGCTGGTGAACAATCTACCTATATAAAAGATACTTCTCCAGCCATCGAAAGAGATATGGATAAATGTATTGGATGCAGAAGATGCTTAACCATGTGTAATGACATTCAATCGGTTGGAGCACTTGCTGCAATTAACAGGGGATTTATGTCGGTGGTTGCTCCTGCTTTTCAAATGAATTTAGAAGAAAGTGTATGTACCTATTGTGGTCAATGTGTAGCGGTTTGTCCAACAGCTGCTTTAACAGAAGTAGATCATACAGGAATCGTAATCCGTGCATTAGCAGACCCAAGTAAAACGGTTATTGTACAAACAGCACCTGCTGT
>CAMTWE010000017.1:0-2344 GCA_947085395.1 uncultured Bacteroidota bacterium | reverse complement strand
CTTTGTATTCTAAGAATTTCTTGAATAAATGATAATTTTCTAGTTTCTAAATTCATACATTAATTACTTTTAATCAAAAATACAAAATCTATTTTAAATTCAGAGTTAAATTTATCTTAGGATTTCAAATCAGCTTGTTGCTAACGTGTTCGTATAATGATTTTTGCGACGTAAAAACCAGAGATTTTTCCGGCGTAGCAATATTTTTATTGAGTGTTTGTCGGTTTGTATTTAGTTCAAATGTGAGCATAAATTTTATGAGGTGTAGGGCTTTCGTACTTATTTTATGTCTTTTTCTAATTTGTCCGGATTTTGTCTTGTGTCAAAAACTGTAATAACCTCAATTTCTTTTCTGCCAAGATTTACTCTGTAATAGAAAGTTGTCTGTTTTGTTACAACACATTTAAAAAGTCCATTGAACTCGGAAGATTGAGGGCAACTCTCAGGTTGTTCTGAAATCTGGTCAATTTTAGAGGTTAGCTTTTTAAAAAAATCATTACGAACTTTTAAATTCCAATTCTCCAATAGAAAATCGTTCAATTTTAAAAGCTTATTTTTAGCTAATTCTGATAAAAATACTTTCATCAAGAAATCTTTTTCAAAAAGTCGTTAAACTCAACTCTTTTACCTTTATTCAACTGTTTAATTCCTTTTTCGATTTCTTTTTGTTCAGACAAACTCAACTCATTCCAAAAATCAACTTTTTCATTTTGAATAAATTCTGTGATTTTTTCAATGAATTTGTCATTCTCAATGTTGAGAATCATTTTTACCAACTCTATTTTAGAAGTTTGAATATTCATATTTATTATTTCTTAAAGTCAAAGTTACAAAAAAATCGAATTATAATTAAAAACTAAAAATTTTTGTCTGTATGAAGCCCAACGAGTTTTTATAAGATTTGTGCAACTTAAAAACCAGAGATTTTTCCGGCGTAACGAATTTTTATTGAATGTTTGTCGGTTTATACTAGTTCCGATTTGAGCATAAATTTTATGAGGTGTTGGCAAACGTATTTTTCTTTAAAGAATTCGACCTTTTTGATTTTGTCGATTATCCCAAAAAGAAAGAATTTGAATTTGTTCCTCATTAATCTCATAAAATATTAAGTAAATTTTCATCGGAATTACTCTCGTAGTTTTATTAGATGTTAATCTGCCGATAAATTCACTTTGGGAAAGAGTTTTCGTCAAATCCTCAATTTCGTTTAATATTTTGAAGCTGTAATCAGTGCTTCCGTTTCTTTCATTAAAATATTCGAGGGTTCTCTGTAACTCTTTTTTAGCTCTGGGGGACCAAATTATTTTTTTCTTAACCATTCTTTCATTTCAGATATAACTTCCTCATTTTCAAAGTATTTTCCGTTTTTAATTTCTTTACGACCTATTTCAATTGATTTTGATTGTTCAGGTGTAAGTTGGAATAAAGATTGTTCGGAACTATCAAAAATTGTCTGTAGCGCACTCAAAAAGCTCAAGTCTTTGGAATTTTTTATTCTGGAGATTAGATTATTTTTTATTTGTGCTGTCATATCCATAATTCACTTTTTTAAGAGTTTAATCAAAAATACTATTTTTTTCCAATTTTTTAATCTTTCTATGTTTTTTTTATTGTTGCTAACGTGTTCGTATAATGATTTGTGCGACGTAAAAACCAGAGATTTTTCTGGCGTAGCAATATTTTTATTGAGTGTTTGTCGGTTTATACTAGTTCCGATTTGAGCATAAATTTTATGAGGTGTTGGCAACTGGCTTTTATTCAATTCGTTCAATCTTTATCGGATTTTGTCGAGAATCAAAAACATCATTAATTTCAATTCGTTTTTCGCTCTTATTTATCCAATAAATTATTTTGTAATTTTTGTAAACTAAATACCTGAATTCATTTGGTCTATCAATTAGAAATTCCTCAATCTGTCCTATTTCATGCTGCTTTTTTAGTTTTAAAGTTTCTTTTGCAATTCCTATAGTCAAACTCTTAGCAACTTTTAAACTTGCATTTTCTTTGTAGTATTCGAAAATGTTTTGAAGTTCTTTTTTAGAAAAATCAGTCCAATAAATTTTTAGCTCCATTTGTCAATCTCCGAAATTAAGTCACTTATCTCTGTCAATTTTCCTTTTTTAGAGTCTTCCAAAGATTTGTCAATTCGTTGATTAAATTTTTTCATAGTCATTGGCTGAATATTCTCAAATTCAATTACAGTTTTTTCTTTTCTCAAAATAGTTTCAAGTCGAGAAATGGTTTTCTCACTTTGTATTCTAAGAATTTCTTGAATAAATGATAATTTTCTAGTTTCTAAATTCATACATTAATTACTTTTAATCAAAAATACAAAATCTATTTT
>CAMTWE010000016.1:0-4078 GCA_947085395.1 uncultured Bacteroidota bacterium | reverse complement strand
TCAATTCCGTTAACGGTTTCCAATGCTTTAATTAAATCTAAAAAAGTGTGGGCATGTTTTTTATCACCCAATTCGCCTTTGCCATAATCACCAATATTAACACCCGTCAACACAATTTCCTTGATGTTTTGTTCGGCTATTTCACGTGCATTTTTCAACACATTTTCTAAGGTATCGCTGCGCGAAATACCGCGCGCCAGCGGAATGGTGCAATAAGTACATTTATAATCGCAGCCATCCTGAACTTTTAAAAAAGCCCGAGTTCTATCGCCAATAGAGTAGGAGCTGTCGTAAAAATTGGCTTCTGCAATTTCGCAGGAGTGAATTTCACCGCCCTTATGTTTGGTTAAATCATTGAGATACTGCGTAATTTTAAATTTTTCGGAAGTTCCCAAAACCAAATCAACACCATCAACCGCTGCCAGTTCTTCCGGCTGTAATTGTGCATAACAGCCAATGGCAATTAGAAATGCATTTTCATTAATTTTAAGGGCATTTTTAACGATGGTTTTAAATCGTTTATCGGCATTATCTGTTACCGAACAAGTGTTAATCACATAAATATCAGCTACTTCATCAAAACCAACGCGCTCGAAACCTTCCTTTTTAAAATTTCTAGAAATGGTTGATGTTTCAGAAAAGTTGAGTTTACATCCCAAGGTATAAAATGCTACTTTTTTTTGTCCGTTCATTCATGTACATTTATGGCTCGCAATTTACGATTTTTTATAATTAACATTTAACAATCAATCGACAGAATTATATGCTACAAAAATGGCTCGAGAAACATCATAAAATGATGGGTAAATTATTAATAATTAAAGTGCTAAAATATTTAATGATAATGTTTTATGTGTTTTTGTCTACCGCTTGTTCTTCGGATGAAAAAGATGGTAAATTGATGGTTTTTCGATACAATGAACATACTAATATTTCTTCATTAGATCCTGCTTTTGCAAAAAATCAGGCCAATATTTGGGCTGTGAATCAACTTTTTTCCGGATTGGTGCAACTCGATGATTCTTTAAAAGTACAGCCCGATATTGCAAAAAGATGGACAATTGCTGAAGATGGAAAAACTTATACTTTTAATTTAAGAAATGATGTGTATTTTCACAAACATCCTCTATTTGGAAAAGACAGTACTAGAAAAGTAACTGCTAAAGATTTCGTATTTTCTTTTAATAGATTGTTGGATAGTAAATTAACTTCACCTGGAAATTGGGTGTTAAAAAATGTAAATCGGTTTTATGCTACAAATGACAGCACTTTTGTAATCAATTTAAAAGAATCTTTTCCTCCTTTTTTAGGATTATTGACGATGAAATATTGTTCGGTGGTTCCAAAAGAAATTGTTGATTTTTATGGGGCTGATTTTCGTTCCAATCCAATTGGTACAGGCCCTTTTCAATTTAAATTATGGGTAGAAAATACCAAATTGGTTTTTAGAAAAAATAAATTGTACTATGAAAAAGATGTAAACGGATTGCAATTGCCCTATTTAGAAGCGGTTGCCATTACTTTTTTACCAGATAAGCTTAGTGAATTTATGCAGTTTGTTCAAGGAAAAATTGATTTTATTTCTGGATTGGATGTTTCTTATAAAGATGAGTTGTTGTTGAATGACGGAACTTTGAATCCGAAATACAACAATCAATTTATGATGTCTAAAAGTTCGTATTTAAATACCGAATATCTAGGTTTTTATTTAAAAGATATTGATGGAAATCCTGCCGTTCATGAGTTAATTAGAAAAGCAATTAATTACGGATTTGACCGCCAAAAAATGATGTTGTACATGCGAAATGGCATCGGATTGGCAGCGCATAACGGTATCATTCCGCCTGGTTTATCAGCCAACAAAAAGGTAAAGGGATTTGAGTACAATCCTGCAAAAGCGAAACAATTGGTGATTGAATATCAGCAGTTAACAGGAGATTTGCGTCCAAAAGTTACGGTTTCTACCAACAGTCAGTATGTAGATTTATGTGAATTTATTCAACGCGAAGTTAAAAAAATAGGAATTGATATGCAGGTAGATGTTGTGCCATCTTCTACATTAAAACAAGCAAAAGCAACCGGAAAATTATCAGTTTTTAGAGGCAGTTGGATAGCCGATTATCCGGATGCCGAGAATTATTTATCGCTGTTTTACAGTAAAAATTTCGCACCTGAGGGACCAAACTATTTTCATTATAAAAATGAGTTATTCGACCGATGGTATGAAAAATCATTTACATTAACCAATGATTTTGAACGCAATAATTTGTATCAAAAAATGGACAGTTTACTCATGAATACTGCCCCAATTGTGCCTTTATATTATGATGAAGTACTTCGTTTTACACAGAAAAATATAGTTGGATTGGGCATTAATCCGATTAATTTGTTGAGTTTAAAAAGGGTTCAAAAGAAGTAAGGTGATAAATTGATGATTTGGCATCAATAAATAAATGGTATCAATCTAAATGTTTTCTTTTTATAGGCAAGATATACATACTTAAACCGTTCTGTTAAGAATTTCTCTTCATCTATAAGTTTTAAAAGTAAGGTAATTGTTAAAATGAGATAGATTAGCAGTCGTAAATAACTAAATTTTGCAAATAAAGTAAATCCGAAAAAAATTAAAATGCCTGTGTACATCGGATTTCTTATGATTTTATAAGGTCCTTTTGAAATAAATAGTGCATTTTTTTTAACTTCTGGTTGGACATTAAAATTTCCAATTTTCATGCTTATAATACCCCATAAACCAAGAGCTAGACCCATTAATTGAAACAAAAACAAGAAATTGTTTACAAATAGCGCTCCGTCAATCGCAAAAAATAAAAAACTTGAAAACTGTAAAACCACTAGTATTAACGATCTTTTAGACATATTAAATATTTTAATAGTTAAATCTTTAAATAGTTGGATAAAGTTGGAATAAATATACAAAATAATTAATTTGTGCTTGGTGGTTTTTAATGGAAAGCTATTTCACAAAGAAGTACAAAAAATTTTCAAGATGAAGCACAAAATTTAATTTTATAATTTTATGTTCGTCATAATAGGAAAATGATCAGAATAGTTGACTTCAAAAGTTTTAAATTGAGTGATATCAATCTTTTCATCAACTAAAATAAAATCGATGCGCAACGGAAAAGGATAATCAAATGATTGTCCAAAACCAGTTCCAAATTCATCAAAAGCATCTTTTTTACCCATTTTTAACTGACGATGAACCCAAGAAAAAGAAGTGTTGTTAAAATCGCCACAAATAATGGTTTTTAAAGTAGTTGTTTTTTGATGTTCTAAAATAAGTTGGGTTTGCGCCACTTGTTTTTTAAAGGCCTTTTCAAATCGCAAGCGCATGCGTTGGGTATCTTGCTCTCCAAAATATTCTTTAAAAGGATTGATTCTTAATGATTCTAAATGAATATTATACACCCGTATTGTGTCTTTATCAATTACAATATCAGCGAAAATAGCGTTGTTTCCAGAGTTTTTAAAGTTTAAAGAACCCGAATTAATGATGCGGTATTTTGAAAAAATGGCCTGACCAATTTTAGAGCGGTCTTCATTTGTTTTGATATATTGATACTTATAATGAATATTTTTTTCTTCAGAAGCATGATATTCTTGCAGACAAAGAATATCGGGATTTTCACTATTTAGAAAAGATACAATTTTAGAATTGATTGTTTTATCATCAATCCACTGGTATAAATTAAACATCTTAACGTTGTAACTCATCAAACTAATAGCGTTATTTTCTGCTGTAAGCTGTTTTGTAGGTATTTTGTATAAAGTATTCACATATTTAAAACCCACTAACAATACAAAAAACGATAGTAAAAATTGGATTTTAAATTTGATCATCCAAAAAATTAAAAAACCCACATTAATGATGATTAATAAAGGAACCAATAAACTTAAAATAGCGAGTTGTGCAAACTTTTCTGGCGAAATAAAAGGGAGAATATAAGACAATACCAAGGCAAATGCCATCAAATTATTGATGATAAAAATAAGTTTATCAATGATAGATAAATTTTTCATTGGGTACTTTTTATTTTTTTTATAGTTTGATAACTAT
>CAMTWE010000015.1:0-6378 GCA_947085395.1 uncultured Bacteroidota bacterium | reverse complement strand
ATATTAAAAAATCAAATTTAAATTCACTCTCAAAAAATGAATAACTATAATTCATCCGCTTTTATAAATTAATTTACGTTAAATAAACTTTACCGAATTCTACTATAAATTTATTGAGATTAATAAAACATTGCAATTACTATAAAATTTTAAATAGCGCCTAAACTTATAATTTAACTATTTGAAATTCTTAAAATTTAAAATAATTGAAACTTCTTTATAAAAACACACAAAAAACTTTTTTTGCAAATTTCATCTTCACATCAAATTATCATTTCTATTTAATTTTTTTAATGGATAAATAAATTAGTAAAAACTACATTTTCATTGGAATTTCAAAATTTATTTAAAACAATAAATTCTAAGTTTATCTGATTTGCTTAAGCTGAAACTAATTTAAAATCTAAAATATTTGCAAATAATATTGATCAAATTCAAACTTTTGAAATTGTTAAATAGTAATATTTAGCGAAATTTGAGTCATTTTTAGAAAATAAACTACACTTTAAAGATTTCAAAAACTTTAAAAAAACATCTTAGCATCATTTTTCAAGTTAATTTGAATATTAAATTAAAGAAATATTACATTTCATTAGTGATTTCACGCCATTAATGCACCTATTTACATATTTTTAACGACCTCTAAAACTAGCTAAATGCACATTTACACTCATGAATGGTATGTTTTTCATAACAAATGGTAATTTATTTACGATTTTACTTGCTTTTGTGTTTTTCTTAATGTACATTTGTACTGTATAAGTAATCCACCCCAAATGGTTACGAAAGCAACTTCAAGTCTATCTAAAAAAAAGAGGTTGATTTCAAAAGAAAGATTAAGATGAAGTGAGAAAATTTTGATAAGTGATTTGTATCATACTTATTTTTTAAAAAACTGTTTATTAATAATTCATAATCACCCCATGAGACATGAAAACAACAATTAAAGTATTAGCCCTTATGATCATCGCAATTTCTTTTACAGCTTGCTCTAAAGACGATGACGGATTTGAAACTACAACCGCAACTACCATTGAAACTGTAAATATTAGCGGTATGGAAAATGAGATTTTATCCTTAGTAAACATTCATAGAGAATCTATTGGATTAAACAAAGTAAGCATCTTAACTCCTGCCTATTCAGAAGCATCAAATCATACAAAATATATGATTGAACAAGGAAAAATTAGTCATGATAATTTTGAAGTGAGAAGCAGAAATTTAATGACAACTGCAAGTGCTAAAGTAGTATTAGAAAATGTTGGTGCAGGATATACTACTGCAGATTCATTGATGAAAGCTTGGATAAACAGTGCACTTCATAGAAAAAATATTGAAAATCCTACAGTACAATTTATGGGAATTTCTGCTAGAAAAAGCGCCTCTGGAGCCAATTATTACACTCAAATTTTTACAGGAAATTAAATTTCAGAAAGCATCAATTGATATAACAATATAAATAATCAAAAAAAAATTATGAAAACAACAGCCATAAACCACTCCGCAATTTCAAATCTTCAACGCTTTAGTAGCGATTCTAAAAAGACTTTGATCAACTCATTATCGCCTAATTTTTTCTACAAAAATAAATCTGGCGGTATAGTGCACCCCGAACAATGTTGTTTGTATTAATTCAACTATTGTACACCATAATTCATAGTTTTATTTGAATTAAAAACGTATCAAAATAAAGGTTAGTAATTTTAGTTTTTTTTATCGAAGGGCACTCTGTATAAATGTGCTCTTCGATTATTTTAATAAGTTAGCATTCACTAAGCTCTTCCACTAACCTCAATTATAAAAAATTATATAAAGCATATTTACCTAACCAATTGTATGCTTATTACAACAAATGGTATTTTAACATACAATCAATTTAAATTTAGATATAAAATATTAATAAACACATTTTATATAACATTTGGCACGTTTTATACAATGGTTGGTAAATTATATGTTTTTTTACTTGCTTTTAATGTTTTAATGTATTATATTTACACCGTAAACAAAACAATGCCCCAAAAAATTATGAAAACAAATACAAATCACGCTGCAAAATCTAAAGTTCACACAAACGGTATTTCAACTGGAAGAACTTTGATAAATTCATTATCGCCTAATTTTACTTATGTAAATAAATCTGGTGGAATTGTACAGCCAGAACAGTATTTGATTTATTAATTGTTTGGTAGTTAAACGCGAAATTCATTGCTCATTATATTGAATTTAAAGGTTAATTTTTTAAGAAGGTTAGTAGATTTTTAAGAGTTAGTCAATTTAATGGTTAGTTTAAAAATTAAAGGTTAGTAGATTTAATTTTTACCGGAAAGCATCTTTTTAGATGCTTTTTTGGTTTTATAATACTTACAAAATCACCCTAAAACACATTGTTACTACAAATTAACTTTACTAACAACCACTTACATGTCTAAATGATAAAATCATATTTAACTGTAAATTTAAAGTTAAAATGATATTACATTTGCATTTTACAAATCTATGAATCGTTTTAATAAAGAGTTTACAACAACAAATATTGATTTATTTAAATCACAGTTGTTTGAATGGAGTCAACAATTTGAAGTTGTTAGCTGGTTAGACACCAACAATTTTAACAATAATTACAGCTCATTTGATATTATTTTGGCTGTAGACGAAAAATCATCTATAAAATTATCTACCAACAAAGATGCTTTTCATTTGTTAGAAAATTATCAAAAAAAGCACCATGATTATCTATTTGGATTTCTTTCCTATGATTTAAAAAATGATGTTGAAAACCTTACCTCAAACAATTTTGATGGATTATATTTTCCTTCGCTATATTTTTTTCAGCCAAAAAAAATCATATTCATAAAAAATAACAACATTGTATTTTCATACTTAGTTGATTTAAAAGCTGAGATTGAAACAGATTATTTATATATCAATAATCAACCTAATAATAGCCCTGTAAAAGAGCAATTAATAAAGGAAGCTAACATTAAACAACGCATTTCTAAAGAAACTTATGTTGAAAAATGTCATCATCTTTTACAACACATCCACCGTGGAGATATTTATGAAATTAATTTTTGTATGGAGTTTTTCATAGAAAATACAAGAATTAATGCATCAGAAATATTTAAAAAATTGAATGCAATTTCGAGTCCGCCTTTTGCTTGTTTTTTTAGACTTGACAATTTTTATATTTGTTCTGCATCACCCGAAAGATATCTCAAGAAAATGGGACAAAAAATAATTTCACAGCCCATTAAAGGGACTTCCAAACGCGGATTTTCTGAGGAACAAGATGCTGAATTGAAAAAAATGCTGCAAGAAAACATCAAAGAACAATCAGAAAATATCATGATTGTAGATTTGGTTCGAAACGACCTTTCAAAAACAGCAGTTAAAGGAAGCGTAAAAGTTGAAGAGCTGTGTGGAATATATACTTTTAAGCAAGTACACCAACTTATTTCAACTATTTCATCTGAGATTCCGAGAGGAACTTCTCCTATAAAAATTATTAAAAATACTTTTCCAATGGGAAGTATGACAGGCGCTCCTAAAATAGCTGCCATGAAAATTATTGAGGAAATTGAAGCAACAAAACGCGGTCTATATTCTGGCAGTGTTGGTTATTTTACCCCAAATGGCGATTTCGATTTTAACGTAGTTATTAGAAGTATTTTACACAATGCTGAAACTCAATACACTTCTTTTTCGGTTGGTAGTGCCATTACCGCACTTTCAAATCCAACGCAAGAATATCAAGAATGTTTACTAAAAGGTAAGGCCATGAAACAAGTATTAACAGGAGCTTAATTTTATAAGCCATTTATCAATAAAAAAGCATAATTTTGAGATGCTCATTAGGCAATATTTATCAAAATGTTAGAAAAATTTAAACATCATCTTCATCATCAATATCCTTTTTTGAAAGATAAAAAATTGTTGATTGCAGTTTCTGGCGGACTAGACAGCATGACGCTTTCGCACTTAATGCATCAACTTAAATATGCTATTGCTATTGCACATTGCAATTTTAAATTGCGTGGTGATGAAAGTGATGCCGATGAACTTTTTGTTAAAAATTACGCTTTAAAGAACCAAATTCCGTTTTTTTCTATCCATTTTGATACTACTAAAATTGCCGAAAAGAAAAGAATTTCTATACAAATGGCAGCTAGAGAACTGCGCTATGATTGGTTTAATAAAATTTTAAGAACACAACAATTTGATTATTTGCTCACAGCACATCATTTAGATGATATGTTCGAAACTTTTTTAATTAATTTAACAAGAGGTAGCGGTTTGGATGGTTTTGTTGGAATACCGCAAATAAATGAAAATATTGTGAGACCAATGCTCATATTTACACGTGAAGAAATTAGTTTAAACGCTCAAAAAGAAAATATAATTTGGCGTGAAGACCAATCTAATTTAACCACAAAATACCATCGCAATAAAATTAGACACCAAGTTGTACCAGCATTAAAAGAGCTGAATACTAGTTTGTTAAGTTCATTTCAAAACACAATCAATCATTTAAAAAATAGCCAAGAAATTTTACTGAATCACCTAAAGGATATTAAAGATCAAATTACAACATCCGAAATTCATACAGCTAAAGAGGGCATTATCCTTAAATTAATTGTAGAAAAAATCAATCGGCTTTCGCATCCCAAAAATTACCTTTATGAAATTCTTAAAAATTATGGATTTACAGAATGGGATGATGTTTTAAATTTAGTGAATGCCCAATCTGGCAAAAAAGTTCTAAGCAAAACCCATCGACTTATTAAAGATAGAGATTTTATGCTCTTAACTTTAAATCCGAATAATCATATTGAAGTAGCTCCTAAAAATGAATTTGAAATATTAGAAAACACTAAATCTATTTCTTTTCCTATTTCTTTAAAATTTCAAGCAATAAAAGCAGCAAAAATAAATTTTAAATTGCTGGGTGAAAACAGTATTATAGTCGATAAAGATTTGTTAAAGTTTCCTTTAATCCTCCGTAAATGGAAAAAAGGAGAGTATTTTTGTCCATTCGGAATGGAAGGAACTAAAAAATTGAGTAAGTTTTTTAAAGATGAAAAATATTCACTACCACAAAAAGAAAATACTTGGCTACTTTGTTCAGAAAATCAAATTATTTGGATTGTAGGAAAACGACTTGATAATAGATTTAGCGTGTTACCACAATCCAACAATTTTTTAAAAATTACCTTAGATAATGAAAAAATTTCTTAGCTTTTTATTGATATCAATTGGGATATTTACTTCACTTCAAGCGCAAATATACGATCCTATAAAATGGAGTGCATCTGTAGAAAAAGTATCAGATTCTACTTTTTATTTAATTGCTACTGCAAAGCTACAAAGTGGTTGGCATTTATATTCGCAAAACGTACCAACTGGCGGACCAATACCAACAACATTTGTATATAAAACAAATCAGGATTTTGAATTAATTGATAAAACAATTGAGCCAAATGGAATTGAAATTTTTGATCAAGTTTTTGAAATGCAAATCAAATATTTTGATCGAGAAGCCATTTTTAAACAATTGGTTAAAATAAAAAACACCAATTTAACGGTAATTAATGGCGAAGTTGAGTATATGGTTTGCGATGATAAAAATTGTTTGCCACCAACAATTCATGAGTTAGAATTTAAAATTAAAGAAGGAGCCGCAGTTGCAAAAACGAGTGAAACCATTAAAAAATCATCAGAAACTGATACTTCAAAAAGAGGTTTATGGTCTATTTTTATTCTCAGTTTTTTAGCAGGATTGGCAGCACTTTTAACACCTTGTGTTTTTCCTATGATACCGATGACGGTGAGCTTTTTCACCAAACAAAGCAAAAATAAAGCAGTCGGATTTAGAAATGCTATTATTTTCGGAATTTCTATCATCGCAATTTATGTATTACTCGGAACGGTTGTAACAGCTATTTTTGGCGCAGATTCACTCAACGCACTTTCAACCAACGTTTGGTTTAATCTAATTTTCTTTTTACTCTTAGTCATTTTTGCCATCTCATTTTTAGGTGCTTTTGAAATAGTTTTACCAAGTTCATGGGGAACCACTATAGATGCAAAAGCAGACCGTGGTGGAATTATCGGAATTTTGTTTATGGCATTGGCTTTAGCCATTGTTTCATTCTCTTGTACTGGCCCCATTGTAGGTACTTTATTAGTAGAAGCTGCCTCTAAAGGAGGCATTGCTCCAATTGTAGGAATGTTAGGTTTTTCATTGGCTTTGGCCTTGCCTTTTGGCTTATTTGCTGCTTTCCCAGGATGGCTCAATTCTTTACCAAAATCTGGCGGATGGCTTAACACCGTAAAAGTAACTTTAGGATTTTTAGAACTCGCGCTGGCGTTTAAATT
>CAMTWE010000014.1:0-2762 GCA_947085395.1 uncultured Bacteroidota bacterium | reverse complement strand
TCTAAAGGTATTGCTGTTTCTTTTTTAAATTTGTTGATAAAAATAATAAATTCTTCGGTTACTTTACCATATTTACCGAAATGATAATTGTTAAATATTTCAAAATTGATTTTATCTGTATATTGATGGATGACTTCCTTAAAAAAATTTGCCTTTAAAGAAGAAAAACCCAAAACTTTTTGATGTTGAAATGATGATTTTACCAAGCCAGAAACAGTTCCGCCAGTTCCCATAGAAACAGCTATATAATCAAATTTTTCATCGTCTTTATTTAAGATTTCTGTCACCCCTTTTACAGCCAAATCATTGGTTCCTCCTTCTGGAATTCTATAAAAATCACCGAATTTTTCTTTTAAAAAATTGTAAAAAGCAAGTGTTTCTTTTTCACGATATTTTTTTCTAGACACAAACTCCAAATGCATATTTTGGGCAGTTGCAAATTTTAAAGTTGGATTTGTTTGCAAGGTGTTTTCAAGGTTAAAACCCATTTCATCACCCCTAATAATGCCGATGGTTTTAAAACCAAATTCTTTACCAACTGCTGCAACTGCTGCAATATGATTAGAATATGCACCGCCAAAAGTGAGTAAAGTTTGATGATTTAATTTTCTCGCTTCTTCAATATTATAACGTAATTTTCGGTATTTATTGCCAGAAATGGTTGGGTGTAGTAAATCTTCTCTTTTGATAAACAAAGAAATATCGGTGCGTTTTATTCCCGAGAATTGCACCAATTGATTTTCGCTTTGTTTGTTTTCTAAAAGCATTGATTTAGTATTGAGTATAGAGAATTGAGTATTAAGACAAAAAAAATATCAACATTTATAAACTGTTTATATTAAATCTGCACACAAAGTCCAGTCATCCATCAATTGCTCTAATTGTTCTTTTTTTTGCTGATATTGGTTAAAAAAATTAGGCGTTAAATCTACTAAATGGTGGGCTAATTGATGCTCAATAATTTTAATTTCATCTTCCAATTTTGCAATCTCTTTTTCAATCTTATTGAGTTTATTCTTGAGTTGTTTTATTTCTTTTTCTGATTGTTTATTCAGCAAATAATTATTTTTTGATATATCATTAACTTGCTCAATAACAGCTGTTTTCTTTTCTGCTTCTCTTAAATTATTAAAACTTTGTTGTGATAAAAACTCGTTGATATCACCAAAATATTCGTGTATTTTTTGATCTTTAAAAAAGTAAACTTTGTTGGTAAGACCTTGCAGAAAATCACGGTCATGCGATACCAAAATTAGCGTTCCTTCAAATTGAATAAGTGCTTGTTTTAATACATTTTTTGAGGAAATATCCAAGTGATTTGTGGGCTCATCCATTATTAAAACATTAAACGGCGTTAGCAACATTTTACACAATGCCAAACGATTTCGTTCACCACCAGAAAGCACTTTCACTTTTTTATCAACTTCTTCACCACCAAATAAAAACGAGCCCAACATATCCCTAACTTTTGTTCTATTGCGTTCATTGGCAGCATTTTCCATGGTTTCTAAAACGGTAATATTTCCGTCTAAATATTCAGCTTGATTTTGTGCAAAGTATCCAATTTGAACATTGTGACCGTGTTTAATTTTTCCTTGAAACTCAACTTCATTGACCAACATTTTGGCTAAAGTTGTTTTTCCTTGTCCGTTTTGACCCACAAAAGCAATTTTACTTCCACGCTCAAATAATAAATTAACTTTGTTCAGTACCTTTTTATCACCATAATTTTTAGAAGCATTTTCTACTTCAAAAATCACTTTTCCGGGTTGAATTGAAATCGGAAAACGTATATTCATAACTGCTTTATCATCTTCATCAACTTCAATACGCTCCACTTTATCTAACTTTTTAATTAGTGATTGCGCAAAAGCGGCTTTAGATGCTTTATATCTAAACTTTTCTATGAGTTGAGCTGTTTGTTTGATTTCCTTTTCCTGATTTTTTTGAGCTTGTAATTGTTTTTCTTTGATATCATTTCTCAATAATAAATACTCAGAATAGGGTTTTTTATAATCATAAATTTGACCCATAGAAATTTCAATTGTTCTGTTGGTAACATTGTCTAAAAACATTTTATCATGCGAAACCAAAATTACGGCGCCTGCATAATTTTTTAGAAAATTTTCAAACCACACAATTGACTCTATATCAAGGTGATTTGTAGGTTCATCTAACAATAAAATATCGTTGTTTTGTAAAAGCAGTTTTGCCAATTCAATACGCATTCTCCAACCGCCAGAAAAAGTATCGGTTTGTTTATCAAAATCTTCACGTTTAAAACCTAAGCCCTGTAAAATTCTTTCCGTTTCTCCTTGGTATTTATATCCGCCTAATACTTCAAATTGATGCGATAAATCACTTAAATCTTGGGCTAATTGATGGTAATAATCTGAATTATAATCTTGGGTAATTGAAAGTTGAAGGTTGATGTTTTCTATTTCCTTTTCCAGTTTTTTTATAAGAATAAACGCTTTATAAGTTTCTTCTAAAATGGTGCATCCTTTTTCAAAATCGATATCTTGTTTTAAAAATCCGATACTTATTTCTTTATCTATGGCAATACTACCGGCATCATACTCTTGTTCACCGGCAATAATTTTTAATAGCGTTGATTTTCCGGCGCCATTTTTTCCAATTAAACCAATTCTTTGACCGCGATCAATTTTAAAAGTAATTTCTGAAAAAATATCTTCACCGCTAAATGAAATTGTTAAATTGTGAATATTAAGCATAATGAGTATTGAGTATTGAGTATTGAG
>CAMTWE010000013.1:0-2795 GCA_947085395.1 uncultured Bacteroidota bacterium | reverse complement strand
CAAAGTGGTTTTGGAGTAAAAGCCGGATTGAGTTATAATACCACTGGCGAATTGAAACAATTTATCAATGAAACCGGAACTATAATTGATAATAAAGGAAGCGGAAAATCTGGATACAATTTTGGTATCTATGGTAAATTACCACTAGGTCCTATTTATTTAAGACCAGAGTTGGTTTATACAAAAACTACCAGTGAATATATCCTAAATTCGGTGGCAGTAGATTATAAAATGGCAAAATTAGATTTACCTGTATTAGTAGGTATTAAATTAATTGGCCCTTTAAATGTATTTGCAGGTCCTGTATTTCAATATGTTTTAGACAATGATTTAAAAGGATTAGAATTTAGTAAAATTGAAAATGATTTTACCATAGGTTTAAATTTTGGTGCCTCATTAGATCTAGGAAGATTAGGTATTGATGTTAGATATGAAAGAGGTTTTACCCAAAATGAAGTACAATTTGCAGGCGCTGGTCCAAATTTAACGTATAGATTAGATGCTAGACCTGAACAAATTATTTTCGGATTGTCTTATCAATTATCTGCTAAAAAGTAGTGATTGTTTGTAACCGAAAATATAATGGATTGTAACGTGTTTTACATCCCTAATAGGAAGCCGTCTCTTAATTGAGGCGGTTTTTTTTTTAGTTATAAATAGATGTTTAATAGAAAATTAAATTGTTGATTTTAGATCATCAAACTAAAGAATTTTATATTTTGATTCATTAATAAATCTATAAAACCAAATAAATTTAATGTGTGAATGATGTAACTTATTTTCAAAATTGTGTAATATTTTTTTTGATGAAAGGATTTAATTTAGTTACCACACTAATTAAGTGTTGATTGAAGAATAAAATAACCTTTAAAAATAAATAAAATGCCAACAAAAAAATTAGGAATCGTTTTCATTATACTCGGAATTATAATGATGATTTATACCGGATTCAATTTTGTAACCACAGAAAAAGTAGTTGACATGGGTCCAATTGAAATCAACCAAGAAAAAAATCATCCTATACAATGGTCGCCAATTGTTGGTTTAGCATTGTTGGTAGGAGGAATTGTGCTGGTTGCTACTGATAAAAGAAATAATTGATACTATAATTTTATAAAATCAATTAAAATTATTGAATGTGTGAATGATGTAACTTATAGCTAAAGTTGTGTAACACATAATATCTTAAAGAGCCGCACCTTTGATATGTGAAAATAATTTCACCCCCAAAAGATTAAAATATCATGAAAAATTTAACTGAAATAAAAGGAAACTGGAACGAGACCAAAGGAAAACTGAAACAAAAATTTGCCCTACTTACAGACAGCGATTTGCTTTTGATAGAAGGTAAACAAGATGAGATGTTAGGTCGGCTTCAAATTAGACTCGGTAAAACAAAAGAAGAGATACAAAAGCTTATTGCTCAATTATAAAATAGCATACTATCTCAACAAGATTTATTAATTAGCAACCCATTAAAACCAATCAATATGAAAAAATCAATTTTAGTACTGGCTGCCTTCACCATTATAACAGGCGCAATCTTAATAAATTGTAATACCCCGGCCGAAAAGGTAGATAAAGCAGAAAAAAATGTTGTAGAAGCCCATCAAGATTTAGATAAAGCCAACCAAGAATACTTGGCTGATGTAGAAAAATACCGTAAAGAAACAGCCGATAAGATTGCAGCTAACGACAAAAGCATCGCTGAATTTAAAGCGAGAATAGCACATGAAAAAATAGATGCTCAAGTTGCTTACCAAAAGAAAATTGCTGTGCTAGAGCAAAAAAACAGTGATTTAAAAAAGAAAATTGATGCTTACAAAGCTGAAAGTAAAGAGCAATGGGAACTATTTAAAGCAGAATTTAGCAAGGATATGGATGAGTTGGGAACAGCATTTGTCAATTTTTTTAGTGCTAAATAATCAATAAATTTAATCACAAATATTAACAATTTAAAATCAAAAATCATGGGAAGTTTACTTTATACAATAGCAATCATTTTAGTGATTCTTTGGGCAATCGGATTTATAGGATATAGTCTTGGCGGATTAATACATATCTTATTGGTAATTGCAATTATTGCAGTGATACTGAGGATTATTCAAGGAAGAAAAATTCTATAAAATAATTCAGGATCAAAAATATTTAAAACAAAAAAATGGAAGAATCAAATAATTCAGGAGCACTAATTGGAGCTTTGTTAATAGGAGTTGCAATTGGTGGTCTTTTTGGTGTTTTATTGGCACCCAATAAGGGCAGCAAAACTCGTAAAAAAATTATAAAGAAATCAGCAAAAATAATAGATATAGGAAAGGGAAAATTTGAAGAATTTTTAAAAGAACTTCAATTAGAAGTTGATTCAATCAATGATGAAACTATTGATTATATAGAGATAGAACCTCAATATTGGAGAAGTTAAATTAATGCTGAATTAACTTTAGTATTCTTTTTACTTGTAAATAAATCAATGATCAATAAATAATTTGTTTGCATCGGATATGGAAAAAAGAATAAAATCAACTAACTTAACCAGCGCTAGCCAAGTACTTATCACTCCTAATGAGGATAAAGAAAAACTAGTGGAAGAGCTTATTATTGCCAACAAAGAACTCGCTTTTCAAAATAAAGAGAAAGAAAGACGGGATGGTAATTCTCAATATGCCCGTAGTTTGATTGAAGCAAGTTTAGATCCTCTTGTCACTATCAGCGCAAAGGGAAAGATATTAGATGTGAACGAAGCATCAGTTAAAGTTACCGGTGTTTCTCGAGAAAAATTAATAAATACCGATTTT
>CAMTWE010000012.1:0-5602 GCA_947085395.1 uncultured Bacteroidota bacterium | reverse complement strand
TTCAAATACTCTTAGTAGGATTTTTAGGAATCGCTATGCAGTCGTGCTATTACGATGAAGCAATTCCTACCGATGATCTGGTAATCCCACCAGGAACCGTATTAACCTACAAAGTAGATGTAGCGCCATTACTAACACCATCATGTACTGCTTGTCATAGTGCCGGTGCAACCGCCCCAAATCTTGCCAACACACGTGCGGCTTATGATAATTTAATTGCAAACTCAAAAAAGTATGTGGTTAAAGGAAACTCTGGTGCCAGTGTATTATATAATGTAATTAAAAACGGAAATCACTTCGCTTCTTTAAATCCAATGCAATTGGCAATTTTAAAAGCGTGGATAGATTCAGATGCCAAATACGAATAGTTTAAAAATAGAAAAATAGAAAAATATGAAAAATTGTAAATTACTTATATGGATTTTAGTTTTCCTTCCCATCTTTGCATTTGCACAAGAAGAAGAAATAGTCCATGCCGAAAAACCGAAAGACAATAGACCAGAACGCGCCGCTTATGAAAGTGCTTTAATTATCGATAACAATACCAATGTTACTTTTGTAAAAGGAACTTTAGAAGTAGTAATGCAACACCGTTTTGGGCTCATCAATGGAGGTACCAATGATTTATTCGGATTATGGGCACCTACCAATGTTCGTTTGGCTTTAATGTACAGCTTTACAGATAATATTACTTTAGGAGCAGGAACCACCAAAGATGGCCGTATGCAAGATTTCAATGCTAAAGTTGCATTGTTAAGACAAACCCGTTCTAATTCAATTCCAATAAATGTTACATACTTTGGAAATATGGGTATTGATGCCAGAACGAAAGATAATTTTAGAAACGTACAAGATCGTTATTCTTACTTTAATCAATTGATTATTTCAAGAAGAATTAATAGTAATTTATCATTGCAGATTGCACCAAGTCATTCGCACTTCAATATTGTGGATCCAGGTCAAGAAAATGATATGATTGCAATTGCTTTTGGTGGTCGTTATAAAATCAGTCCACAAACTGCTATTATATTTGATGCAACGCGTCCTATTACTAAATTTGATGACGGATTTCAACCAAACTCAGGCGCCAGTTTAGGTATGGAGTTTGCCACCAGCGCACACGCTTTCCAAATTTATATTACCAACTATAAAAGCATCTTAAATCAAAGAGATATTTTTTACAATAGAAATTATTGGAGAGATGGTGACTTTATGTTAGGGTTTACTATAACAAGAAGATATAACTTCTAATTATTTTTATCCCCCTAAAAACAAAAAAGGCGTTTCAATTGAAACGCCTTTTTTTTATACTAAAAAATCAAATCAAATTGATATTAAATGAGTTATGTTTAATATGTAACATTTATTACAAGAATTTTGATTTAATAATCAAAATTGACGTTTTGGTATTTAGAATCATTTTAATTAAGCGTGCGAAATGTTTTAAATAATTGATTAACAGTTGTTAATAATTTAATTAAAAATGATATTTGTTGTATTTTATATGAATTATTAATATTAAATTTAAATATTATTTATTGATAATATTGCAGATAATAGTTCTTTTAGAATTTGAATACTATTTTTCTGTTAAAATATTTAAAATTTGATAATATCTATTAAAATTAGACCATTATGAATGATAAAAGTAAAAATTCAAGAAGAAGTTTTCTTGATAAAAGTTTAAAACTGGGACTACTAGGTATTGTTGGCGGTGTAGTTGTTTCTAAATTGGTTGATGCTAATGCTCAAGAAGGAGAAAAGGTTAAAGTGCTAACCCAAGATGGAAAATTAGTAGAAGTAGATTCTACGGCTATTAATAAAGTTAGTCATGGAAGTCACGCTATTGATTATAAGGTTCGCGAAGGATACCAAGGGCGAAAATTTGTAATGGTTATAGACTTGGCGAAATGTAAAAATGCTTTAAAGTGTGTAGACTCATGTAATAAAGCGCATCATATAAACACGCCAAACGCCTGGTTGAAAGTGTATAAAATGCAAGATTCAAAACTAAGCTCCCCTTATTGGTTACCATCACTTTGTAATCATTGTGATCACCCACCCTGTGTAACAGTTTGCCCTGTTGATGCTACCTTTAAACGCCGAGATGGGATTGTTTTAATTGATAACGAACGTTGTATAGGATGTCGTTTTTGTATGGCTGCTTGTCCTTATTCTGTTCGAGTTTTTAATTGGGGCGATCCAAACCAACCTGAAATTGATTCAGAACATCAATATACAGCTGATCATGGAGGACTACCAAGTCAAGTTGGAACCGTAGATAAATGCGATTTTTGTCCTCATCAAATTGAAAAAGAGGAATTACCACATTGTGTAACGGCATGCCCTACAGGTGTTTATTATTTTGGAGATATTTATGAAGACACCGTTTCCAATGGAGATGAAACATTAAAATTAAGTAAATTACTTAAAGATAAAGCGGGCTACAGACTGTTAGAAGGTTTAGGAACTTCGCCAAGTGTGTATTATTTACCTCCCGTTGATCGTTTGGTTGATTTCCATGATGCGGACTTTAATTTTGAGCAAGTAAAATTTAAAGCATCGTCTAACACTGAAACTAAATAATTATGAGCGACTACAACAAAATAATCAATGATTTAGCTCCAAAAAAATTTAATAAACTTGGAATTATTTGGATAACAGTATTAAGTATTGTTTCTATTGCAGGTATCATAGCGTATATTGATCAAATTATAAGGGGTATGGAAGTAACTAACCTACGTGATTATGCACTATGGGGTATTTATATTTCAAACTTTGTATTTTTTGTTGCCACTAGTTTTGTGGGTGCTTTAACCGCGGCTATACTGAGATTAACTCATAAGAATTGGCGAACACCATTGGTGAGAATAGCTGAAATTGTAGCAGTAGCGTGTATAGCAATGGCAGGGGTTACTATTATTTTAGATATGGGAAGACCAGATAGACTTTATAATTTATTTTTACATCCTAGATTACAATCACCTATTACCTGGGATGTTTTGATTATTATGGTCTATTTAACTTTTAGTATTTTATTACTCTATATTCCTAGTATTCCTGATTTTGCAATACTAAAAAAACATTATCATGATAAACCATTTCTTAGAAAATTATATGGAATTTTAGCCATTAATTGGAAAGGAACAGAAAAACAAATTAGAATACACCAGAAATCCATACAAGTATTAGCGGTAACTATGATTCCTTTAGCTTTACAGTTGCAAACTATTGATGCTTGGTTATTTTCAACTACTTATCGTGTTGGCTGGGACAGCACCAATTTTGGCCCTTACTTTATTGCAGGAGCTTTTGTAGCAGGTACAGGTGCGCTTGTAACTACTGTATTTATGGTTCGTGAGTTTTATAAGTTGCATGACTACATTACCGAAAAACACTTTGATAAAATGGGTCGATTATTAGTGTTTGCTTGTTTGGTTTATTTATATTTTAATATCAATGAATATTTAATACCAGCGTTTAAATCGACCTTAGGAGAAGTAGATCACCTAGAGGAAATGTTCTTTGGTAAATTTGCGTGGATGTTTTGGATTGTAGTATTTGGTGGTTTAATTTTACCAACTATATTACTGATGTTTAAAAAAATGAGAAAACCATTACCCATGTTTATTATTGCTGTAGTAGTAGTAGTAACATCTTGGGGAAAACGTTATGTTATTGTAACACCTTCTATGTTACATCCTTTCCTTCCTATTCAGGGTGTTCCAGAGTCTTGGTATCATTACATTCCTTCACTTCATGAGTGGTTAATAACAAGTGCCACATTAACCCTGGCATTATTAATTATCACTTTTTTAATACGTTTTATACCAGTAATACCAATTCAACGTACCATAGATGAAAGAGGCATTACCAAACCAACAAACGATCAAAACTTGTAGATTATGAAACGAGCATGTTACACTTTTCCTCATTTAACGGAATGATTAATAGCGAACAGCATGTGACCATTAAAAAACTATAAATATAAACACATGAAAACACCACAAAAAATAAAATCGTTTGTATACTCTTTATTGTTGATGGCAATTATTCTTAATCCTTTTAACAGTAATGCACAGGAAGATAAACAGAGTTTAAGTGTTACTTTAACCTATCATAAAATTGTTGGCGGAGAATCATTTCTTAAAGTTACTACTAGCTTTAAAGGAAAAAATGGATGGGAAGAAGCGGGGAAAGTTCCATTTGAAATTTATAATTTGGAAGGAGATGAAATACTTCTTGGCAAGGGTAAGACTGACATTCATGGAAAAACAAAATTTATTTTCCCTAAAGGTATTATAATGAACGAGAATAATGTAGCGCTTAGAATAACCAATCATCCAACATATGAAGATACAGAAGAATCAATTTATTTTAAAGATGTAAAACTTACTGCAGAATTAACGTTGGATGATGAGGTAAAGCAAATTAAAGCGCTATTAGTAGATTCTCAAAATAATCCAATCGCAGATGAAGGATTGATCGTTCGAGTAAAAAGATTGGTTAAAGGATTAAATGTGGGCGACGGAACCTATTATACCGATGAAGCAGGTGAAATTAGTGTTTTAATTGAAGAAGATTATAATAGTTTTGATGGCAACTTAATTTTTGAAGTAGTCTTAGAAGAGCACGATGAGTATGGGACAGTAAGCGCTCTTATGAATGCAGATTTCGGTATCTCTGGAACCGATTTATCATCTTTTGATAGACGCACCATGTGGTCTCCTACCAATAAAACCCCTAAATTCTTTTTAATATTTCCGAATCTAATATTATTGGGGATTTTAATAGTTTTTATGTATTTAATAATTAATTTAGTAAGAATTAGTAAAAATTAAATTAGTAATTATGAGAAAAACAGGAATTATTTTAATGTTAGCAGTGTTTGCGGTTGGATTAATGTCTTTTGTAATACAAGACAAATGGGTTGTACCTGCAAAAGATAAAGCGATGAAAAATCCAGTTGAAGCTTCTAAAGAAAACTTAAATGAAGCAAAAACGCTTTATAACCTGCATTGCAAATCGTGCCATGGTTCAAAGGGTCTTGGAGATGGTGCTAAAGCTAAAAGTATGAAAGGAGATTTAGGAGATTTTTCTTCTGCACCTTTTCACGCACAAACAGATGGTGAATTATTTTACAAAACTAAAGTAGGTAGAGCAGATATGCCATCATTTGCTAAAAAATTATCAGATGAAGAAATTTGGTTAACAGTTCATTTCATGAGATCTCTTAAGAAATAAATTTAACACCACAACTTGAGAAAGGTGTTTATAGATTAAAATAATCTATAAACACCTTTTCTATGTTTAAATTAATAATTTTTTAAACTTTCTATATTATTTTAAATCTTGAAAAAAGATACTTTTTAAAAGTATCTTTTCTTTTTTTGATTTTTAAACTTCCAAATTTTATTTTCTATTTAAGAAAATCAAATATTTTTAAACACTGATTTAGGGTAAAAATATGTTACAAAAGTGACAATTGTCATTATTTTAAAAATTATTATTACTTAATTTTGTTGTGGATAATAATATATAATTAATATGCCACCATATCATGGAAGATAAAAATATAAATTCAAGAAGAAATTTCCTTGAC
>CAMTWE010000011.1:0-2777 GCA_947085395.1 uncultured Bacteroidota bacterium | reverse complement strand
GTTCCCGATTTCTTGCAGATGTTGCGCGGTGTGATTGACTCACCAGATATTCCTTTGAATGTATCGCGTTCTTATTTGCAATCGGATGCCGCAGTAAAGAAAATAGCGACTTATATCACCCGAAAAGTAGCTGATAAATTGGTTTCCTTGTTTAAAGACGATAGAAAATCATTTGAAGAAAAATGGGAAGACATCAAAATTATCATTGAATACGGTATGTTATCCGAAGAAAAATTCTTCGAAAAATCGGATAAATTTGCCTTGTATCCAACCGTTGATGGCGCTTATTATATTTGGGATGAATTGATTGAAAAAATTAAAAATCACCAAACCGATAAAGACGGAACCACGGTAATTCTTTATGCATCTGACAAAAAAGCGCAACACAGTTTTATAGAAACGGCACAGGAAAAGGGTTATGAAGTATTGTTGTTAGATTCGCCCATCGTTTCGCATTTTATTCAAAAAATGGAAACATCAAAAGAGAAAATTCAGTTTGCCCGCGTTGATGCCGATCATATTGATAACCTCATCAAAAAAGACGAACCAAAAATAAGCAAATTAACAGAAGATGAACAAAAAGAATTAAAACCGATTTTAGAAGAAACCATTGCCAATAAAAATTTCATCATTCAGATGGAAGCGATGGATTCTACCGCAAATCCGTTTATCATTACCCAACCCGAGTTTATGCGCAGGATGAAAGAAATGAGCGCAACGGGCGGTGGCGGAATGTTTGGAATGGGTAATTTTCCAGAAATGTACACTTTGGTGGTGAATACCAACAATGAATTGGTGGGCGAAATTTTGCAAACTAAAACCAAAAAGAAACAAGAAAAACTCATCAAACAATCTTTTGATTTGGCGCGATTATCGCAAAATTTATTGCACGGAGAAGAATTGACCAATTTTATCAAACGTAGTTTTGAGTTGATTAAATAATAAATTAAGATTTCAACTTTATTTTAAAAACCATTTTAGATTTCTAAAGTGGTTTTTTTTCATTGTATTGATTTGCTTCAAAGGCAATGTGAACAATGGTTAACAAGGTTTTGACCATTAAAAATGTCCACTTGAACATAACGTCTTTAAAAAAGCCTTAATTTTGTCCATTACACCACATTTTCATAAAAAATTTAGCTCAAATAAATTATCAACTGTTTTTGTGTACATTTACATTTTTAATTATAAAATGATTAAACGGTATTCTGCCCTTTTTTTTATACTCATTGCCAATATTATATTGCTGGCTCATGCTGTAAAAATACACCATCATTATGATGATTTAGCGGTTGGAAATAAGGCACATCACACACCAAATCACGATACAAATCACGCAAATAAACACCGTCATCAGCATCAATCTCCAATTGAAAACGGTAGAGAAAATCCGTTAAACACCCAACATGAGCACGATTTTCCGCAACATTGTCACACTGTTTTAACCGATTTTTTTATTGTCAAATCGGTCAATAAAATTGCAGTTTCAAAACCAATTAAGAAAGCAGTTGCAGTTGTTTTTTCCATTACTGAACTCCAAGATTTATACGCAGAACCTGCGCTAAAATCTGTTTATAACAACGACCCTTTTCAAATAAGGTCACTTTTTAATCCAAGTACTTTTTGCTTACGGGGACCTCCTGTTATTTAATTTCCTTCATTTTTTAATGCCTATTATGTGACTAATACTCACATAAAATTGCGCATTTATCCAACAATATTTATTAAAATTTAAAACATTATATAATGAAAATCAAGTTGTTTTTATTCATAACAATTGGCCTGTATTTGGCAAGTTGCAACAGTAATCGTTCTCATGAAGTTACACATGCAAGTCATGATGACATCAAACTGCAAATGACCGCTTACAGCAACGAATTTGAACTTTTTGCAGAAGCCGACCCTTTTGTGGTGGGAAAAAAATCTAATATTCTATCACATTTTTCACATTTACCAGATTTTAAGGCGATGGAAAACGGAAGTATCAACATCCGATTGATTGTCAATGGAAAAGAAACCAATCAAACTTTGGATAAACCCACTCGAAAAGGGATTTACAGTTTTAGTTTGGTTCCAAAAGAAAATGGCGAAGGGCAATTGATATTTGATATAAAAACCGATAAAGGCAATTATCAACTCATTGTTCCGAACGTAAAGGTATTTTTAAGTAAACATAATGCGGAACATTCAGCAGAAAATAAAGCGATTACCGCTACAGCCAGCACAACGGGTTTTACCAAAGAACAATCATGGAAAATTGATTTTGCAACCGAATTGCCAAAAGTTGAACCCTTCGGTCAGGTTATAAAAACAACTGCTCAGGTACAATCTGCACAAGGTGATGAGATTTTAATTACTGCAAAAACAAATGGAGTGGTGCAATTTTCATCAGAAAACATGTTAGAAGGCAAAAATGTAAGCACTAAACAAGTTTTATTTTCAATTTCTGGAAGTGATTTAGCCAACAACAATGCTACCGTTCGATTTGTTGAAGCGCAAAATAATTTTCAAAAAGCAAGCGCAGATTATCAACGCATAAAAGAACTTGCAAAAGACAAAATTGTTGCTGAAAAAGATTATCAAAATACAAAAAACCAATATGAAAATGCCAAAGTAATTTTTGACAATCTGAATAAAAACTTTAACAAATCTGGACAAAGTGTTAGCAGCCCCATGAATGGTTTTGTTAAACAACTTTTTGTTCAAAACGGACAATATATTGAAGCCGGACAGCCCATTGCCATGATTTCTCAAAACAAAACATTGCTGTTAAAAGC
>CAMTWE010000010.1:0-4632 GCA_947085395.1 uncultured Bacteroidota bacterium | reverse complement strand
GTTGAACAACTTCAACAGTTAATGAGTACAACATTTCAAAACAGTATTTTACAACTTCAAAAAGAACTTCAAACTAAAGACAATTCAGAAGAATTGCTCACCAGAGAAGAAACTTGCCAATTCTTAAAAATCGACAGCAGCACCTTATGGGCTTGGACAAATAAAGGAAAAGTCAAAGCTTATGGTATTGGCGCAAGACGTTATTACAAAAGAAGCGAGTTGATGGAATGTTTAACCTTATTAAAAAAGTAAGCTATGAACAATTTCTATGACGAAACAGAAAAAATCTTAAAAAGGTTAGACGAACAGGTTGCTTTAATAGTGGCTAATATGAAAGTAGGCAGCAAAATAGACCCAGAAGTTGTGTTTTTTGATAATCAAGAGTTTATAAAACTAATGAACATTAGTAAAAGAACAGCGCAGCAATGGAGAGACACTAAATACATTGGGTATTCTCAATTGGGGAATAAAATCTATTACACACTGGCTGACATTCAAAAACTTATAAAAGAAAACTACAATCCTAAAAAAGAATTATGATGGTAAATATTAGCAAAGAAGAAATTTTGGCTAAAGTCACAAGTTATGATATTCTAAATCATTATTTGCAATCTTATCATAATTTTGGCAATTTATCCGCAGCTAAAAATATTAGTAATCCTTTTCAAGCTGAAAAGCAAGAAACACCATCTTTCAATATTTTCCCAACAACGGGAACAGGAGAATGGAAATACAAAGATTTTGCAACAGCTGACGACGGTAGTTGTTTTGATTTGGTGATGAAACTTTTTAATCTTTCTTTTCAGGAAACCTTAAATAAAATCAATTCCGATTTTGTGCTAATGCTCGATACAGAACAAACACCAACAAGGTTAAATCGCCCAATTGAAAAAGCAGTTTCAGGATATGAATTAAAGAAAAAACAATTTAATGATTCAGAATTAAGTTTTTGGCTAAAGTTTGGCATAAATACCGAAACACTTGAAAGGTTTAATGTATTCAGTTTAGAAGAATTTAGCACCACCAGTAAAACAGGAAATCCTTATACTGTTAGAAGTAATTCAGAGAAATTTATTTTTGCTTATGAAAATGCAAATTGGGTGAAATTATACAAGCCCTTAGACGAGAAAAAGTATAAATTCCAATATTTAGGCACAAAAGAGCAAGGATATATTTTTGGCTGGAAACAACTACCCAAAAATGGCGAATTACTTATCATTACAGGAGGTGAAAAAGATGTAATGACTTTAAATGCAAAAGGATTTAATACTATTACGCTCAATAGCGAAACAGCAACTTTGCCCAAAAGCATTGTTGATGAATTAAAACTTCGCTTTAATAAAATTGTGGTTCTTTATGATAACGATGATACTGGTTTAAAACAATCCAGTATTTTATCCATTGCACATGGTTTGCATCGATTGGTTTTACCAACCTTGCAAAACAATGGCAAAGACATTTCTGATTATTTCGCAAATGGTGAAACATTGGAAAGGTTAAATGATTTGCTTAAAACTACACTTCAAACTCCAGCACCAGTAGAACTAAATGTAGATAAAGTGGTATTTAACGCATTAGAATTACTGGCGAGAGGCGAAGTGGAACAAAAATATTTAATGCAACCAATTTTTCCCCAAAAAGGGTCAGCAGTTTTGGCAGGCAAACCCGATACAGGCAAAAGTCAATTTGCACGTCAATTGTGCATTCAAGTAGCATTAGGCGAAAAAACCTTTCTTGATTTTAAACTTAATCCAGTTCATAATCGCTCTATTTATGTGGCAACTGAAGACAACGAAGATGCAACACGATTTTTAGTAAACAAACAATTCAATGGTTTAGAAAAACAAGCGGTTGAAAATCTACGTTTCATTTTTGCCGATACTATGACCCAAGAAGATATAATCAAAAATCTTAATGAACAATTAACTTTAGAACCAGTCGATTTAGTAGTTATAGATAGTTTTGGCGACATTTTTCAAGGGAATGACAGCAACAACAATATGGCAATGAGAAACACCGTTAAAACCTTTGATAAAATTGGTAAAGCACACAATTGTTTAGTGCTTTTTGTACATCATATCAATAAGGCAGCTTATAGAGTAGCACCTGGACAAGAACACATTCAAGGCGGTGCGGGTTTAGTTCAAAAGGTGCGTTTAGCAATAGTATTATCCGAAGGAGAAGGCAATATTAGATATTTTACGGTAGTTAAAGGAAATTATTGCCCTAAGTTGTACAAAGAAAACTCATTAGAGCTCAATTTTTCAGAAGAAACATTTTTATTTACTAACACAGGTAAATTAATCCCAACAAACGAACTTGGAACACAAACAGTCACAAATAATAAGGATGAAAAATATAACGAACTGGAAGAAATTGCTCAAAGTATATTTTGTGATAAATTAGTTTCAACAGGTAATTTTGTGAAACAATTTTGTGAAATTACTAAAAAAAGTATTCCTACTGCTAAAAGAGCACATGCTAATCTTATAAAATTCGACCTTATTGAAAAATTCAATGGTGTTTATAGATTAAAAAATGGCATTTCTCAGGAAATATATTTTGAAAATGAAAAAGAATACGAAGACAATGATATTGCGTTTTAGTATCAAGTATCACAAGTATCATTTACATAGGGGTTTTGATACCTTGATACTTGATACCAACCAAAGATTCAGTAGCGTTTTTAATTTATTTTATTGCTTTGATAAATTGTAAAAAACTTATTTTATATTTACAGTCTATAGATTTTTTTAACCAATCAGCAAAAATGTCTATATTTCTAAAAATTGAAATGTAAATAATGAATTTCACTGCATACCATGCTAAATATTTTGCATACGAACTAACTAGACAAAGACCTTCTAACGATCTTGGCAAGTTAACTTCCTCCCTACAAGACGCTCAAGTAGATTTAAATCCTCATCAAGTTGAAGCAGCTTTATTTGCGTTTCAATCTCCATTGTCTCAAGGTGCTATTCTAGCTGACGAAGTTGGCTTAGGTAAAACTATTGAAGCTGGAATAATCTTGTCACAACAATGGGCTGAACGAAAGCGAAAATTATTAATTATTGCTCCTTCAAATCTTCGCAAGCAATGGAATCAGGAATTAGCTGATAAATTCTTTTTACCCTCAATAATTCTAGAAACTAAAACATTTAATGAGCAAATAAAATCAGGCAATCTAAATCCATTCAACCAAAAAGACAATATTGTAATATGCTCATTTCATTTTGCTAAAAACAAAGCAATTTATATAGAGAAAACAGAATGGGAATTGGTAATTATTGATGAAGCCCATAGATTACGAAATGTATATAAGGCCTCCAACAAAATTGGAAACGTAATTAAAGAAATATTACAAAATAGAAAAAAGGTATTACTAACTGCTACACCCTTGCAAAATTCAATTTTAGAGTTGTATGGGCTCGTTAGTATAATTGATGATTTTATTTTTGGGGATTTGAAAAGTTTCAAAAGTCAATACAGCAGACAATTAGATGAAGGAAATTATGACGAACTAAAAAGCAGGCTACTACCAATATGTCATAGAACATTAAGAAGGCAAGTATTAGAATACATTAACTATACCGAAAGAAAAGCTTTTTGCGAGGAGTTCACCCCTTCCAACGAAGAACATCAACTATACGAATGGGTTTCTGAATATTTACAACGCTCAAAACTTTATGCACTTCCAAATAGTCAGCGACAGTTAATGACATTAATTTTAAGAAAATTATTGGCGTCATCTACTTATGCAATATATGGAACACTTGATGCTTTAGTAAAGAAACTGGAAAAAATAATCACAAAAAACGATGTTGATTTATTCAGTATTTTAGAAGAGGATTATGAAACTTTAGAGGAAATTAATGAAGAATGGCTTGAAGATGAAGTTGAGATTGAAAATGAAATTGAATATACACAGGAAGATATTGAAGCCATTAGCATTGAAATTTCCGATTTAAAAAAATACCGTGAGTTAGCTCAAAAAATTAGAAAAAACTCTAAAGCAGAACATCTGTTTACTGCCTTGGAAAAAGCATTTCAAGAATTACAAAAATTAGGCGCTAATCAAAAAGCATTAATTTTTACCGAAAGCAGACGAACACAAGAATTTTTATATAATCTACTGGAAGCAAGAGGGTATAAAGACAAAGTTGTTCAATTCAATGGAAGCAATACAGATTCTAAATCTAAACAAATTTATAAAGATTGGTTAACAGAACATAAAGGCACTGATAAAATTACAGGTTCTCCAACAGCTGATAAAAGAGCCGCTTTAGTTGATTATTTTAAAGACGAAGCAACTATTATGATTGCAACTGAAGCTGCTGCTGAAGGTATCAATTTACAATTTTGTTCTCTAATCGTGAATTATGATTTACCTTGGAATCCGCAACGAATTGAACAACGAATAGGTCGTTGTCATCGTTATGGGCAAAAGCACGATGTGGTGGTAGTAAATTTTCTAAATATTAAAAATGCCGCAGACAAAAGAGTATATGAATTATTAGATCAAAAATTCCAATTGTTTGATGGCGTTTTCGGTTCAAGTGATGAAGTATTAGGTTCTATTGGGAATGGCGTTGATTTTGAAAAAAGAATTGCTCAAATTTATAATGACTGTCG
>CAMTWE010000009.1:0-4158 GCA_947085395.1 uncultured Bacteroidota bacterium | reverse complement strand
TTTTTTGCGGCTATCTCCAGATAATTTAGCAATGGATTCACTTCCTGACTTATTGCAACCGAAAAGCTGCAAAAAGTTATCATTAAAACCAATAATTTTTTAAATCTATTTTTCATCCTATTGATTTTTTAATTGATTGAATTTATTTTTTTTTCATTTTTAGCAACTTCATTTTCTCTCCACATCGATTGAAATAAAGGAACTACATAAACTGTCATTACTTGTATAATCATCCCACCAAAAGTTGGAATCGCCATTGGAATCATAATATCAGCCCCTTTTCCTGTGGATGATAATACTGGTAATAAAGCAATTACAGTTACGGCGGTAGTCATCATTGCGGGTCTAATTCTTTTTTTACCTGCTTCTACAACCGCTTCACGAACCTCATGAACAGTAGATGGTTTCTTTTCTTCAAATGTTTGATGGATGTAGGTTCCCATCATTACGCCATCATCGGTTGCAATACCAAATAAAGCGATAAATCCGACCCAAACGGCCACACTTAAATTAATAGGATGCATCTGAAACATATCGCGCAGATTGATTCCTGATACTTCAAAATTTAAAAACCAATCTTGACCGTAAAGCCAAATCATGATGAATCCACCTGCCAGAGCTACAAATACTCCAGAGAAATGAATTAACGAAGCGATGATGGTTTTAAATTGAAAATATAACAACAGTAATATAATCATTAAACTTATCGGAATTACGATAGCGAGTCTTTCGCTGGCTCTAATTTGTTGTTCATAATTTCCGGCAAATTTATAGGTTACCCCTTTTGGCAGAATCAAAGCTCCTGTAGCTATTTTTTCATCTAAAATTTTAGTAGCTTCTTCTACTACATCAACTTCTGCTTTTCCTTCTTGTTTATCAAAAATTACATAGCCCAACAAAAAGGTGTTTTCACTACGAATCATTTGGGCATCTTTGGTATAGGAAATATCGGCAATTTCACTTAATGGGATTTGAATTCCATTCATAGCTGGAATTAAAATGCGTTTTAGGTCTTCCGGATTGTCTCTCAATTCACGGGCATAACGCACCCGAATTGGGAAACGCTCACGTCCTTCAACCGAATTACTGAGTGACATGCCGCCAACAGCCACTTGCAACACCTCTTGCACATCGCTAACACTCATGCCATAACGGGCCATGGCATCACGATTGAGTTTTATTTCGAGATAGGGTGCTCCTACTGCTCGATCATAAAATACGGTGGAAGCTTTTACACTTGTAACATCTTTTAAATGCTTTTCAAATTGCAACCCCGCCTCTTCGATACTTGCAAGGTCAGGCCCATAAACTTTTAAACCCATAGGGGCACGCATTCCTGTTGAAAGCATTACTAAACGAGCTTCAATAGGCTGTAATTTAGGCGCTGATGTTAAACCGGGGATGTTGGTAACTTTTACGATTTCGTTCCAAATATCATTGGGTTTTTTTATTTCTGGACGCCACTGACGGAAATACTCACCGTTTTTAGCCGGAATAAGACTGTCTTTCGGAATCAATCTAAATTCTTCTTTATAAGGATTGTATTTTTTGCCACTTTTTAAAATAAAGCTATCATCTTTATCTACTTTAAATTGCATTTTATGACCATCTTCATCCAATATATATTCTGATCGATAATTAATGGTATTCTCAAACATTTGCACCGGTGCAGGATCGAGCGCAGAATTTACGCGTCCCCATTTTCCAACAGCAACTTCAACCTCGGGAATTACATTCAATCTTTTATCAAGTATTTTGATATATTCCAAGTTTTTTTCGATACTGGTATGCGGCATACTTGTAGGCATCAGTAAAAATGAACCTTCATTAAGTGATGGCATAAATTCTTTACCAAGACCCGGAAATCTATTTACACTGGCTTCCCAAAATTTAGTTTGTTTAACGGTTTTCCAACCTACTTTTTCAAAAGAAGTACCTACAATTCCGAAGGTTTTATCAAAACCTAACCAAATTAAAATCCCAAATAAAAGCGTAAATGCTGGAAGTAATAAAAACTTCTTTTTATTGATTAAGGCCCATCTTAAAATTGGCTCATAGTAATAAACCATCGACATTAAAGCGGCGAGAATCACAAAAATAATTCCGAATACAAAAATAAAATTCTCAAACAAACTGTTATGTGCCCCTAAAGGCAACCATTCTTTTGATAAGAAAAATAAGGCCACCAAAACGGTAATGGCTACATTGATGTAATTGGTATATTCCTTTTTACTTTCTGTCCAACGATGTGCATATAAATTATTTACCCCAATTGCAATTAATGCTAATGCTGGCCATGAAAACCATATTACAAAAATTAAAAATCCAGCAATTATTAGGATACCATTCCAAACTTTCTTAATTTTTTTTCCATCAAATTTGATGTTAAATAAGATGTGTACTAGGGTTGGCAATACTACAATACCAAGTATTAAAGCAGCAACTAGCGCAAATGTTTTAGTTAAAGCAAGCGGATGGAACAATTTACCTTCTGCAGCTTCCATTGCAAATACTGGTAAAAAACTTACAATGGTAGTAGCCATTGATGTTATAACTGCGGCTCTTACTTCTGTAGTAGCATTGTAAACTACTTTCATCAATTCTTTACCGCGAATCCCTTTATTTTCGGGCATTTCTAAGTGTCGGAGGATGTTTTCGACATCAATAATCCCGACATCGACCATGACGCCGATAGCAATTGCAATACCCGATAATGCCACCACATTGGCATCAACACCAAAATAATGCATCATTACAAAGGTCATCAAAACTCCAATTGGCAACAATCCGGCCACTATAAATGATGCTTTTAAATTCATCACCAAAACAATGATTACTATGATGCTTATTAAAATTTCATGTGATAGCGCAGATTCTAGTGTGCCAATTGTTTCTTTAATTAAGGTGGTTCTATCGTAAAAAGGGACTATGGTAACTTTAGAAACACTACCGTCTGCCAAGGTTTTTTGTGGCATTCCTGCTTCTAACTCTTTGATTTTTTCTTTTACATTATTGATAACTTCCATAGGATTGGAACCGTAACGCGCAACAACAACTGCTCCAACCGCTTCAACACCAGATTTATCCAATCCGCCACGTCTGGTAGCCGGGCCAAATGAAACCTTGGAAACATCTTTTATGCGAACAGGAACATTGTTTTTAACAGTAATCACAGAATTTTCAAGGTCAGTAAGATTTTTTACATAACCCAAGCCACGAATAATATATTCGACTTGATTCAACTCTATGGTTTCAGCTCCAATATCTAGATTGCTTTTACTTACCGCATTCATGACATCCATTACAGATACATTAAATGCTTTAAGGGCTTCTGGGTTTAAATCTATTTGATATTCTTTTACAAAACCGCCCACCGATGCTACTTCTGAAACTCCTTTTGCAGTAGACAATCCGTATTTCACATAAAAATCTTGGATGGTTCTTAATTCTTGTGGATCCCAGCCACCACTAGGTTCACCTGTTTTTGGATTGCGCCCTTCTAAGGTGTACCAATATATTTGACCTAATGCAGTGGCATCTGGCCCTAAAGACGGTTGAACACCTTGCGGTAAAGTTCCGGTTGGCAATGAATTGAGTTTTTCTAATATGCGTGATCTACTCCAATAAAACTCGACATCATCATCAAAAATGATATAAATAAATGACATGCCAAACATAGAAGTGCTTCTAATGGTTTGTACGCCCGGAATGCCTAATAAAGAAGTTGTTAAAGGATAAGTAATTTGATCTTGAATGTCTTTAGGCGAGCGACCCATCCATTCTGTTGCTACAATTTGCTGATTATCACCAATATCTGGAATTGCATCAACAGGAACAGGATCTCTTGGTATAAAGCCCGTATCGATGTTAAAAGGCATGGTAACCATTCCATAAACTACGAATGCGATGAGGAAGATGAAAGTTATGAGCCGATTTTCGAGAAAATATTTTACAAGTTTGTTAAACATTTTTTTAAATTTAATAAATTAAACCATTGATTAAAAGTACAATACTTTTTAGTTTTTGTACTACAATAAATAATTTTTAAAAAATCAAATTAAAAATGTTTGATGTAGAATGGAAATTTTCGTGACTAATTTGAGGGGAATATAATTTTTAAAAGGAATGATATTTTCTGATAATCCATCAAATAAATTG
>CAMTWE010000008.1:0-2586 GCA_947085395.1 uncultured Bacteroidota bacterium | reverse complement strand
TTGTTTATTGATGAAATCCATCGGTTAAGTCCGGTAGTTGAAGAATATCTCTATTCTGCAATGGAAGATTTTAGAATCG
Organism: uncultured Bacteroidota bacterium; assembly: GCA_947085395.1. Lineage (GTDB taxonomy): Bacteria > Bacteroidota > Bacteroidia > Flavobacteriales > Flavobacteriaceae > JAGXRT01. Next base: position 2,507 of record CAMTWE010000008.1, on the reverse strand, counting down.
ATATCATGATTGAAAGTGGTCCAAATGCCAGAAGTATTCAGCTTAATTTAGAACCATTTACCTTAATTGGCGCTACCACACGATCTGGTTTATTAACCGCACCAATGCGTGCCCGTTTTGGAATTAGCAGTAGATTGGAATATTACAATACAGAATTACTAACTACTATAGTGCAGCGAAGTTCCAAAATTTTAAAAATGCCGATTACCATGGAATCTGCCATAGAAATTGCCGGTAGAAGTAGAGGAACACCACGAATTGCCAATGCTTTATTGCGCCGAGTACGTGATTTTGCGCAAATTAAGGGCGATGGAACCATCACCATAGAAATTGCAAAATACGCTTTAAAAGCGTTGAATGTAGATGCGCACGGATTGGATGAAATGGACAATAAAATATTGACTACGATTATTGATAAGTTTAAAGGCGGGCCAGTCGGAATTAGTACTTTAGCAACTGCTGTTGGCGAAAGCGCTGAAACTATTGAAGAAGTATATGAGCCATTTTTGATTCAACAAGGATTTATCATGAGAACTCCGCGCGGAAGGGAAGTAACCGAATTGGCTTACAAACATTTGGGAAAAATCAATACAAATTTAGATGGTAAACTTTTTTAATTGCAGTTTTTAGATGTCTTCCAATCAATTTACAACTTCCATTTTACCAATATCAGCAAACGATTTAAAACAAAAGTTTGATCAAAATTGTTTGATAATCGATACGCGTTTTATCAATTCTATTTTCAATACAGGTTCCATTCCAACTGCCATTTTTATAGGAATTCAAGGGAATTTAGAAAGCTGGTCACAGTGTTTAATTGATGATAAATCGGCTGAAATATATTTAATAGTTGAAGAAAATACGGATATTAATGAACTTCATCTAAGATTTCAAAGAGCCGGTTTTACTAATGTCAAAGCTTATTTAGAAGCAGGAATGGAAAGTTGGATTCATGAAAATTTTCCCGTAGAACCTTATCAATTAATTCATCCATCTGATTTTATTAAAGAAATAGATCAAATTGATTTTAAAACCATCATTGATGTTAGAACATCAAGAGAATATGAACAGCAACATATTAAGGGCTCTAAACATATACCATTAGAAAATCTTCACCTTTTTTTAGATGATTTTACGCCAGAAAATCAATATTATATCGTTTGTCAGGGTGGTTATCGTTCTATAATTGCCGCTTCCATTTTAAAGAAAAACGGAATCCATCAAACTGTTGATATTTATGGCGGACTCAAAAATTTTACCTAAAATTTTCATCCACAGAAACTTAAAATTTAATCCCCAAAACAACACCATTTTTAGTAATTCCATTGTGAAAAGAAGTGATATAATCAATTCTAAGCAGTCGGTATTTCCCAAATCCAACTTTATCAAATCCGATAGAAACTTCAGAATAAGGTTTATTTTCTTTAGTAAGTAAAGTGTGTCCGCCCAACACCAATTCAAATCCTAACTTATTTATTAACGGTATTTTACCTAAAATATATTTGTTAAAATTATGTTCTGCATGAAATTCTACATACGATTTATTGGTGCTAAATTGGTAATAAGGCATTAAATTAAAAGTATTTAAATAGCCATTATTTTTAGCGGTAAAAGTTCTATTACCATTAAAATGTTTAAAATCTACAAATGAAATGGCTGATGCCTTAAAAAATGTACCGGCATTTGCGTTAAAATTAAAATTGCCTTTATTTCCAAAATCTATTTTTTGTTGGAGATTGGTAGAAATTTCTGAAAAATTATACTCGCTTTGATTGGCACCAAAACTTTGACTAAAACGGAAAGTAATAATTGGGTAATTGGCATCGGTAATATCAAATTTTCGGTTGGGATGCGAGATGTATTTTTGCCCAAAGCGGATTCTTGCATTGGCAGCAAAAGTAAAAACCTGATGTTTTTCAAACGAAGGCGTCAGATAATTGGTTGGATTTAGCGGATCATTTGAAGTGTAAATCTTGTTTTTGTCATTAAACATCACATAATTAGTGGTGTTTAAAAGTGGCGCTCGTTCTTCAAAACTGATACCGCTTCCCAATCTAAAACCATTAAAAAATTCTTTGGCAAAATAAATTCTGGCAAAAGTTTTGTCGTAAAATTTGGCAAAATTATTTTCAAAAAGTAAGGTATTTAAAGTGTTCTGAAAAGTTGTTATAGGTTCACTTTCATTAAACTGTGTAATTTTTTTACCGCCAGAAACTTCTAAAAACGGCTTTGAAATACTGTTAAATAAATAATTGACCGCTCCGCTAATTCGCAATTTTTCATCAGATAAACCATAATTTAGATTTGTTGCTACAAAAAATCTTGTTGCTTCTTCTTGATTATTTTTAGAAAATGAAATTTCCATCGATGGATTCCAACCTTGAACGGTGTTAAACGCTGTTTTTGCAAAAGCAGAAGAAAATTTTAATGAATAATTTTTAAATGAATTTCTATAAGTGTATCCAAATACAAGATTTGTAAGTTTGAATTGGTTGTTTTTAGCATCG
>CAMTWE010000007.1:0-18239 GCA_947085395.1 uncultured Bacteroidota bacterium | reverse complement strand
TTTAAAAACGGTTACAAGCATAAATCCATCAGAAAATGAAATTAATGATTTATTATTTGCCGCTAAAATTTGCAAACACACCAAATCTAACGCCATCGTTTTAGCAAAAAATTTACAACTTTTGGGAAGTGGAACTGGTCAAACATCCAGAGTTGATGCACTCAATCAAGCAATTAATAAAGCCAAACATTTTCATTATGATTTAAATAATGCAGTGATGGCAAGCGATGCATTTTTTCCTTTTCCAGATTGTGTAGCCATAGCACATCAAGAAAAAATATCGGCTATCATTCAGCCCGGGGGCTCTATAAACGATCAATTATCAATTGATTTTTGCGATGAAAATAAAATGTCTATGGTCTTAACCGGAATACGTCATTTTAAACATTAATTTTCTTAACTTTGCAAACATTATAAAAATTTAATACTTAAGTAAATACTATGGGGTTTTTCGACTTTATGACAGAAGATATTGCTATCGATTTAGGAACTGCAAACACCTTAATTATTCATGATGGAAAGGTTGTTATTGACGCTCCTTCTATTGTTGCAAGAGATCGTACCACTGGGAAAATTATTGCAGTTGGTAAAGAAGCGAGTTTGATGCAAGGAAAAACGCATGAAAATATCAAAACAATCCGACCATTGAAAGACGGTGTAATTGCTGATTTTCAAGCATCCGAAGAAATGATAAAAGAATTTATCCGAAGTATTCCTAGTATTAAAAATAAGTTTTTTTCACCTTCACTTCGAATGGTAATTTGCATACCATCTGGTATTACAGAAGTTGAAAAACGTGCTGTTCGTGATTCTGCCGAACACATGAATGCTAAAGAAATATATTTAATTCATGAGCCGATGGCAGCTGCCATTGGTATCGGAATTGACATTATGAAACCAACCGGAAATATGATTATTGATATTGGAGGAGGCACAACCGAAATTGCAGTAATTGCTTTGGGTGGTATTGTTTGCGACAAATCTATCAAAGTTGCAGGCGATGTTTTTACCGCTGATATTTCATATTTTATGCGTACCCAGCACAACCTTTCTATCGGTGAAAAAACGGCTGAAAATGTTAAAATTCAAATTGGTGCCGCTACTGAAGATTTAGAAGCACCGCCAGAAGATATGATGGTTCAAGGTCGCGATTTACTAAGTGGCAAACCAAAACAAGTTCAAGTTTCATATCGCGAAATTGCCAAAGCACTAGACAAAAGTATTTTAAGAATTGAAGATGCAATTATGGAAACTTTATCGCAAACGCCACCAGAATTATCGGCCGATATTTATAATACCGGTATTTATTTGGCAGGTGGTGGATCTATGCTTCGCGGATTAGACAAACGTATTTCTCGCAAAACAGATTTACCAGTTTATGTTGCTGAAGACCCACTTAGAGCGGTAGTAAGAGGTACTGGACTTGCACTAAAAGACCTAGAAAAATACAAAAATATATTGATGAAATAGTGAATAATATTAGTTTCTAATGCAGCAAATTATCAATTTTGTAATAAGGAATCGTTACCTCCTTTTGTTTTTGTTGTTAGAAATTATTGCTTTAATCTTTGTATTTCAAAGTCATACTTACCACAAAAGCAAATTTGTAAATTCGTCTAAAAACGTTATTGGCAGTTTTTATACGCAATCAGATAAGCTAAAAAATTACTTATCATTAGCAAAAGAAAATAAGCTATTAGCCGAAGAAAACACCAATTTAAGAAATTTACTTTTCAAGAAAAATCTTGCAATTGACAGTGTAATTCATAAAGTTACAGACACCGTTTATCATCAAGAATATCATTATATCACTGCAAAAATTATCAATAATAGTTATGCAAAACGCAATAATTATTTAACCATAAACAAAGGGCTAAAACACGGAATTCAAAAAGATATGGGTGTTATTTTACCCAATGGTGTGGTGGGTGTTGTACAAGATGTTTCGCCTAATTTTGCCACTATTTTGTCTTTACTTAATGAAAATTCTAAAATAAATGTTGGGGTTAAAAACAGCAATCATTTTGGAACTTTGGCTTGGGATGGAAAAAGTTATGAAGAAGCTCAATTGTTAGATTTCCCTAGAAGAGCAGCGCTTAAAATTGGAGATACAATTGTAACTGGCGGAAAATCTGTGTTATTTCCAGAAGGAATTCCGGTGGGCGTTATCAAAAGTCTAAAATTAAGAAATAATTATTACGAAAATATTGTGGTTACACTTTTAACCGATATGAGTAATTTGGGATACGTTTACGTCATCAACAATATAGATAAAAAAGAAATTGAAAAATTAGAAAAAAATCATGAATAATATTTTTTTCCGCAACGCATTTCTATTTGTAGGATTGGTATTTTTACAAATCCTTATTTTTAACAACATCAATTTATTTGGGTATGTAAATCCGTATCCATACCTCGCTTTTGTTTTATTATTTCCCTATAGAAAAGAAAGAAGTGCTATTTTAATTTTGAGTTTTTTGTTGGGTTTAACACTCGATTTTTTTACAGATTCTGGTGGAGTACACGCCGCATCTACACTTTTCATCGCTTATTTTAGATTGTATTTTGTTAGAATCATCCTTAGAAAATCTGAATTTGAATATGGCGCTTTGCAGTTAAATACAATATCGATAGATAAAATATTAATGTATTTTTTTGTGTTGATATTTATTCATCATTTTTTGATGTTTAGTTTGGAATTTTTTGACATCAATTCTTTTTTTGAAATACTTAAAAGAACCGTACTTTCCACTATTTTTACATTTCTAGTAACTACCTTTGGTTATTATATTTTAGTTAGCAAGAAAAATTAAATGCAGAGAGGATTATTACTTTTTTATTTTATCATAACGGTAAGTTCGATTTTTATATTTCGATTGTTTTACATTCAAATTGTAGCAGATGAATATAGAATATCGCCACTTAACAATTCTGCCGTAAGAGTTAATTATGATTATCCAGAGCGTGGATATGTTTTTGATAGAAACGGCAAATTACTGGCTGCCAATCAGCCATCGTATGATATTATGGTAATTCCGCGAGAAATAAAGAATTTGGATACCTTAGAATTATGCAATTTAATTAAAATTGATAAAGCTACCTTTATTAAAAAAATAGAAAAATCTAGAATTTATTCTCCTTATTTACCGTCGGTTTTTTTATCGCAAATCACCAAAGATGAATATGCTTATATTCAAGAAAAGATGTACAAATTTAAAGGATTTTACATTGAAAGTAGATCGCAGCGCGAGTATACGGTTAATTCTGCTGCCAATGTTTTGGGATATATTAGTGAGGTAAACGATAATTTAATTTTAGAAAATCCTTATTATCAATCTGGAGAATTAATTGGTGCCCAAGGAATTGAAAAACAATATGAAGAAATTTTACGCGGTAAAAAAGGCATGAATTTTATTCAAAAAGATAGATTTAACAGAGAAATTGGTCCGTATAGAGATGGTATATTTGATTCCTTACCAGAACCTGGAAGTGATATCACTTTAACAATAGATATCGAATTACAACAATATGGCGAAAAGTTAATGAAAAACAAACGTGGTGGTATTGTTGCAATCGATCCAAAAACTGGCGAAATTTTAACACTTATCTCCATGCCAACTTACAATCCAAATTTGATGGTGGGTAAAGAACGCTCTAAAAACTCTGTCAAATTATTTGGAGATAAGTACAATATGCCCATGTATGACAGATCACTTTTAGCGCAATATCCGCCTGGTTCACCCTTTAAAATTGTAAATGCCTTGATTGGTTTGCAAGAAGGTGTTATAACACCCGAAACTAGTTTTTATTGTTATCACGGATATCAATACGGCTCTAGCGCTAAGGCATTTATGGCTTGTCATTGTGGCGTGGTAAATTTTCCCATCAAATTAGAAATGGCTATTTATAAATCATGCAATGCCTATTTTGCCAATACTTACAAAAGAACAATTGACAAATACAAGATTCCATCAGTAGGAATTGATGCGTGGAGTAAACATTTAAACAGTTTTGGGTTAGGCGATTTTTTAGGATATGATTTGCCAATTGGAAGAAAAGGACACATACCAAATGCTGAATATTACAACAAAAATTATAAAAATGGAAATTGGAGATCTACAGCAACTATTTCTAATGCCATTGGACAGGGAGAAGTTTTAACAACACCTATTCAGCTTGCAAATTTAACGGCAGCAATTGCCAATAAAGGATTTTATTTCACACCTCATATCCTTAAAAAAATAAAAAACATACCCTACAAAGCTTACAATGAAAAAAAGATAACGACCATTGACTCCAAATATTTTGACCCAATTATAGAAGGAATGTTTCAAGTATTTGAAATTGGAACAGCCCGATATTCTAGATTAGAAGCCATCCAAATGTGTGGAAAAACCGGAACTGCAGAAAATTTTAAACGCATTAATGGCAGAAAAGTGCAATATGAAGATCATTCCATTTTTATTGCATTTGCCCCAAAAGACAATCCAAAAATAGCCATCGCTATCTTTGTAGAAAATGGCGGATTTGGATCGGCAATTGCAGCTCCAATTGCCAGTTTAATGATAGAAAAATATTTAACCGGAGAAGTTTTAAGAACTTGGATGGAACAAGGAATGATTGATAAAAGTTTAGAATATCAATATCAAAAACAATTATTTTCACTGACAAGTTTTGAGAAAGCAACGAAATAACATATTTTACGGAGCCGATTTTGTATTGATTCTACTCTATTTAACCCTCGTTTTGATAGGGTTAATCAATATTTATTCTGTTTCTTCTACAACTGCCAATTTTGATGCTTTTAGTTTAAGTTCTAGGTTCGGAACCCAATTGTTGTGGATTGTAATTAGCATACCCATCGTAATTTTTGTCTTTTTTTTAGAAGCTCGACTTTATGAACGATTTGCAACTTTATCATACTTGTTTATTTTGTTGGTTCTCGCCGGATTATTTGTCTTTGGAAAAAATATCAATGGAGCAACCTCTTGGTATTCATTCGGAGCTTTTAATTTACAACCCTCAGAAATTGCAAAGGCAATTACAGCATTGGTAGTTGCAAAAATAATCAATGAAAGTCAATTCGATTTAAGGAAATTTAAATCGCAATGGAAAGCATTTTTAATTATTTTGATTCCAGCTTTATTGATAGCATTTCAACCAGATCCTGGCTCTAGCTTGGTTTATTTAGCATTCTTCTTCGTTTTTTATAGAGAAGGACTTCCTTGGAATTATATCTTTTTTGGCCTACTTGCCGTCATTTTATTTTTTTTAACGATTGCTTTTGGAATGGTAGCAATACTCATTTTATCTGTAGTTTTAATGTTATTAGCAGGCATTTATATTCGATATATAAAATTGCGAAAGTTAAATAAGTTTGGATTGGATTTATTGGCTGTACTCCTATTTTCAACCGTGTTTATTTTAAGTGTTGATCAAATTTTTAACCACGCTTTAAAGCAACATCACCGAGATAGATTTATGATTATTCTTGGAAAAACAGTTGATAATCAAGGAATTGGATACAACACCAACCAATCTGTTTTAACAATTGGTTCTGGCGGTTTTATTGGTAAAGGTTTTATGTATGGTGATAGAACACGCGGTAAATTTGTTCCAGAACAAGATACCGATTATATTTTTAGCACTATTGGCGAAGAATGGGGATTTGTTGGAACTACTGTTATTGTGATTCTTTTCACGGCTTTTTTACTGCGGATATTCTTTTTAGCAGAAAGACAAAAAAATAAATTTAGTAGGGTTTACGGCTACAGCGTTGTCTCCATATTTTTTCTCCACTATATGATTAATATTGGAATGGTTATCGGATTAATCCCTACCATCGGGATTCCTTTACCATTTTTTAGCGGTGGTGGCTCTTCTTTTCTCGGTTTTACAATTCTACTTTTTATATTTATTAAATTGGATGCTCATAAAGTTTATGAGTGGTAAAATAAAAACCCCTTTTTAAGGGGCTTCATATTATAGTATTTCTGCAGAAAGTCCGAGTTCTAAAAGTTTAGAACATCGGGGTTTTAAATCGGATAATTCACCGGTTTTTACCGTACATTTTCCTTTATAATGTACAATTAACGTACATTGATGTGCTTGTTCATCAGTATGTTCACAAATACTTATCAAAGAATCAATCACAAAATCAAAAGTGTTTACCTCATCATTAAACAAGACCAATTCGTGCTGAAGTTCTTCTTTTTCTAAAACATCAACCGATTCTTTTTCTTTCCTTTTTGTATTCATTTCAACCATCTTCCTATTCATTTCAATTACAAATTAAATCAAACTTATAAAAAATTATTTTTTCACACATCGCAAAGATGCCCAATTATTGCGTTCTTTTTGACTATCATATTTTATGCCATATTTTGCCATTTCTGCCTCCAAAACAGGAATATCTTCGGTGTAAAATCCGCTTAACAATAAAATTCCGTCATTATTTAAACAATCCGCATATTGTGCCATATCTGCTAACAATACATTTCTGTTGATGTTGGCAATAATTACATCGTATTTTTTATCTTTTAACAAGGCAACATCACCCTGATAAACCGAAATATGTTTACAATGGTTGCGTTCTAAATTTTCGATGGCATTTTCAAAACACCATTCATCAATATCAATAGCATCAATTAAATTGGCGCCGCGCATCTCTGCAAAAATGGCTAAAATTCCAGTTCCAGAACCCATATCTAGGGTTTTTTTACTAATTAAATCTATTTCCAATAATTGCTGAATCATCATGTGCGTTGTTTCATGATGTCCGGTTCCAAAACTCATTTTTGGCTCAATTACGATATCGTATTTTAGCATTGGATTTTCATGAAAAGGCGCGCGAATACTTACGATTCCATCTACATCAATGGGTTCAAAATTCTTTTCCCATTCTATATTCCAATTCACTTGTTCAATGATTTTAAAGCTGTGCGAAATTTCAAATTCTGTGGATTGTAAAATCTGAATCTCGTCTAAAACTGTTTCGTTCCATTCAACTTGTTGGATGTATGCCAAAACACCTTGTTCATTTTCAACAAAACTTTCAAAACCAACTTCGCCCAATTCTGCAATTAAAATCTCAACAGCTGGTTCTAACGGATTTACTTTAAAATCGTATTCTAAATAATTCATCTGTTTATATTTATCTGTTTTTTAAAGGTCATCCCGAAAAATCGGGACAGGGTATGGAACGCCTTAATAATCAACTCACTGTGTGTTTAATGTTTAATCATGGGCATTTCATTTTTTTAAATTGATTTAATAATCGTTGAAAATTCTTTTGCATCTAAAGCCGCTCCGCCAATTAATCCGCCATCTACATCAGGATTGGAAAATAATTCTTTGGCATTGCTGCCTTTTACACTACCACCGTATAAAATGGAAACATCATTTGCCAATTCTTGAGAATATTTTTGGGCGATTAAATTTCTGATAAATAAGTGCATTTCTTGTGCTTGCGCTGGCGATGCAGTTTCTCCTGTTCCTATTGCCCAAACGGGTTCATACGCCAAAATTAATTGATTCCAATTTTCTGGACTTAGATTAAAAAGCGCTTTTGTTAGCTGATTTTCAACTACTTTAAAGTGATTTTCAGATTTGCGATCTTCCAAAACTTCACCAAAACAAAAAATGATTTCCATATTATTTTGGATTGCAGTTGCAACTTTTTTAGCTAAGATTTCATCGGTTTCATTAAAAATTGCACGTCTTTCAGAATGTCCTAAAATAACGGTATTTACGCCAATTCCTTGCAACATAGCTGCAGAAATTTCCCCTGTAAAAGCGCCGTTTGGTGCAAAGTGCATATTTTGTGCAGCCACTTCGATGGCGGTATTTTTAGTCTTTTCAACTATTGCATGAAGATTTACAAAGGTGGGCGCTACTATAATTCGCTTTGATAACTCTAATTTGTTGGGAAATTCATGTAATAAATTTTTAACCAATAATTTGGAAGCATCTAAATCATTGTGCATCTTCCAGTTTCCTGCTACTATTTTTTTTCTCATTTTATTTATTTTAGTCTCTTAATTTCGGATCTAACCAAGTGTAAATTACATCTACAAAAATATTGATAATTATAAACATAGTCGCTATTAAAACAACACTTCCCATAATAACTGGCAAATCTAAGGTATTTAAGGCGTTTACAATTTCTTTTCCTAAACCATTCCAATTAAAAATGTATTCCACAAAAACGGCTCCGGCTAATAGCGATGCAAACCAACCAGAAATGGCGGTAACAACCGGATTTAAAGCATTTTTTAGCGCATGGGTTTTAATAATTTTATAGGATGAAAGTCCTTTTGCTTTGGCAGTTCTGATATAATCTTTGGATAATTCTTCTAACAACGAATTTCTTGTGAGTTGCACAATTACCGCCAGCGGACGAATGCCTAAAACTACCGATGGCAAGATTAAATTTTTCCACTGCATGGAAATAGTTTCGCCAAAATCATCTACTTCATATAAACTTCCGGTCATATTTAAATGGGTGTATTTATATAAAACATAGCCAAAAAACCAGGCAAAAAGTACGGCGGCAAAAAAGGACGGAATACTCATGCCTAAAGTACTTAAAAGTGCTAAAAATTTATCAAAAAAAGTATTTTTATACAAAGCCGATAATACGCCTAAAAATATTCCGAAAACAAGGGCTAAAATAATTGAGGAAACGGCTAATATAAACGTATTTGGAAAAGTTTCTGAAATTATTGTTGTTACTTTTTTTCCATTTTTTTGAAAAGATTCTCGCAAATAAGGTGCTTTTAATACCACAGAAAATGAATTGGTTTTGATTATTTTTATAGATGATTGATATTTTTCTGCACCCACAAAAGTATAGGTATTTGCATCGGCACTGTGATAAGAAATGGGCGATAAATCATTTAAATAATAAAAATATTGTTGCGAAATGGGCTTGTCAAATCCGTATTTTTTTCTGATGTTTTGTAGCTGCTCACTGTCTTCACGTTGGTCTAACATCATTCTGGCAGGATCGCCGGGCAACACATTAAACAACAAAAAAATGACAGTTACCACTCCAAAGAGCGTGAGGAAACCGTAAAACATTTTTTGAAGTACTTTTTGGAACATTTTTATTTAATTATTATACAAATATTAGAATAATTTAGGGGTTTCTCATCAATTAAAAACACTAATTTTATAAAATTATTAGCTTATTTTTGCACTATCATCTTATAATATATGACAATAGCCAAACTGTTTCATCAAATTAAAGCAAAAAAATCATTTTTGTGCATCGGTTTAGACCCCGATTTAACTAAAATACCCAAGCATTTATTAGCAGAAAAAGATCCTATTTTTGAATTCAATAAACAACTAATTGAAGCAACGCAACATTTGGCGGTTGCTTACAAGCCCAATACCGCTTTTTATGAAGCTTATGGTGTAAATGGGTGGATTTCTTTGCAAAAAACCATTGAATACTTAAATCAAAATCATCCGGAAATTTTTACAATAGCCGATGCCAAACGGGGCGATATTGGCAATACCTCTAGCAAATACGCCCAAGCATTTTTTACCGCCATGAAATTTGATGCTATTACTGTTTCGCCTTATATGGGAATTGATTCGGTTGAGCCATTCTTAAATTTTGAGAATAAATTTACCATTTTGTTGGCGCTTACTTCTAATGAAGGAAGTCAGAATTTTCAAGAAAAAATACTTGCCAAAACTGCAGAAACCTTGTTTGAAAATGTTTTAAAAGAATCTTTGAGATGGAAAAATTCGCAAAATTTAATGTATGTAATTGGCGCTACCAAAGCGGAATTTATTAAAAAAGTTAGAGCAATTGTGCCCCATCATTTTTTGTTGATTCCGGGTGTTGGAGCGCAAGGTGGCAATTTAGAAGCGGTGTGTAAATACGGATTAAATCAGCAAGTTGGATTGTTGATCAATTCATCGCGCGATATTATTTATGCTGGAAATGAGTTAGATTTTGCTCAAAAATCGATGGAAAAAGCACAACTTTTACAAACTAAAATGGCAGCAATTTTATCTAAAAACAACTTTTAAATATGCCTCTTTATACAGATCAAATACAAAGAGAAATCTCCATTAACTCAAAACCTCAGCGTATTATTTCTTTAGTTCCATCTTTAACAGAATTAATAGTTGATTTAGGATTGGAAAAAAAATTAGTTGGCATTACGCAATTTTGTGTGTATCCGTATCATTTAAAATCGACCAAAACAATTGTTGGCGGAACCAAAAAAGTAGATTTTGAAATCATCAAACAATTAAATCCAGATTTTATTTTGTGCGCCAAAGAAGAAAATACTGCAGAAATGGTGCGCGAATTAGAAAAAATTACCACGGTTTTTGTAGCAGATGTCAACAGTATAAAAGACACTTTGGAACTAATTGATTTGTTAGGAAAAATATTACATTGTCAGACTGAAGCGGAAAACTTGCTTCAAAAAATCAATTTTCATTTAAATGATTTTAAAAATTTCACCAAATATTTGCCCCGTAAAAAAGTAGCTTATTTTATTTGGGAAAATCCATGGTTGGTGGCTGGAGGTGATTGTTATATCAATGACTTGCTAAAACTGAACAATTTCATCAATGTATATGAAGAAAAAGGACGATATCCAGAGATTTTAATAGAAAATATTAGAAAAGATGGAAATCCTAAAATCATATTATTACCTACCGAACCTTTTCCATTTAATGATGAACATGCATTTGAAATTGGAAGACATTCTAATCATGCTAAAACCGTTTTTGTTGAAGGAGAGATGTTTAGTTGGTATGGTTCTCGACTTTTAAAAGCGATTCCCTATTTCAAAAAAATGCACGAAGTTCTTTAAATTTTGCTGATGATTTTTAAAGATTAACTAATCTTGCAAAGCAAAAACACGGCGAAGTAAATCTGAAGTTCTTTTATTTAGCTTACTTCTAATTTCAAGTTCTTCAATTGCTACCATTGTAAATACGCCTTTCAGCGCTTGCTGTGTAACATAATCTGTCAGATTTGGATTTACATCTGCTGTAAACGGAATGCTGTTATATCTCGAAATTAAATTAGCCCAAACCTTATCGGCTCCCACTTTTTGAAATGAATTATTTATGATGGGATTAAATTTTTGATACAATTCAGCATTAGTTGTTTTTTGTAAATAAAGGGTTGCTGCATTTTTATCACCCAATAAAATATTTTTTACATCGGCAAATTTCATGTCTTTAATTGCTGCTCTAAATATCGGAATTGCCTCACCAACGGCATCTTCTGCGGCGCTGTTTAATAATTTTAATCCATCATCAGCTAAATTTGATAAGCCCATTTTTCTAAGCGCACTATCCACTTTTTTCAATTCTTCTGGCAGCAAAATCTTAACCAACTCATTTTTAAAGAATCCATCTTTTAAAGCAAGTGTTGAAACCTGATTTGAAATTCCGTTGTTTAATGCTTCTTTCAATCCGCTTCCAATTTGTTCATTTGTCAGCATTCCGTTAGGTAACTGATTAACAACTTGTTGCAATTCCGCACATGCGGTAAGTTGAAAAAATACGATGATTAAAAATAATTGTTTATACATTTTTCACCAATAATTAGCGTTCATAAATGGGATTATTTTCTAAAACTATCTGTTTTCTTATCATAGTTAAACGGACAATGTTTGCAACCGTTTTTACAACAATAACCTCTTTTTAAATGATAATAAGCTGTAAATATTTTATAGCCTTTTTCATTAAAATAAAATTCTTTTTCTTCTTCCAACATTGTAGGTTAAAATGAAAAACGCACTTTGTTCAGTGCGTTTATAGCTCATAAATTAATTTTTTGATGGCGGATATTTTGCCAAAATTTCTTTGACAAATTCTTTGATACGTTGCTCTTTTTTAACTCCCGTCAAATTGTTTAAAGCCCCACTTCCAGCTCCTTGCCAAACCATTTCTTTTTTTTCTGCATCGATGATGTCTATAAACAAAGTTCCCTCAGTGTATTTTGCATATTGAACTCCAAATCCGGGTCCGTAATACCAAGGATACCAACCAAAATGCATATTGCTGTATACATCTACTTTTTCTTGTGATTTGGTAAATATATTGACCAACACATCCGGATTATCCGATTTTTTCATGCCTTTTGTCTGCAATTCATCTTCAATGGCGTACATAATTCTACGCTTATCCAAATCGTTAATATCAGCATTGTCAATACCTTTTTTATAAAAAGCAAAGGTTTGGTATTGTGCAAAATTGGTTTTGGAATCAAAATCTGTAGTCACACGAACGCTAACACAGGATTCTAATGTTAGAACTACTAAAAGAATAAAAATGATAGAAAAACGTTTCATGATATTTAATTTTAAAATAGATTATTCAAAATTGCATCATCCACTTTATTGGGAAGGGTAACTTTGAGTTGTGGCTCTTGTTCCATTGCTCTTTTAATGGCGAATTCGGCTCCTTCATTTCTTGCCCAACTTCTGCGTGAAATTCCGTTGTTCACATCCCAGAAAAGCATTGATTTTAAGCGCTTTTCAGCTTCTAAACTTCCATCAAGAACCATACCAAAGCCCCCGTTAATCACTTCGCCCCAGCCAACTCCACCACCGTTATGAATCGATACCCAAGTGGCGCCTCTAAAGCTGTCTCCAATTACATTTTGAATGGCCATATCGGCTGTAAAACGAGATCCATCGTAAATATTAGAAGTTTCTCTATAAGGCGAATCGGTTCCTGAAACATCATGATGATCTCTTCCTAAGACAATTGGTGCTGAAATTTCACCATTTTTAAGGGCATCATTAAAAGCTTTTGCAATTTTCATCCGTCCGGTAGCATCAGCATATAAAATACGCGCTTGTGAACCCACTACTAAGTTATTTTTCTTGGCTTCTTTGATCCATTTGATATTATCTTTCATTTGTTGCTGAATTTCAACAGGCGATTCTTGTATCAATTCCTCCAAAACTTTAGTCGCAATGGCATCCGTTTTATCCAAATCTTCTGGCAGTGCGCTGGTGCAAACCCATCTAAAAGGCCCGAAACCTAAATCAAAACACATAGGTCCCATAATATCTTCTACATAGGAAGGATATCTGAAATGAATGCCATCCGCAGCAAAAACGGATGCTCCGGCTCTTCCGGCTTCTAACAAAAAGGCATTTCCGTAATCAAAGAAATAAGTGCCACGAGCGGTATGAATATTGATGGCATCTGCTTGTCTTCTAAGTGATTCCTGAATCTTTTCTTTGTATTTTACTGGATTTTCAACCATCATTTGATTGGATTCCTCTAAAGTCAATCCAACAGGATAATAACCACCTGCCCACGGATTGTGTAGCGAAGTTTGATCTGAACCCAAATCGATATACAATTCTACTTCAGCAAATTTTTCCCAAACCTCTACTATGTTTCCCTGAAAGGCAATGGAAACAATTTCCTTATTTTCTTTAGCTTTTTTAACCCGTTTTACCAGTTGATCCAAATCCGTAATAACCTCATCTACCCATTTTTGAGAGTGGCGCGTATAAACTGCTTTCGGGTTGATTTCGGCACAAACCGTGATACAACCTGCGATATTTCCGGCTTTAGGTTGCGCTCCGCTCATACCGCCCAAACCGGAAGTCAAAAATAATTTACCGGCTAAATCTTCACCATTTTTAGCAATTTTTCTACCCGCATTTAAAACCGTAATGGTGGTTCCGTGCACAATTCCTTGCGGACCGATATACATATAACTTCCTGCAGTCATTTGTCCGTACTGCGAAACTCCCAAGGCATTAAATTTTTCCCAATCATCAGGTTTTGAATAATTAGGAATCACCATTCCGTTAGTGACCACTACTCTGGGTGCATTTTTATGTGATGGAAATAATCCCATTGGATGTCCAGAATAAATCGTCAACGTTTGATCTTCGGTCATATCAGCCAAATATTGCATGGTCAATAAATACTGCGCCCAATTTTGAAATACGGCGCCGTTTCCTCCGTAGGTTATCAATTCGTGCGGATGTTGTGCCACGGCATGATCCAAATTATTTTGAATCATGTGCATAATGGCTTTCGCTTGGTCACATTTTCCAGGATATTCTTGTATTGGTCGCGCTTTTAATTCATAATTGGGATGAAATCGGTACATATAAATACGTCCATAAGTTTCCAATTCTTTCGCAAATTCTTGTGCTAAAATGCTGTGATGTTTTGGATTAAAATAGCGCAACGCATTTCTTATGGCTAACTTTTTTTCATCAACAGTTAAAATATCTTTGCGTTTTGGTGCATGATTGATGTTAATATCATATTTTTTTGGCGATGGTAATTCAGTTGGAATTCCAAGTAATATTTCTTCTTGAAAAGTCATTTTCTTCGTATTTTTATAGCACAAATTTACATTTTTTCATTATAAGATTTTGTTTTCAGATTATATTAAATTGAATTTCAATAACCATGAATGTTAAGTTACTTTATTATATACCAAAGCGCTTTAGTGCTATTACCATTTACCCGTTTATTTTAATCAGAAATGAAGTTGATAAATTAAATACTACGCTCATCAACCACGAAAAAATTCACTTAAAACAACAAGTAGAATTGCTAATTATCGGCTTTTTTTTATGGTATATTTTAGAATTTTGTTTGAATTTTATCCGATATAAATCATGGATAAAGGCCTATAAAAACATCAGTTTTGAAAAAGAAGCGTATCAACATGAAGCAAATCTAAATTATTTAAAAACACGAAAATCCTACTCTTTTTTAAAATACTACTTTTCATCCAATTGATTATAATATTGTAAATTGCGCCTAGATTTTCAATTTTCAACAATGAAACCGATACAACCCTATATTCCAACCCATAAAATCAGAATCGTTACGGCCGCATCTTTGTTTGATGGACACGATGCAACCATCAATATCATGCGCAGAATTATACAAGCAACTGGTGTTGAGGTAATTCACTTAGGTCATGACCGCTCTGTAGATGAAGTCGTAAATACTGCAATTCAAGAAAATGCCAATGCCATTGCGCTTACCTCTTATCAAGGTGGGCATCTTGAATATTTTAAATACATGCTCGATTTATTGCGCGAAAAAGGAGCGCCACAAATCAAAGTTTTTGGTGGTGGCGGTGGTGTTATTTTTCCTGATGAGATTGAAGAATTAACAAATTATGGTGTTTCGCGCATTTATTCTCCGGATGATGGAAGGTCGTTAGGGCTTCAAGGAATGATCAATGATTTGGTTTCTCAAAGTGATTATCCAACTGGATTTGATTATCCTTTTTCTTTGGATGATGTGATTTCCAACAATTACAATGCCATTGCACAATTGATTTCTGCTGCTGAAAATTACCCAGAAAGACATCAAACTATTTTACAAAAAATTAAAGAAATTGCCAAAGAAATCACAACGCCTGTTTTGGGAATTACCGGAACTGGAGGCGCAGGAAAATCATCTTTGGTTGATGAATTGGTTAGAAGATTTATTAATGATTTTCCCGAGAAAACAATTGCAATTATAAGTGTAGATCCGTCTAAACGCAAAACGGGCGGTGCACTTTTAGGCGATAGAATTAGAATGAACTCCATCAACAATCCACGGGTTTATATGCGTTCGTTGGCAACCAGACAAGCAAATTTAGCACTTTCTAAACATGTAGATACTGCGCTTGAAATTTTGAAAGTAGCCAATTTTGATTTAATTATTCTAGAAACTTCTGGTATTGGCCAGTCTGATACCGAAATTATGGATCATTCTGATGTGGCACTTTATGTGATGACACCAGAATTTGGCGCTGCTACCCAATTGGAAAAAATTGATATGATTGATTTTGCAGATGTAATTGCCATTAATAAATTTGACAAACGAGGCGCTTTAGATGCTTTGCGTGATGTTAAAAAACAATACCAACGCAACCATCAACTTTGGGAACAAGAGTTGGAAACGCTACCGGTTTTTGGAACGATGGCTTCACAGTTTAACGATCCAGGAACTAATATTTTATACCGCGCAATTGTTGATAAAATCAACGAAAAAACCACTACACATTTTGACAGTTCTATGTCAAAAGTTCAATTAACCACCGAAAAAAAATTCATCATTCCAACCAATAGAACGCGTTATTTATCAGAAATTACTGAAAACAATCGCAAATACAATCAATGGAGTGAAAATCAAAAAAATATTGCACAACAACTTTATGGTATTCATAAAACCATTGAAATACTTTGCAATCAAAAAATTCCATTAATAATTCACGGAGTTGATGAAGCATCAGTTTTTAACTTGTTGAAAAATGAGGAAGAAAAAAATCAGATTGCGACTTTATTGCTGAAAGAATTTACCCGTATCAAAATGGATTTGAATCCGCGCAATTGGGAAATTATCATGCATTGGGAAGAAAAAAAATTGAAATATAAAAATCCAGTTTATTCGTATAAAGTTCGGAACAAAGAATTTCATATTGATACCCATTCTAAATCTTTATCACAAACCGATATTCCAAAAATTTCATTGCCACGTTACGAATCTTGGGGCGATATTTTGTTATGGAATTTACAAGAAAATGTTCCGGGAGAATTTCCTTTTACAGCCGGACTTTTCCCTTTTAAACGAACGGGAGAAGATCCAACGCGTATGTTTGCCGGTGAAGGCGGACCAGAACGCACCAACCGACGCTTTCATTATGTGAGTTTAGGAATGCCCGCAAAAAGACTTTCTACTGCTTTTGACAGTGTAACTTTGTACGGAAATGACCCGCATATAAGACCCGATATTTACGGTAAAATTGGAAATTCTGGTGTTTCTATCTGTTGTTTAGATGATGCCAAAAAATTGTATGCTGGTTTTGATTTAACCAATGAAATGACATCGGTTTCTATGACCATCAACGGTCCAGCTTCTATCATGTTAGGATTTTTTATGAATGCTGCCATTGATCAAGAATGTGAAAAATACATCCATCAACACAAATTAGAAAAGGAAGTATCAGAAAAAATAGTAAAAATTTATAAACAAAAAGGCGTTAAAAGACCCGCTTATCAGGGCGATTTACCCGAAGGAAATAATGGTTTAGGATTGTTTTTATTAGGCGTAACCGGTGATGAAGTTTTGCCAGCAGAAGTCTATGAAACCATCAAACAAAATACCCTTTGCAATGTTCGCGGAACCATACAAGCCGATATTTTAAAAGAAGATCAAGCACAAAATACCTGTATATTTTCTACTGAATTTGCCTTAAAATTAATGGGCGATGTGCAAGAATATTTCATCCATAATAATATCAGAAACTTTTATTCTGTTTCAATTTCAGGATATCATATTGCCGAAGCCGGTGCCAATCCTATTTCACAATTGGCGTTTACCTTGGCAAACGGATTTACCTATGTGGAGTATTATTTATCGCGCGGCATGGACATCAACAAATTTGGACCTAATTTATCGTTCTTTTTCTCTAACGGAATTGACCCAGAATATGCGGTAATCGGAAGAGTGGCAAGAAAAATTTGGGCTAAAGCGATGAAAAATAAATACCACGCCAATGAACGCGCACAAATGCTGAAATACCATATTCAAACTTCTGGTCGCTCTTTACATGCGCAAGAAATAGATTTTAATGATATTCGAACAACATTGCAAGCTTTATACGCCATTTACGATAATTGCAACTCACTGCACACCAATGCGTATGATGAAGCCATTACCACTCCGACAGAAGAATCGGTTCGTAGAGCGATGGCTATTCAGTTGATTATCAACAAAGAATTAGGTTTGGCTAAAAATGAAAATCCGATTCAGGGCGCCTTTATTATTGAAGATTTAACTGATTTAGTTGAAGAAGCCGTTTATGCAGAATTCGACAGAATTAATGAACGTGGCGGTGTTTTAGGTGCGATGGAAACCATGTACCAGCGCTCTAAAATTCAGGATGAAAGTTTGTATTATGAAACGCTCAAACACAATGGAGCATATCCAATTATTGGCGTAAATACTTTTTTAAACAGCAAAGGATCACCAACAGTACAACCGCAAGAAGTGATTAGAGCTACTGAAATAGAAAAGCTATATCAAATTGAAATGATTGCGCAATTGCATCATGGAAATAAAGAAATTGCAGCATTGCGCATACAACAAATAAAAGAGGCCGCATTAAAAAATGAAAATGTATTTGATTGTTTAATAGAAGCTGCTAAAGTGTGTTCTATCGGACAAATTACGGAAGCACTATTTTTAGTTGGCGGACAATACAGACG
>CAMTWE010000006.1:0-23075 GCA_947085395.1 uncultured Bacteroidota bacterium | reverse complement strand
ATTTTTTAATTGATTACGCCCTCCAAAATATTGAAGATAATAAATCTTGGGATTTTTCGGAAATCATTAAAGAAAATGCAAAGGTTTTGCTGAATGAGTCAGACAGAATTCACTTTCAACAAACCACCCATTTTGATTTACAACAATTTAAAACGCTGAGCAAAAAGCTTTTTAAACAACAAAAACAACTCGAAAACCAGTTTAAAAGTTTAGGAGAAACGGGCTTGAAATTAATGATAGAAAATGGCGTTGAAAGCAATTTTAACAACAGCGATTTACCCAACTATTTTAAAAAATTAATCGATTTTAAAAGCGGACAAAATACCATCACTTTTGATGGAAGATTGGGTAAAAATATTGCAGCAGGAATTTTGTATAGCAAGAGTTTATCGGCTGATAAAATGGCCGTAATTGATGGAATTGCCAGCCAATTGATAGCGATTTATGAACAAAGTAAGCAACTTTTCGAACAAGAACATCCAAACTATATTTTGGCGATGTTGGTTTCTAAAAACATTTCGGCTTATGCCGTTTTAAATCATTTAAATAAAGAACTTCAACAATTAAAAGTAGACAAGAATTTGTTGCTGAGTGCCGAATTCAATCAGTTAATCAGCGATGAAATTAAAGATCAGCCGGCACCGTTTATTTATGAAAAATTGGGCTCCAAATTTCGCCATTATTTTATAGATGAAATGCAGGACACCTCTGCCTTACAGTGGCAAAATTTGATTCCGCTTATAGAAAATGCACTTTCACAAGAAGGAGGAAGTTTAATGTTAGTGGGCGATGCCAAACAATCTATTTATCGTTGGCGTGGTGGCAAAACCGAGCAATTTATCACCCTTACAGCAGAGGAAATAATGGATGGAAGCAATCCGTTTATGATTGAAAAAAACATCCAATATTTAGAAACCAATTACCGAAGTTTTAAAACGGTGGTTCATTTTAACAATGATTTTTTTAGTCATATCGCCCCCTATTTAACCAATGAAAATCATCAGAATTTATTTTTAAATACCGTAAATCAATTAGTTAAAAATCAAAATGATGGCGGTTATGTGCAAATTTCTTTTGTGGAAAAAGAGGAGGATGACGAAGATAATGTGGAGCCGTATTTGAGAAAAATAAAATCGATTTTAGATGATTTAGACCCCAATTTTAATAAAAATGAGGTTTGTATTTTAGTCCGAAAAAACAAACAAGGCGTTGCGGTGGCCAATTATTTAATCAATGAAGGAATCCAAGTGGTTTCATCAGAATCGTTGTTGATAGCCAATTCTGAAAAAGTAGATTTTATCATCAATTTATTGACGTATTTACATCAACCTTTAAATCAGCCCATCCAATTTAGGGTTGCATCATTTTTGTATCAACATATCGGAATTACAACTTCCTTTCACGATTTTGTAAAACCGCTCATCAACTTAAATTTAAATGCTTTCTTTAAAAAATTAACCAACTTTTACATCGATTTTAACAGCGCTATATTTTTCCAAAAATCGTTGTATGAAGCGGTTGAATATCTGATTCAAGTATTTAGTTTAGCGCCCAATTCGGATGCTTATATTCAGTATTTTTTAGATTTTGTGCTCGATTTTCAATCCAAAGAAATGAACAATCTTCAGGGATTTTTAGCAGAATGGGAATTGCAAAAAAAAGATTTGAGCATTATCGCACCAGAAAATATCGATGCGGTCAGAATTATGACTGTTCATAAAGCTAAAGGATTAGAGTTTCCGATCGTTATTTTTCCATTCGATTTGGAAATCAGAAAAGAAATAAAAGGTCAGACTTGGATATCGTCACTTCCAGAAAATGATTTCAATGGTTTGCCAACGATGAAAGTGCCGATGTCTCAACAATTGTTGAAAATTGGATCCCTAGGCGCGCAACTTTACCGCGAACGACAAGACGAATTAGCGCTCGATAATTTTAACTTATTGTATGTTGCTTTTACCAGAGCTGTTGAGCAGTTATACGTGATTTCTGAAATTAAAAAAGAAAAAGACGAAATAAGATATTACAGTGATTTGTTAAAAAGTTTTATCCAAAATCAGGATACGAAAAATCAGGATTATTATGAAATTGGCAATCCTAAAAAGTGGATTTCTGCCACTAATAAAACAGTATTAACTTCTGATAATCAGGTAAAAACAATTTTACAACAACAATATATTGGCGCTTCCTTGTCAGAAAAACAAGTTAATATTGTTACTACAACTTCCAAATTTTGGGGCACTTCATTACAAGAAGCCGCTATTTATGGCAATAAAATACACCAGTTATTAGCGCAAATTAATACGGAAGATGATGTTGAAAGTGCGTTGAAATTTGCCCAAAATAGCGGTTTGATAAACTTTGATGAAAAAGATAAAATTGGACATCAAATACTGCAGATTGTAAATCACCCGCAACTAAAAGTATATTACCAGCCCAATTTAACTATTTTTAATGAGCGCGAGATTCTGACAGATTCTGGTGAAATTATTGTACCAGACAGAATTGTAATCAACCATCAAAATAAAGCCACCATTATAGATTATAAGACCGGAAAAGAAATGCAAGAACATCAAAATCAAATTAATAATTACGCATTTTATATTCAGAAAATGGGTTTTTTAATAGAATCCAAATTGTTGGTTTATACCAATGAAAAGATTGAGGTGAAAGAAGTTATTTAGTTTTGACGCTAAAAGACTTAAGACTATTTTTTTATAGATTTTCATTTTCATTACTGATTATTACTATTTTATTTATTGGATGTAAAATTATTTCAGCATTAAACCCCCTCTCCTTTGGAGAGGGCTGGGGTGAGGTTTTTTTTAGTCTAAAGTCTCATTATTACAACATCAAACTCCCGCTCCTTTGGAGGGGGTTGTGGTGAGGATTTTTTTAATCTTCCATCTCTACTCAAAAAAACACCTTCTATTTTTACTAAATACTTTTGTCTGTTAAAATAGATAAACTCTCAATTCATATTGTTAAATTTGTAAAAAATATCAATTATGTACGGAAAAATAAAAGAATATTTACAAAACGAACTTCAAGAAATTAAAGAAGCCGGATTGTATAAATCAGAACGAATTATCACCACTTCACAAGATGCGGTGATTAAAATTTCAACAGGCCAAGAAGTAATTAATTTTTGCGCCAATAATTATTTGGGATTGTCCAATCATCCTGCGGTTATTCAAGCCGCAAAAGACACGATGGATACCCACGGTTTTGGAATGTCATCTGTAAGATTCATTTGCGGAACCCAAGATATTCACAAGCAATTAGAACAAAAAATTGCTGATTTTTACCAAACTGAAGACACCATATTATATGCGGCTGCTTTTGATGCCAATGGTGGCGTTTTTGAACCCTTATTTTCAGAAGAAGATGCTATTATTTCTGATGAATTAAACCACGCTTCTATTATTGATGGTGTTCGTTTATGTAAAGCAGGTAGATATCGCTATAAAAATAATGACATGGCTTCATTAGAAGAGCAATTGATTGAAGCCAACAAAAAACAACATCGATTTAAAATAATTGTTACTGATGGTGTTTTTTCTATGGATGGCATCGTTGCAAAACTAGATGAAATTTGCAATTTAGCCGATAAATACGATGCTTTGGTGATGGTTGATGAATGTCATGCTGCCGGATTTATAGGAAAAACAGGAAGAGGAACATTAGAACTCAAAAATGTAATGGGCCGCGTTGATATCATAACCGGAACTTTAGGAAAAGCATTGGGTGGCGCAATGGGCGGATACACAACTGGTAAAAAAGAAATTATTGAATTATTGCGTCAGCGTTCCAGACCGTATTTATTTTCCAATTCATTAGCGCCTGCAATTGTTGGAGCTTCTTTAAAAGTATTTGAATTACTTTCAAATGATACCAGTTTAAGAGATAAATTGGAAAAAAATACTGAGTATTTTAAAAAAGGAATGAAAGCTGCCGGTTTTGATATAGTTGAGGGCGATTCTGCCATCGTTCCGGTTATGTTATATGATGCCAAATTAGCACAAACCATGGCTAATAAATTATTAGACGAAGGAATTTATGTAATTGGCTTCTTTTTTCCGGTAGTTGCCAAAGGAAAAGCAAGAATTAGAGTGCAATTATCAGCCGCACATTCTAGAGAAAACATAGATAAAGCTATCAGTTCATTTGTAAAAGTGGGTAAAGAACTAGAAATTATACCTTAATTTACCGTATTTTTAATAAATCTAACAAATTTTTATATATTTGTGTTTGCTGAATGAAAAATTCATATTATTTTTACTAAAGATAAACTAAAATTTAAGAAAATGAAACAAATTAAACTCTTCATTTTTGCTTTGATGATTATTGGAGCAAATGATTTACTTGCACAAGATGCAAACAATCCTTGGGTAATAGGATTTGGAGCGAACGCTGTTCACGATCCGATGTCGGGCGTGAAATTTACAAAAGATCCATTTCAAAAAGCTTATATTAGAGTTCAGGACTGGAATGTAATTCCTTCTATTTCTAGAGTAAGTGTTGGAAAGTATATTGATGATGGTATTACCTTCGAGGCATCTGCCTCTATCAATGAATTAACCAAAAAAGGGCAATTAACAGTTCCTTCAGTTACTTTTTTCTCTTTTGATGGTCATTTCAAATACGATCTTAACAACATAATTGGAAAAACTAGTTTCTTTGATCCTTATATGTTATTAGGCGGTGGATATACTTTAGTAGATTCAAACGGTGCAGGAACTTTTAATGCTGGTGCAGGATTTAATCTTTGGTTTAACGAAAACGTTGGTTTAAATTTCCAAACAGCAGGAAAACATGTGTTTAATGATTTCTATTTAGAAGGAAATCATTTACAACATTCAGCAGGTTTAGTAATTAAATTTGGAGGTAAAGACACCGATAAAGACGGTATTTATGACAAAGATGACGCTTGTCCAGACGTGTTTGGTTTAGCAGCATTTAATGGTTGTCCAGATTCTGATGGTGATGGTATTCCAGATAAAGACGATGCTTGTCCAAATGTAGCTGGTTTAGCAGCTTTCAACGGTTGTCCTGATACTGATGGTGATGGTATTCCAGATAAAGACGATGCTTGTCCAAATGATAAAGGAACAAAAGCTAACAGAGGGTGTCCTGATACAGACGGAGATGGCGTTATTGATAAAGAAGATGCTTGTCCAAAAGTAGCGGGTCCAGCAGCTAATAAAGGTTGCCCATGGCCAGATTCAGACGGAGATGGCGTTTTAGATAAAGACGACAAATGTCCAACTGTAAAAGGCCCTGCATCTAATAATGGTTGTCCATTAGTTCCAACTGTAGAAGTTATGGCTACATTAAACACTTATGCAAAAACTATTTTATTTGAAACTGGTAAAGCAACTTTCCAAAAAGATGCTTTTGATATTTTAAAAACAATGACTACAATATTTAAAGAATATCCAGAAGCTGATTTCGTAATTGCTGGTCATACTGATAGTGTTGGGTCTGATAAATCAAACCAATTATTATCTGAAAGAAGAGCAAGTGCCGTTAAAGATTATTTAATTTCAAATGGTATTAATGCTGATAGATTTACAACTGTTGGTTATGGAGAAAGTATGCCAATTGACACGAATGCTACAAAAGCAGGAAAAGCAAACAACAGACGTACTGAAATAACACTTAAAAAATAAACATTTTAATAATTGATGAAAAAGCCACTCAATTGAGTGGCTTTTTTTAAGAATAACTAAATAAATAATAATAAACATGAAGAAAATTACCTTATTTTTTGTATTAATTTTTACGGCAGCCCTGAGTAATTTAAATGCACAGGATGCTAATAACCCTTGGGCAATTGGTTTTGGAGCAAATGCTATTCACAACCCAAATAACAGAACAGATTTTCTTAAAACTAAACAATGGAATGTTATTCCATCCATCTCAAAATTTAGCATTGCTAGATATTTAGAAGATGGTTTTACTTTTGAAGTAGCCGGAACTTTAAATGAAATTACCAAAAACAACGGAACAACTATTGCCGCTGTAACTTTTGTAGCAGTTGATGGTCATATCAAATATGATATAAACGGCCTAATTGGTGATACTAAATGGTTTGACCCATACATTTTTGTAGGTGGTGGTCATACTTGGGTTGACAATAAAGGAGCCGGAACCTTTAATGCTGGCGCTGGAATGAACTTATGGGTAACGAATCACATTGGTTTTAACTTCCAAACAGCAGGGAAACGCGTTTTTAATAATTTTATTTTAAATGAAAACCATTGGCAACATTCAGCTGGATTGGTAATTAAATTTGGTGGAAAAGATACCGATAAAGATGGAATTTATGACAAATTTGATTTATGCCCAGAAGTTCCAGGTTTACCTCAGTTTAAAGGTTGTCCAGATACTGATGGTGATGGAATCCAAGATTCAGAAGACGATTGTCCTACAATAGCCGGTTTGCCAGAATTTCAAGGATGCCCAGATACTGACGGAGATGGAATACCTGATAATAAAGATGGCTGTCCGAAAGAAAAAGGAACTAAAGCCAACAATGGTTGTCCTGATACCGATGGCGATGGTTTAATAGATAAAGATGATGCTTGCCCAACTGTTGCAGGTCCAAAAGAAAATAAAGGTTGCCCATGGCCAGATACAGACGGCGATAGCGTTTTAGATAAAGACGACAAATGCCCAACTGTTGCAGGTCCAAAAGAAAACAATGGCTGTCCTTGGCCAGTTTTAGCTCCTTTTACAGTTGATAACTTTAAACAAGGTAGCGCTAAAATAGTAGCAAGTAAAAAATTGGAAAACTCAGAAAGTTTACAAAATTTTATTAAAGAAGTTGAAGATTTTAAATCAAAGGTAAATAATATTACAATTGATATTGAAGGATTTGCAAGCGAAGAAGGGGCAGAAAGATTAAATAAAAATCTATCTAAAAATAGAGCTGAAAATGTGAGAGATTTATTATTGAAAAACAATGTTTTTAAAGATGTAACTATCAATGCTGTTGGTAAAGGTGAAATCATAGGTAAAGAATATTCTAAAAACAGAAAAGTATTTATTACAGTTAGCAAACAATAAATAAATAAAAAAATTAAATTGTTTAAAAGCCTTTTCAATTGGAAAGGCTTTTTTACTTTTATAGAACTAAAAAAAAATCTATGCAATCCTTTATTTCAAAAGTAGTTGAAAATATTCTTCAAAAAAACAGTCCGCTAACACAACTAACCATTATTTTACCATCGCATAGAGCTGGTTTGTTTGTCAAAGAAGCATTTAAAAATCAAGTTAAAACAACTACTTTTTTACCTAAAATTATTAGCATTGAAGAATTTATTGTAGAAGTTTCTGAGTTGCAATTGGCTAACAATATGCAATTGTTGTTCGAATTTTATCATATTTATAAAATCAATTATAAAAAAGAACCCGATACTTTTGATAAATTTTACGAATGGGCAAGCATCGCTTTAAATGATTTTAATGAAATTGACCGACATTTAATTTCACCACAAACCATTTTTCAAAATTTAAGCGATTTAAAACGAATTGAAGATTGGACACCTAAAACGCCTCTTACAACCAATTATCTCACTTTTTTTGATTACCTCTACACCTATTACACCCAACTTAATCAACATCTTTTAGAAAAAAAAATTGGATATCAAGGAATGCTTTATAGAGAAGCGGTTCAAAATATTCAAAATTTTATCAACAATCATCAAGAACAATATTTTGTTTTTGCGGGTTTTAATGCCTTAAATAAAGCAGAAGAAATGCTATTTCAAGAACTTTTAGCACATAATTTAGCGACTGTTTATTGGGATATAAACCAAGAAATGTTAGAATCGAAATTTAAAATTGGTCACTTTTTAAAAAAATACAAAGAAACCTGGAATTATTACAAAACCAATCCGTTTTTATGGGTTGATGAAAATCAAACTTCCACCAATAAAATACAAACTATTGGAATTCCGAAAAAGATTTCACAATTAAAATATGCCGGAGAAATATTGCAACAATTGCCTAATTTTAATCAAGTTGCATTGGTTTTAGCCGATGAAAATTTATTAACAGTTGCGCTAAATTCTTTGCCAAAACAGGTAAAACAAGTAAATGTTACCATGGGTTTGCCTTTAAATTTAGTGCCAGTTAGACATTTATTTGAAAGCTTATTTTTATTAATCCATCAAAAGAACAAAGAAAATAAATCAAAATCTATCTATTATTTTAATGATGTTGTCAGTTTTTTTAAGCAATCTTTTTTAACAAAATTAGCCCATAAAGATTTGCAAACTTTAGATTTATATTTTCAAGAAAATATCATCAATCAAAATAAATTATTTCTTTCTAAAGAAGAAATACAAGAATTTATAAATCATTATTTTGCAGAAAATGCCGCTGTTTTAAATTCATTTTTTGAGGATGCTACTAAAAATGTATCACAAATTTTGAAAGCAATTATCAACTTAATACACGAACTTTTAAAAGTAAATTTCGGATTAGACCGAGAATATATTTTGCGATTTAACACCGTATTTCAAGAATTAGATTTTTTAAATGATACTTATAAAGAAGTAATTTCTGTTGATATTCTTCAAAAACTTTTCAATCAATTGGTAAAAATTGAACAACTTTCATTTCAAGGAGAACCCTTAAACGGATTGCAAATGATGGGTGTCTTAGAATCGCGTGCATTAGACTTTAAAACCCTGATTATAACCAGTGTAAATGAAGGTATTTTGCCTTCTGGAAATAAAGACAGCTCGTTTATTCCTTTTGATATCAAAAAACATTTTGATTTACCCACTTTTATTGAACGTGATTTAATTTTTTCCTATCACTTTTTTAGATTGTTACAACGTGCAGAAAATACGTACTTAATATACAATAGCGAAGTAGATTCTTTAGGCGCCAGTGAAAAAAGCAGGTTTTTAACGCAGTTAGAAATTATACATCCAGAAATGGAACAAATTATCATCTCGCCAGCGGTAACCAACTATCCGATACAACTTTTTGAAGTAGCGAAAACGGCAGAAATAATTGAAAAAATAAAAGATAAATTGAAACGCGGTATTTCACCCTCAGCTTTGACTACTTATGTAAGAAATCCAATGGAATTTTACCAGCGCTATGTACTTGGTATAGAAGCGTTGCAAGAACTCGAAGAAACCATGGAAGCCAGTACTTTTGGAACCATTATCCATGAAACTTTAAAAGATCTTTATGAACCATTAATCGCTTCAAATTTAACTGAAGATGCGCTTAATTTGATGAAAAAGAAATCGGTTGATGAATTGGAAAAACAGTTTGTAAAATATTTTAAAAAAGGAGAATTACAAACTGGTAAAAATAAATTAATGACCGAAGTTGCTAGAAAATATATTCAATTAATACTTGATATAGAATTGGACGACCTTCATAACAACCATAAAATTACTGTTGTAGATTTAGAAAAAACACTCTTAACAGAACTTCATTTAGATGAATTAGATTTTCCGATAGTTTTAAAAGGAAACGTTGACAGGATTGACAAATTTAACAATCAAATCAGGATTATTGATTATAAAACCGGAAAGGTAAGCAGTGCTGATCTTAAAATCAGTCAATTTGATAAAATACGAACCGATGAAAAAAAGAGTAAATCATTGCAGTTGTTGTTATACGCTTTTATGTTTTTAAAACAGCACGAAAATACCTGTCATCAATCGGTTGTTTGTGGTAATATTTCTTTTAAAAACTTAAGTGATGGCTTTATAAAAGTGAATATCAGTGATGTTTATAGAGGAAAAGACAACGATATTACCTTGGTGAAATTGGAGCCATTTATGGATGAAATTAAGCAATTAATTTTGGAGATTTTAGACCCAAACACACCATTTGTAACAAAAGAAAACAACTATTTTAAAGGATGAAATTAAAGTTTTTGATTTTATAAATTTGAGTTTGCTAACTTTAAAAAACGAAAATCACGATATGAAAATTATCAAAAATATTTTAATCGATGGCAAACATCAAAAACCCATCATAACCGATATTTTTTACAGAGAAAATCAGCAACAAAAACCCATTGTTATATTTTGTCATGGTTACAAAGGTTTTAAAGATTGGGGCGCTTGGAATTTAGTAGCGCAAGAATTTGCTGATAACAATTTTTTCTTCGTCAAATTTAACTTTTCTCATAACGGTGGAACAGTTGATAATCCGATAGATTTTCCAGATTTAGAAGCTTTTGGAAATAACAACTATTCCAAAGAATTAGATGATTTAGAAAGTGTTATTGATTTTGTTTTAAACACTGAACAATATCTAAATGAAATAGATAAATCTAACATTTATTTAATTGGACACTCAAGAGCAGGCGGAATTGTAACACTTAAATCTGCCGAAAACAGTAAGATTACAAAAGTAGTTTCATGGGCAGGCGTTTCCAACTTTGCCAATAGATTTCCTAAAAAGGAAGCCCTAATAAAATGGGAAAAAGAAGGTGTTTTTTATGTAATAAATGCCAGAACCAAACAACAAATGCCCCATTATTTTCAATATTACCAAGATTTTAAACAATATGAAAAACGCTTAACCATTAAAACTGCTGTTGAAAAATTGAGCATTCCATTTTTAATAATTCATGGTTTGCAAGATGAATCGGTTTCGGTAACTGAAGCCCATCAGTTACACGCTTGGAATCTGCAAAGTGAATTGTGTTTAATAGAAAATGCCAATCACACTTTTGATATTCAACATCCTTTTAATAAAGATGAATTAAGTGCGGCAATGGCAACAGTTGTTGAAAAGACCATCGCATTTTTATCCAATAAAAAAGAGGACAAAAGTCCTCTTTAGAAAAAATTAATATAGGTTAGTTAGTAAATTTCGTAATATAAGCAGTTGCTTCATTGTTGCCTAATTCCATCGCTTTTATCAAATCTTTTCGAGCTTCATCTTCGTTTTTAAGTCGTAAATTAACGACACCTCTAAAGAAATAAGCATCTGCATATTGTGGATCTAAGGTAATGGCTTGTGTAAAATCATTTTTAGCGTTTTCATCGGCGCGCATTCCCATATTAGAGAAACCACGGTGAAAATAAATATTGGCGTTTTTGGAGTTAAATTCAAGTGCTAATGAAAAATCGTTAACGGCGCCTTCATAATCTTTTAATAAATCTTTAGACAGACCTCTTAGCACATAACTTTCTATATCTAAAGGATTGTATTTTACGCGGGTTTCAAATTCTGTAATAGCCGCTTTAAAGTCTTTTTTGGTGTAATTTTTTTTGGCTAGTGTATAATAAGAATCAAAATGATTAGAATTGGTGCGATAAGCCGCTGCAACATCAATTAATTTGCCAGAGTAGGCGTCTAATTCAATAACAATTGCAGGAAATTTTTTAGGGGAAGAAAGGGAATCTTTTTCAAAAGCGATCATTTTTATGGAGCAAAACACCATGGCGAAAAGTAGATACTTTATTTTCATACAATAGAGGGAATTTATAATGCTATAAAATATTCTGATTAATAACTTATCAAATATAATTATTAAAACATACCAATATTGCTAAATATATGTATGGATACAATTGGTTTGCAGATGGTTGGAAAATACAAACCGATGGTATTTTAATATTCATGAAAAGAAGGTAATTGAATGGTTTTTATTTCTTTTTTTGGATTATTATCGCCTAAAAAAATAAGAAAAAAAACAGCAGAATAGCATTTAACTATAGTAGAAAAAAAATGAGAGATTTTAAAAAAGGCAATATTAAAAAAAGTTGTGGAGACGAACGGAATCGAACCGTCGACCTTTTGACTGCCAGTCAAACGCTCTAGCCAACTGAGCTACGCCCCCAAAACGGTCACAAATATACTATATTCAAAGAAATAATACTAAATTGCCTAAAAATAAAATGCTTTTATTAATCATCAGTAATATAAAATATGGAATCAGGAAATATTACCCTTACTATTGAATATCAAATAGCGACTCTTAGCTTTTACCATCCAGCAAGTAATGCCTTACCTTCCAATTTATTAAAACAACTGGCAGATGCAATTGTTCAGTTAGATCGTAATTCTGCAGTAAATGTAATCATCTTAAAAAGTGAAAATAATGACACTTTTTGTGCCGGCGCTTCTTTTGATGAATTGATTGCCATCAACAATGAAAAAGATGGTTTGGCATTTTTTAGCGGATTTGCCCAAGTGATAAATGCCATGCGAAAAAGTTCAAAACTTATTATTGGTAGAGCGCAAGGAAAAGCAGTGGGTGGCGGAGTCGGACTTTTAGCAGCAACAGATTATTGTTTTGCAACAACACAAGCTGCCATTAAATTATCAGAATTTACCATCGGAATTGGCCCTTTTGTCATTGCACCCGCCATTGAACGCAAAATGGGAATTGCCACTTTAAGTGAACTTGCCATAAACGCAACCCAATGGCATAATGCGTATTGGGCAAAAGAAAAAGGACTGTTTGCGCGTGTTTTTGATTCAATTGATGAAATGGATAAAGAAATTGATATCTTATCTTTAAAATTAGCCAATTACAATCCAGCGGCATTAAAACAAATGAAAAATGTTTTATGGAAAGGAACCGAACATTGGGATAATTTATTGCTAGAAAGAGCTGCAATTAGCGGAAAATTAGTCCTATCTGATTTTACCAAAGAAGCATTAAAAAAATTTAAAAAATAAAAATGATGCCACTTTTATATTTAATTCAACAACCCAATTTTCAGGAAAAATTAAACAATGCTCCCGCAGATTATCAAATTGCTTTTTTCATAGCAAGCTATTTGCCTTATATCATTTTAGTGCTTATTGCCTATTTTATTTATAATAAATCAAAAAATAGAAATGAATAGGAAAACTGAAAGTCAGATTTTGTAATTTTGCAGCTTATTATTTATCACATGAGTAAAATTAGAGTAACCAAAGAATTCTATTTCGAAACCGCCCACGCACTTTATGGCTATGACGGCAAATGCAAAAATATTCACGGGCATAGTTATAAACTTTCGGTTACCATAATTGGCATTCCTATTCAGGATGATAATCACACCAAAAATGGGATGGTGCTTGATTTTGGTGATTTAAAAAAAATAGTCAAATCTGAAATTATTGATATTTTTGATCATGCCACTATTTTTAACTCAAACTCTCCTCACAAAATTATTGCTTTAGATTTAGAAAAAACGGGGCAATATGTTATTTTAGTTCCTTATCAACCAACTTCAGAAATGATGTTGTTAGATATTGCCGAAAAAATTAAAGTAAAATTACCTTCAGAAGTTCAGTTACACTCTTTGCGATTATACGAAACCAATACTTCTTATGCAGAGTGGTTTGCAGACGATCAAAAATAAATAAGACTATTTACCGTTAAAAGTATTCATGGTATTGTTGATGCCGGCAGTGCCAAAAGAAGTTATAACTTGGATTGATTTTTCTAAGCGCTCTGTCATAAGTTTCAATTCAGCTTCGCTCCATTCTCCTAGTACATAATCAGATTGTTTGCCTTCAGAAAATTCAGCGCCAATTCCGAATCTAAATCTAATATACTGTTGGGTTTGCAATACTTCGTTGATGCTTTTTAAGCCGTTATGTCCACCATCACTTCCGCTGGTTTTTATTCTGATGGTTCCAAAAGCAAGGTTGATATCATCACAAATAATCAGTAAATTTTCTAACGGAATATTTTCTTTGGCAAGCCAATATTTAACAGATTTGCCACTTAAATTCATATAAGTTGATGGTTTGAGCAAATAAAACATCCTACCTTTAAATTTATAGGTAGTTACAGCGCCCAGCTTATTAGATTCAAAAGTAATATCATTTTTTTGAGCCAAAAAATTGAGTATTTTAAACCCAATATTGTGTCGGGTATTTTCGTAAGGAGCGCCTATATTTCCAAGTCCAACAATTAAAAATTTCTGCATATTTTGCGCGTTATTTTCTTGGGGTTTTTTGAAAAAAGATTGAATTGTTTTAAACCATTTCATCCTACAAAAATATCAAAATAGTTTAGATAGTAACAAAATAAAAAAAACCATCCCGCATATGCGGGATGGTTTACATATAATTTTTTAATAATTTATTCTTGTGTAGCTGTATCTTCTTCTACTTCTTCGTCATCATCAGCAATAACTTCACCTTTAGCTGCAGAACGTGACATTCTAACTTGAGCTACAACTGTATTATCTGGATGCATAATAGTATAAGCATCATTTTTTAAAGCAGTAACAAAAAGTTTAGAGCCAATTTTTAATTTAGAAATACTAGCATTGATAAAATCTGGTAAGTTAGCAGGAAGCGCTTTCACTCTAAGTTTACGTAAGTTAAAACGAAGTGCTCCACCTTTAATAACTCCAGGTGCTGTACCTACTAATTTTACAGGAATATTCATGGTAATTTCTTTATCTTCAAAAAGTTGATAAAAATCTACGTGTAAAATTTTGTCAGATACTGGATGAAATTGAATATCTTGTAAAATAGCGTTAATGGTAACACCATCTTCTAATTCAATCGTTGCAGTAAATACGTTTGGAGTATAAACCAGCGGTTTAAAATCTACTGCTGCTGCTGAAAATTGCAATGTTTTATCCCCTCCGTATATCACGCAAGGAATCATTCCAGCATTACGCAAAGCCTTACTTGCCTTCTTGCCCGCGCTTTCTCTTTTTGATCCTTTGATTGTAATTGATTTCATTTTTGTATTTAAATATTAATAATTTACATAATAAATTGTCCGCTAATAGATTGGTTTTCTTGAACCTTATGCATCACATCTGCGAACAAAGGTGCGCAAGATACAACTTTTATTTTAGAACTTTGTTTTTTAAGCGGAATTGTATCAGTAACAATGAGTTCTAATAATTTTGATTTTTCTATTTTTTCATACGCATCACCCGATAAAATAGGATGTGTAGTAATGGCTCTAACGCTAAGCGCGCCTCGTTCCATCATTAAATCGGCTGCTTTGGTTAGTGTTCCGGCGGTATCAACCATATCATCAACCAAAATAACATTTTTGCCTTCTACATTTCCAATCAATTCCATTTCACCCACAACATTGGCTTGTTTGCGTTGTTTATAACAAATTACCACATCGCAATTTAGAAATTTAGAATAGGCATAAGCGCGTTTTGAGCCGCCCATATCTGGCGATGCAATGGTAATATTGTCTAAATTTAAACTATGGATGTAGGGTAAAAATACCACCGATGCAAATAAGTGATCTACCGGTTTTTCAAAAAAACCTTGAATTTGGTCGGCATGTAAATCAATCGTCATAATTCTGGTAGCGCCGGCTGTTTGCAATAAATTAGCAACTAATTTAGCGCCAATAGAAACCCTTGGTTGGTCTTTTCGGTCTTGTCTGGCCCATCCAAAATAAGGAATAACAGCTGTAATATGGCGTGCTGATGCTCTTTTTGCGGCATCAATCATCAACAATAATTCCATTAAATTATCGGCATTTGGAAAAGTAGAGCCGATTAAAAACACCCTTCTACCTCGAACAGATTCTTCATAAGCAGGTTGAAATTCACCGTCGCTAAATCTGGATAAATTAATACGGCCTAATTGGGTTCCGTATTCAATGGCAATCTTTTCGGCTAATTCCAAACTTTGGGAACAAGCAAATACTTTGGGTTCTAGTACAGAATTTTCCATTTTAAGTAGCTGTTTTAAAATATATTAGTTGAAAAGTGTTGTTATTGACTGCAAAGTTATGAATTATTATAAAAAACCATTGACACTTTGTTGAAAAATAATGATGGTTACCAAAAATATTTTATAAATTTGCCAAACCAAAAAAGGCCTTGATGGCGGAATTGGTAGACGCGCTGGATTCAAAATCCAGTTCCTTCACCGGAGTGCGGGTTCGATTCCCGCTCAAGGTACAAATCCTTTGTGAAAGCAAAGGATTTTTCTTTTTTACTACGTTTAAATGAAAATTAGCTACGCTTATAAAGAAATTGCGTTCGCTTATAAAAAATATTTTAGTAAAGTGCTATATTTTAGCAAATGTATTGTTAATTAAGAATAATTTTATAAATTTATCGACCCTTAAATCAATAAGTTGAGAATAAAATTTAACTCCCTATTTATAATGGTTTTTACCACGGTTTCGCTGTGGTCGCAAACTGCTACCGATAGTTTGTTAATTCAACTAAAACAAACCACCGTCGATACTTTAAAAGTAAAATTATATATTGAATTGGGAAATAACCTCAGTTATGAAAACCCCAAACAAGCGATTCTTTATTACAATCAATCGATACAATTGGCTAAAAAAGAAGGTAATCTCAATTTGTTGGCCAAAAGTTACAAAGCAATTGGTAATTTTTATTATGATAAAAGTGATTATAAAGATGCGCTTACCAATTAC
Source organism: uncultured Bacteroidota bacterium (assembly GCA_947085395.1). Taxonomy (GTDB): domain Bacteria; phylum Bacteroidota; class Bacteroidia; order Flavobacteriales; family Flavobacteriaceae; genus JAGXRT01. The sequence continues at coordinate 6,700 of CAMTWE010000006.1, read as the reverse complement.
AAATTTGCACAGCTTAATTTTGAAAAAGCACTCAATGAAAAAGAAACCGGAAAAATATTTTTAAGTATTGGAAATGTATATTTAGCTCAAAATATTGAAGGTAAAGCATATGAATATTTTTTAAGAGCATTAAAAATTGCCGAAAAATTAAATCATTTAAAAGGAATCGCATCTTCCTACAACAATATCGGACTAATTTATCAAATGCGTCATGATGCCATAAAAACGATTGAATTCTTTAATAAATCACTAAAAATTTCCACTCAAATTAATGATAAAAGAGGTATTTCATCTGTAAATACCAATATTGGAATTGTGTATGCCGATGAAAAAAAATACCAATTAGCCCTAGATTACTATCACAAATCTCTTGAAATTGATACAGAATTACAGGATAAATTCGGAATGGTAATTTGTTACAACAATATTGGCGATATTTATGCAAAGCAACATGAACTTAATAGCGCTAAACAATATTATGACAAAGGAATTTTGCTAGCAAATGAAATTGGCAACAAAAGCATGCTGGCATTGTTGTATCTCAATATGGCTAGTTTAAATTTTGAAGAAAAGAAATTTTCAGACGCTTTAAAAAACGCTACTGAAAGTTTAAAATTTGCAAAACTAACCAATGAAATAAAGGCGCAAGCGCATGTTTATGAACTTTTTTCTAAAATTTCTGCTGAAGAAAATAATCATAAAAACGCCTATGAGTTTCACAAATTATTTAAAAAATACAATGACAGTCTTTCTTCTGGCGATAAATTGATGAAAATAAAAGAACTGGATATCCTATTTGAAACCGAAAATAAAAATAGTGAACTACAATTTTTAACCGATAGAAAAAAACAAAATGAAATTCAGATTACCAATCAAAAAATCTTGATTTATGGGGTTGTAATACTTTCTCTTTTTATTATTATTTTCACCTCTATATTGTTCAGACAAAATAGAGCTAAAGTAAAAATGAACTCTCTGTTAACCTTAAAGGGTCTACAAATAGAAGAAAAAAACAAAGAAATAGTTGAGCAACATAAAAACTTAGAAGCACTTAATGATACCAAAGATAAATTTTTCTCTATCATTGGTCACGATTTAAAAAATCCGATGAATTCTATCATTGGGTTTTCAGAATTGCTTTTAGATAATTACAAAACATACGATGATGAAAAGCGCAATAAATTCATCAACATCATTAAAAATAGCGCGCATCGCTCTAATGAATTGTTAGAAAATTTATTGAGTTGGGCACAATCGCAAAGTAATTCTATAGAATTTAAACCCACAAATTTATCGTTAAAGCAAAATATTGAAGAAGTTTTTGGATTGCTCAACGCCCAAGCAAGTAATAAAGGAATTTCATTGCAATCAAATTTTGCCATTAATTGTGATGTAATAGCCGATAAAAATATGCTACTCACTATTTTAAGAAATTTAGTTTCGAATGCTATCAAATTCTCAAACCAAAATAGCGTAGTTTCAATTGTAGTAACGCCACGCAATCAATTTTGTGAAATTACCGTAAAAGATACGGGCGCAGGAATCCCAGAAAATGAAGTAGAATATCTTTTTGATATGCACAATAAAGATAAAATAAGCAAAAAACAACAAAGCGGTTCTGGTTTGGGCTTAATGTTGTGTAAAGATTTTATAGAAAAACAAGGAGGTACAATTTGGGTTAACAGTAAAATAGACCAAGGAAGTGAATTTACTTTTACGCTTCCTATTGCAAGTTAATTAAAAACAATATTCTTAAAAACTTTAGCCACCATCAATATTAAAGATGGTTTTCTTTTTATATTTGGAGCTCAATAAAATTAGGTTATGGAAAATTTGATGTTTTATCTTCAACAAGGGTTTTTTCACGTTTTAGATTGGAATGCCTATGATCATATGTTGTTTTTGGTGGCTTTAACCGCCATTTATACTTTTTCTGATTGGAAAAGAATTTTATTCTTGGTAACTCTTTTTACCATCGGACACACTTTAACACTTTTATTAGCTGCCTATAATATTATCAGTATAAAAACTGTTTATATAGAGTTTTTAATTGCCGCTACCATTTTTATTACCGCTTTGTTTAATATTTTTACCGCCAGAAAATCATCAAAAAAAGGAAAATTTGGCATCAATTTATTTTTTGCTTTTTTCTTTGGATTGATTCACGGACTCGGATTTGCCGGTTATTTTAGAATGATTGTAGCCGCCAATGAAGATAAATTATTGCCACTTTTGCAATTTGCTTTAGGAATAGAAGGCGCTCAAATTGTTGTTGTAATTTTAATCTTGATTTTAGCATTTGCATTTCAAACCGTTTTCCGTTTTTCAAAACGAGATTGGGTCTTGGTCATTTCCTCCCTAATTATAGGAATCATAATCCCAATTTTAATTAAAAATAAATTTTGGTAAATATTAACACTTGTTACATAAAAATATCTTTATTTTAGTGCTTGCTACAAACCATGGATATAAAACAACAAAAATACGACCGCGCTTATTTAAGAATGGCTTTTGAATGGGCCAAACTTTCTTATTGTGAGCGCAAACAAGTAGGTGCCATAATTGTTAAAGACCGTATGATTATCTCAGACGGATTTAACGGCACGCCAACGAGTTTTGATAATTGCTGCGAAGATGAGGATGAAAATACCAAATGGTATGTTTTACATGCCGAAGCCAATGCTATTTTAAAAGTAGCCGCATCAACCCAATCTACTAAAGATGCTACTTTATATATTACACTTTCGCCCTGTAAAGAATGTAGCAAACTCATTCATCAATCTGGAATTAAACGAGTAGTATATGCAAACGCCTATACCGATACTGCTGGATTGGATTTTTTAAAAGAAGCAGGTGTAGAATTAACCCATTATAAAGATGTCTAAAAATAAAACCGTTTATCCTTTTTTCTTTGCAATTGCAATAGTTGTAGGAATCATCATTGGTAGTAAATTTAATTTTGATCAACCTTCCTTTTCCTTTATTTCAAAGGGCTCACAAGATGCTAAAATAAAACGCCTTTTAGGATATATCAAAAATAGTTATGTAGATGAAGTTGATACCGATAGCTTATTAGATATTACCATCACCCAAATGCTTATGAATCTAGACCCACATTCTGTTTATATTTCTAAAAAAGAAATGCAACAAAATATGGAGAGTATGAAAGGCAATTTTGTCGGAATTGGAGTGCAATTTATGATGTATCAAGATACGGTAACCGTTATAAAAGCGATACATGGCGGACCAAGTGAAAAAATAGGAATCAGAGCGGGAGATAGAATTTTAACCGCTAATAATGACACCCTTTATGGCAAAAATCTTGATAGCGATCTTATCATGAGCAAACTAAAAGGCACTCAAAATTCTAGTGTTGAGGTGCTTATTTACAGAAAAGCTACCAAAGAAAAATTGAAATTCTCTATTGAACGCGGAAGTGTAGATATCAAAAGCGTGCCGGTTGGTTATATGTTAACCCATGATATGGGTTATATCAAAATTGACCGTTTTGCGTTAACTACTTATCACGAATTTAAAAATGAATTAACCCAACTTCAAAAGAAAGGAATGAAAGCCCTAGTGCTAGATGTGCGTGGAAATCCAGGCGGATTTATGGATATGGCAATTGGTATTATTGATGAATTGTTGCCCGATAAAAAACTAATTGTTTACACCAAAAGTAAAAGTGGGAATATAGAAAAATCATTTTCAACCAAAAAAGGAAGTTTTGAAAACGGTGAAACCTATGTTTTAATCGATGAAAATTCTGCTTCTGCAAGCGAAATTATTGCAGGCGCTTTACAAGATAATGACCGCGGAACCATAGTTGGAAGACGCTCTTTTGGAAAAGGATTGGTGCAAGAAGAAATGTCATTAGGCGATGGTTCTTCAGTAAGATTAACAACCGCCAGGTATTATACGCCAACCGGCAGATCTATTCAAAAACCTTATATAGCAAAATCTAATGGAGATTATTTTCACGATTTTGAAGACAGAATTAGCAATGGCGAACTGGTGTCAAAAGACAGTATTAAAGTGGTAGATTCTTTAAAATTCAAAACGCCCAAAGGTAAAATTGTTTACGGCGGGGGCGGTATTATTCCAGATGTTTTTGTACCGATAGACACTACTTCTTTTATCAGCAATTATTACTTTCAAGGTTTAAATGATTTTGCCTTTGAATATGTAGATAAAAACAGGGTTAAATTAAATAAATTAACCTTAGATCAATTTATGAAAACATTTGATACTGATCATAAAGTGCTCAACGATTATTTAAAAGGAATGAGTCAATTTCATGTAAAAGAGCGCCATAGAAAATACATCAAATTGTATCTCAATGCAGTTATAGCACGTTATTTATATGATGATATCGGATTTTATTCTGTAATCAATCAAGAAGATTTAATGCTTAAAAAAGTAAAATTATTACATTCATCTAAAACAGCAGAAGATTAAAATGACCATAAACAAACGAATTTATTTTGCTTCCGATCAGCATTTTGGAGCTCCCACAAGAGAAGCCAGTTTGCCTCGCGAGCAAAAATTTATTCAATGGCTTGATGAAATTAAAAAAGATGCCGATATCTTGTTTTTATTAGGTGATTTATTTGATTTTTGGTTTGAATACAAAACCGTTGTGCCCAAAGGATTTGTAAGAGTTTTAGGAAAAATTGCCGAATTAAAAGATGCGGGAATAGCAATTCATTTCTTTGTAGGCAATCATGATTTATGGATGGATGATTATTTTGAAACAGAATTAGGAATTCCTGTTTATCGTCAACCTAAAGAATTTACATTTAACAACAAAACATTTTTAATCGGTCATGGCGATGGTTTAGGTCCAGGTGATAACGGCTATAAACGCATGAAAAAAGTTTTTATCCATCCGTTTTCTAAATGGCTTTACCGCTGGTTGCATCCAGATATTGGCATGAAATTAGCACAATATTTATCGGTCAAAAATAAATTGATTTCTGGAGATGAAGATATCGCATTTTTAGGAGAAGATGAATGGTTGTTGAAATATTGTAAACGCAAATTGGAAACCAAACACTACGATTTTTTTATTTTCGGACACCGACACATGCCGTTAGAAATTGAAATTAATCCCCATTCAAAATACATCAATACCGGCGATTGGATTTCCCATTTTACTTATGCAGTGTTAAATCACGATAAATTATCTATTAAATCATTTTAAATTTATAAAATGAATTTCTAACAATTTTTTATTTAATAATTTAACAAAAAATTGTAGAATTGTAGCAGTTTTATCAATGACATTTAACCAATTTTTAACAGCAGTATCGCAGATATTTTTACAATTTGCACTCGCTAATAACAGTATAATAATTCTTATAAATTTTATAGAAAAATGATAGAGCATAATGTTTCCAATGTTGACATCAGAGCACTCAATGAAAAGATTGAAAGAGAAAGTGCTTTTGTAGATTTACTCACTTTAGAAATGAATAAAGTAATTGTGGGTCAAAAACACATGATTGAACGTTTGTTAATAGGATTGTTGGGAAATGGTCATATTTTATTGGAAGGGGTTCCTGGTTTAGCAAAAACCCTTGCCATTAACACGTTGGCAAAAGCGGTGCAAGGTTCTTTTAGCCGAATTCAGTTTACCCCAGATTTATTGCCTGCGGATGTTGTCGGAACCATGATTTACAATATCAAAGCCAATGATTTTTCCATCAAAAAAGGCCCCATTTTTGCCAATTTTGTCTTAGCTGATGAGATTAACAGAGCTCCAGCAAAAGTGCAATCTGCTTTGTTAGAAGCCATGCAAGAACGTCAAATTACCATTGGCGATACTACTTTTAAATTGGATGAACCATTTTTAGTGATGGCAACGCAAAACCCCATTGAACAAGAAGGAACATATCCGTTGCCAGAAGCACAAGTAGATCGTTTTATGCTAAAAGCGGTGATCGATTATCCAAAAATGGATGAAGAACAAAAAATTGTGCGTCAACATTTAGAGAATAATTCACAAACCGTTTCAGCGGTTGTTTCTATTGAGCAAATTTTAAAAGCCCGTAAAGCAGTTTTGGAAGTTTATATGGATGAAAAAATTGAGAAATACATACTTGATATTGTATTTGCAACCCGATATCCCGAAAAATATAAATTAGAAAGTATCAAACCGTTGATAAGTTACGGAGCATCACCTCGCGGAAGTATCAATTTGGCGTTGGCAGCCAAATGTTATGCTTTTATCAAACGCAGAGGTTATGTAATTCCGGAAGATGTTAGAGCAGTAGTTTATGATGTGCTTCGCCATAGAATCGGAATTACCTATGAAGCAGAAGCAGAAAACATCACTTCTGAAGACCTTATCAGTAAAATAATCAATGAAGTAGAAGTTCCTTAATTACAATATATATCTTATAAAAAGGAAGATAGGAAAAGCTAAGTGATATTAATAAAACAATAAATTTCCTTTCTCATTTGTAGAGAGGACTAGGGATAGCGGAATGGAAACCAAAGAATTACTTAAGAAAGTTAGGAAGATTGAAATAAAAACACGCCGACTTTCTAACCATATATTTTCTGGAGAATATCACAGCTCCTTTAAGGGCAGAGGTATGACTTTTTCTGAGGTTCGCACTTATCAATATGGCGATGATATTCGTTCGATTGATTGGAATGTTACAGCACGTTATAATGAACCCTTTGTAAAGGTGTT
>CAMTWE010000005.1:0-31741 GCA_947085395.1 uncultured Bacteroidota bacterium | reverse complement strand
ATCTAAAGGGTTTGAATGTATATAGAGCATTACATTTTTCAAATACGCTTCATTGTTGATTTTAATTCTTTTAAAAGGTGACTCTAAAAGTGATCCGTGTCTATTTGTAACTTTGTTATATGACTGGCTATAACTGCTTATAAATTTTCCTATTTGCTTGCTAATAACATTTGTTGTTGAATGCAATCCATAATCTGTGGTTGATTTAATATTTAAATTATTTTTAATAAACGCTTTTATTTCTGTATTAGATTTTACTTTAATTAAAAAATGAAAGTGATTTGGCATTAAACAATAGGAATAAATTTCGCAAAGTTCATCAAGGTGTTTTCCGAACTTTTGAAGGAAAAATAAATAATTTTCATCAGTTTTAAAAATTTCAGAACCATTGATTCCTCTATTATAAATATGATAAAAACAATCGGGTTCTATAATTTCATTTCTAATGTTCATTATTATTTGCTATTAAGTTTAGTCTTTTAACCTCAAATTTTATTCCTTTTAACCTTTGTCAAAGTTCAAAACTTTGACAAAGGTATTTTAACATATATTATCCATTACTCTAAATCTAGTATTATCTTAATATTTTCTTTAATCTTTTCTGTCAATTCAACAGGAAGTACACCAATTCTTTTAAGGAGTCTTTTGTTGTCAATTGACCTAATTTGGTCAATCATAATATCGCAATTTTCAAACATATTTGCAGTCCCTTTTTTCAAATGTACTCTTAATATTTCAGCGTCCATTTTTACATTGGTTGTAATAGGACAAATAATGGTTGAAGGATGTGGAATCTTGTTTAATAAATTTGTCTGAACTGTAAGAACAGGTCTCGTTTTACCTATCTCTGTGCCTATTTGAGGGTTCAAATCGGCTAACCAAATTTCAAATTGTTTAATCTGCATAACCAAGTTGTTCAAATTCTTTAAGAACATCTAGAGAGTCTTTTTTTACTAACTTAGATTCTTTTTCGAGTTTTTTCTCAAGTATAATCCTTTTCTGAACTTTGTTGTAATAATCAATTGCTTCATTAATGTACCTGTTTCTAGGTTTTTTCATTGAAGCAAGAATCTTCTCGGTTTCTCCAAATATAGATTCATCAATTTTCAAGGATACGGTTTTCATTCTAATTATATTTAATAGTAAAGGTATATCATTTTAGTATATACAACAAGTATTCCTAAAAATAATTTAAATAAAGCATTTTAAATTAATGCTGCTCATTTTCTTTATTTAAAATTAAAGATACCATTAAATATCAAAATAAAACTAAAAATGAAATCGTTTGTGTAATGCTACATTTATAGTATTTTTACACTCTAAACGATTCAAGAAGCATGGAATTATTTAAACAACATCAAATTAAGATTTATAATTCACTTACTAAATCAAAACAAATATTTAAACCTATCAACGAAGGAAATATAGGCATGTATGTTTGTGGACCCACCGTTTACAGCAATGTACATTTGGGTAATGTAAGAACTTTTATGTCTTTTGATTTGATTTACAGATATTTACTTTATTTAGGATATAAAGTGCGTTATGTTAGAAATATCACTGATGCAGGTCATTTAGAAAATGATGCCGATGAAGGAGAAGATAGAATTTCTAAAAAAGCGCGATTGGATAAAATTGAACCGATGGAAGTTGTTCAGCTATACACCGTTGATTTTCATCATGTAATGTCAAAATTCAACTGTCTTCCGCCTAGTATTGAGCCAACTGCAACCGGTCACATCATTGAACAAATTGAAATTATCAAAGATATTTTAGCCAAAGGATTGGCTTATATTGTTGATGGATCTGTTTATTTTGATGTGTTAAAATACAATGAAACAGAAAATTATGGCATTTTATCGGGTAGAAATATTGAAGATGCCATTCACAATACCAGAACTTTGGACGGACAATCAGAAAAGAGAAATCCACAAGATTTTGCCCTTTGGAAAAAAGCAAAACCTGAACATATTATGCGTTGGCCATCGCCTTGGAGTATTGGTTTTCCGGGTTGGCATTTGGAGTGTACAGCTATGAGTAACAAATATTTAGGAAAGCATTTTGATATTCACGGAGGTGGAATGGATTTAAAATTTCCGCATCACGAATGTGAAATTGCCCAGTCTAAAGCGTGTTTTGATCAAAATCCTGTAAATTATTGGATGCACGCCAATATGCTTACCTTAAACGGTCAGAAAATGGCAAAATCAACTGGCAATAATATTTTACCCAGTGAAATTTTTACGGGCGAAAACACTATTTTAACCAAAGCATTTGCGCCCTCTGTAGTTCGTTTTTTTATGTTACAAGCGCATTACAGAAGTGTGTTAGATTTTTCTAGTGATGCATTAGAAGCTTCTGAAAAAGGATTTTTTAAATTGATGGAAGCGGTGAATAATGTTACATCTATCAAAGCAGGAAAAGTTTCTTCCATCGATATCAATTCATGGAAAAATGATTGTTACAATGCCATGAACGATGATTTTAACAGTCCGATTTTAATTGCACAATTGTTTGAAGCGGTTCGATTCATCAATTTATTGAAATTAGAAACCGAAACTTTAACCCAAGAAGATTTAACACAATTTACAACACTTATCAATGCTTTTGTTTTGGATGTTTTGGGCTTAGAAAATATCGTTAAAACGGATTCTTCAACCCAATTAAAAGGTGCTGTAGAAGTGCTTATCAAATTAAGAAACGAAGCAAGAATCAATAAAAATTGGGCCATGTCCGATCAAATTAGAGATGAATTATTGGAAAAAGGAATACAGCTAAAAGATGGAAAAGAAGGCACTACTTTTACCATTAACTAAAATTTGATGGTGAATCAATTATTAAAAATATTAGCCATTCCGTTTATTTGGTTGGTGCGTTTTTATCAAGCGGCCATTTCGCCTTATACACCCGCAAGTTGCAGGTATTCTCCAACTTGCTCTTCTTATACCATAGAAGCGCTCCAAAAACATGGAATAATTAAAGGCGGTTGGTTGGCAGTTAAAAGAATTGTAAGTTGCAATCCGTGGGGCGGAAAAGGGTATGACCCAGTTCCAGAAAATGATGAATAATAAAATAAAAAAAATAAAAATATGAATTTACTCGCTATTAATTGGGATCCATCACTCGGAATTGACTTAGGATTTTTTATGATTCGTTATTACAGTTTGATGTTTGTCATCGGATTTGGTTTGGGATATGTGGTGATGAAGAAAATCTTTTTGAAGGAAAAAGTATCGGTAGAAAAGTTAGACCCACTTCTAATGTATGTTGTTATTGCTACAATTTTAGGAGCCAGAATTGGTCATTTTTTATTTTATGATCCAGAATTTTTGTTTAGAAAACCGCTTGAAGTTTTGCTTCCTTTTAAATTTAATCCGTTTAAATTTACCGGATTTCAGGGCTTAGCAAGTCACGGTGCAGCAATTGCCATTATTGGAGCGCTGTATTTTTACAGCAAAAGAGAAATTAAAAAACCATTTCTTTGGATTTTAGACCGAATTGCCATTCCGGTTGCTTTAGCCGGTTTCTTTATCAGAATTGGTAATTTAATTAATTCTGAGATTATTGGAAAAGCAACCAATGCTGATTTCGGATTTATATTTGTACAATTAGGGGAAGATTTTCCACGTTTTCCAACGCAATTATATGAAGCTTTTGGGTATTTGGCCGTTTTCTTTTTGTTGTTTTACCTTTATTGGAAAACCAATAAAAAAGAACAAGCTGGTTATTTATTCGGGATGTTTTTAGCTACACTTTGGTCTGTTCGGTTTATTGTTGAGTTTTGGAAAGAATCGCAAGGTGGCATTGAAACGCTGTTTAATATCAATTTAAATACCGGGCAATTATTGAGTATTCCTTTAATTTTAATTGGAGTTTGGTTTGTGCTTAAAAAGAAATAATAAAAAAAATCCCATTTTTTCGGGATTTTTTTTTGGATGAATTTCAATATTTAAATCTTGTTAAAAAAGCTAAAAAGTTATTCCACAAAAGCCACAAAGAATCACAAAAGACACAAAGTAAATAGCATCAACTAATATTAAAAACAAATTTCTTTCGATTTTCCAAAACCTCGCAAAGATGTCATATAGCTACACAAAGCAAAAAAAGTATTCAATAATATTCTAAAACTTTACCTTTTAGCATTTATGCATTTTAGCATTCAATCTTTCAATCTTTAATCTTACGTCTAATATTTATTGCTGTTTTTTAAACTCTTGCAATTTTGAAACCACTTCTTTTTTAGGCCAGAAATTATTTTCTTTATTAACATCGGCTGTTTTTTCTTGCGGGTCGATGATAATTTCTTTCAACGCTTTTTCGCTCGGAAATAGTTTTATAACTTCCTGGTCATTCAATCGCCAAATTTCTGCTGGGTATTGCTGACTGATTTTACTGCCATCCTCAAAAATATAATCAACTACAATCGGCATCACCAATCCGCCGGGTTTATTAAATTTTATTTCATAAAAATATTGCGGATTTTTAAGCATAGCCATTTCCTCTTTCGAGAAATTTTTAGTCAAATAATCACTTAACAATTGGATGTCTTTGGTCGGATTCTTAACATCCTTCATATCCTCAGAAAAATCATCGCTATCTTCTGCTACCAAATAAACCATTTTTGGAAATTCAGTAATATTGGTTCGATAATTTCGTGCTGTATTTTGCGCGCGTTTAGTTGGTTTATCGGTTACATAATATTTTTTTACACTTTTGATGCCGATATCATTCACATCGGTAGTATAAAACCAACCACGCCAAAACCAATCTAAATCAACCGCAGAGGCATCTTCCATCGTTCTAAAAAAATCTTCAGGAGTTGGATGTTTAAATTTCCATCTGTTGGCATACATTTTAAAAGCATGATCAAATAATTCATGACCCATAATAACTTCTCTTAAAATATACAATCCAGCTGCTGGTTTTGCATAAGCATTGTTGCTGAAATTAAAAATACTTTCGGATTGTGTCATAATGGGCGACATATAATTTTGATCGCCACTCATATATTCTACTATATTTTTTGGATATCCGCGCGATGGAAAATTGATTTCAAATTCTTCTTGCGCTAACAATTGTGTAAATGAATTCAGCCCTTCATCCATCCAAGTCCATTGGCGTTCATCAGAATTGACAATCATCGGGAAAAAGTTATGTCCGACTTCATGGATAATTACACCAATCATTCCATTTCTAGTTTGTGGCGTATAAGTTCCGTCTTCTTTGGGTCGTCCAAAATTCCAACAAATCATAGGATATTCCATTCCTTGTTGGTCTGCATTTACAGAAATAGCTTTCGGATAAGGATAATCAAATAAGCGATTAGAATATGATTTTAAAGTATGTGCCACTACTTTGGTTGAAAATTCTTCCCACAACGGATTTCCTTCTTTTGGATATAATGAAACTGCCATCACGGTTTTTCCGCCAATTTTAACCGCTTGCATATCGTAAATAAATTTTCGGGATGATGAAAAGGCGAAATCTCTCACATTTTCTGCTTTAAATTTCCATGTTTTAGTTTTATCAGAAAAATGTTTTTCGCGTTCTGTTGCTTCTGCCTGTGTAACAATTATTTTTGGTTTTTCAAAAGAAGTAAATGCCTCAACATAACGTTGATATTCTGTAGCAGTAAAAACTTCTTTTGGATTTTGTAAAACACCGGTTCCGTCTAAAATATGATCGGCTGGTGTGGTAATGGTAACTTCATAATTTCCAAAAGGAAGGGTAAATTCTCCGCGTCCCCAAAACTGCATATGTTGCCATCCGTCCACATCATTATAAACCGCCATTCTTGGAAAAAACTGTGCAATGATGTATAAATTATTACCATCTTTTGGAAAATGTTCATAGCCAGATCTGTCTCTATCTATCAAATAATTATTGATATTATACCACCATTTGATATTAAAACTAAAACTGGCTCCGGCTTGTAAAGGCGTGTCTAAATCTATACGCATCATGGTAAAATTGGTGGTGCTTTTGAGCGGCTTTCCTTTTATATCGGTAATAGATTCAATTTTAAATCCACCATCAAAAGGTTTTCCCATAAAATCTGCTACATATTTTTGCGGTTGATAACCCATTCCCGGTCCTTCGGCATTGACAGCTTCTGATAAGGAATTAGGTGTTTTTCTGTTTTGATCTAACTGAATCCATAAATACTCTAACTTATCTGGTGAATTGTTATAATAAGTAATGGTTTCTAAGCCCGTAATTTTCTGGTTTTTATCGTCTAAAACAATATCAATTTTATAATCTGCCCGCTGTTGATAATAATTTTTACCAGGGGCACCGGCGGCAGTTCGGTACATATTGGGTGTTGCAAACTCTTCGCTTAATTGTTTAAATTTGCTGATGTTGTAATGTCCTTTTTGAATTTCTTTGGAAACTGGCTCCTGAGCCCAAGTTAAATGGACTCCGCAACTTAAAATAATGAATAAGGTGATGATTTTTTTCATTGTGGTTGATGTTTTGTTTGACTTGATAAATGTAGAAAAATTATTGTATTGATTACAAATTAATTGTAGCTTGATTTTTATCCTTCAAAAGGAGGATATTTTTATGAACGCCTTTCGTTTTTATTTTTACAATGTGTTGCTGCTCTTCAAATACTTCAAAAAATAATAGATTGCTTATGTCTAATGATTTTAAAGCTTTTATCCCTTTTATTTCTAAATAAATAAAAGTTAAATCATCTTTAGTTTCGTAGCCAATCATCTGGTATTTTAAAGGTTTTCCATTAATATTTAACCAAAGTTTCTGGTTTAAATACTCAAATATAAATTGATTGGTTTGTAGCTTATCTTTAGAATTAGCGATTACCAAAGTTTCATTAAATTGATTGTTTAAACACAATTCTAAATCATCTGTAAAAACTTGTAACGTAATTTCTACCGATTTTTCCTTTTCATTGTGATAAATCTGCGTTAAACTCACATAATATTTATGGGTAACAAATGAAAGGAGTGAAAATGTGAAAAAGAAAAGAAATATTTTATAAATTTTCATTTGCGGTAAAAGTGTATTTTTGAAATAAAAATCAGTAAAAATGAGAAAAATTTTCATCATCATTTTATTCTTTAGTATGGTTAGTTGTTCCAGTTTCTTAGAAGTTCACAAGAAACAAAAAACCTTTTTAAAAAGTACTTATAAAAATGTTAAAATTTATGAATCAGAAGGAAATGGTTTAGGTCCATGTGAGCCCAGTATTTTTATCAATCCAAAAAATGTAAATAATATAGTGGTCGGCTCAATTTTAGACAATGTTCATTATTCGTTTGATGCTGGCTTAACTTGGGAAACTAAAAAAATACAATCAGATTTAGGTGTTTTTGGTGATCCTTGCATTGTTGCTGATAATACCGGAAATTTTTATTATTTACATCTTTCAGATCCTGATAAAATAGGGTGGAAGAGTGATAAAATATTGAACCAAATTGTGATTCAAAAATCTAATGATGGCGGAAAAAGTTGGTCTGTCGGAACCGGAATTGGCTATAATCCACCCAAACAACAAGACAAAGAATGGGCCGTTGTAAATCCTTTTAATAAGGAGATTTATGTTACTTGGACAGAATTTGATCAATACGGAAGCAAAAATTCGACAGATAAAAGTCGGATTTTATTCTCAAAATCAACCGATGGAGGCAATTCATTTTCAAAGCCCATCAAACTAAGTCAGTTTGAAGGCAATTGTATTGATGATGATTTAACTCCGGAAGGAGCCGTTCCTGCAGTCGGAATTAACGGAGAAATATTCGTGGCATGGGGTTTTAACCATAAAATATATTTTGATAAAAGTGTAGACAATGGGCAAAATTGGTTGGAAGATGATATCATAATCGCTTCGCAAAAAAGTGGTTGGTCTACAGAAATAGCTGGAATTGGAAGAAGCAACGGAATGCCTGTAACTGCTGTAGATCATAGTAATAGTAAATATCGTGGAACCATTTATGTGAACTTTACTGACCATAAAAACGGAATTAACAATACCGATGTTTTTATTGCTAAATCAAAAAATAATGGAAAAACTTGGTCTAAACCCAAAAAAGTAAATACTGATAAATCAATTTCTCATCAATTTTTAACATGGATGAGTGTAGATCCAAAAACAGGTTATATCTATATTGTATATTACGATAGAGATCAATTAAAAAACAATCAAACGGATGTAACTTTAGCAGTTTCTTACAATGGAGGTAAAAAATTTGTATCTAAAAAAATATCAGAAAATCCATTTTCAGCCGTACCAAAAGAAGTGTTTTTTGGAGATTATAACAATATAAATGCAATTAATGGGGTAATTAGACCTGTTTGGACACATTATGAAAACGGAAAATTGAGTATATTTACGGCTATAATTAATGAAACGCCTTAGTCCAATCATTAAATATAAAAGGATTTATTTTTGACTGTTTTATCTGAATCATTAAAATAATTTAACCGATGAAAAAATTACTGATTGCCAGCACCTCAACTGTTCACGGAAAAGCGTATTTAGAATATCTTTTACCAGAATTAAAAGTTTTTTTTAAAGATGTTGAGACTATTTTGTTTGTTCCGTTTGCGCGACCAAGTGGATTAACACATGACGAATACACTGATAAAGTGAGCAATGTTTTTGCAACAATTGATAAAAAAGTTGAAGGTTTACACACTTTTAAGGATCCTAAAGAGGCCTTAAAAAATGCAAAAGGAATTTTTGTGGGTGGCGGAAATACTTTTGTGTTGGTTACAGAATTGTATCGCAGGGATATTTTAGAAACTTTATTTTTAGTAGTTGATAAAGGAACTCCCTATTTTGGTACCAGTGCTGGAAGTAATATTACCGGTGTAACCATGATGAATACCAATGATATGCCTATAATGTATCCGCCAAGTTTTGTAACATTGGGCTTGATAAGTTTTAATTTAAATCCACATTATTTAGATCCAGATCCAAATTCTACCCATATGGGAGAAACCCGTGAAACTAGAATTAAAGAGTTTCATGCATTTAACCACACTCCAGTTTTAGGATTAAGAGAAGGTAGTTGGTTAGCCGTTGAAGGTGAAAAAGTAACCTTAAAAGGCAGCTTAAAAGCGCGTTTATTTAGAGAAAATCAAGAACCAGTTGAATTAGAAACAGGCACAGATTTAAGCGATTTAAAATAAAATTTATAGTTTAAAAGATTCATCAATAATAAAAGGGGAAACAAATTTGTTTCCCCTTTTATATATTTTATAATGTTAAAATCCTAATAATGAACATATTCTACAATTTCTAAATTATAGCCGGTCATACCAACTCGTTTTCTGTTGTGAACAGTATTGGATAAAACTCTTAATTTTTCAATGCCTAATTCGTGTAGTATTTGTGCGCCAATACCATAATCGCGTTCATCCATTCTAAGTGTAATAGAAGTTTTCTCGGTATCATTTTGTAAATCTCGTAAAGTAGCCAAACGCTCTTCTAAATTTAAAGAGTTATTTTCTTGGTTGATAAAAACCACTACACCTTTTCCTTCTTCATTAATTTTTTCAAAAACATTTTTTAGTTTTTTATCAGGATTAGAAGTTAAAGTGCCAATAATATCATTGTTGATAAGTGTTGAATTAACGCGTACTAAAATTGGTTCGCCTTTTTCCCAATGTCCTTTTTTAAGGGCAATATGAACCAGTTTGTTGGTAGTTTGTTTAAAAGCGATCAATTGAAATTTTCCAAAACGGGTGTCAACTTCAAAATCTTCAATTTTTTTAATCAAAGTATCGTGTTGCATTCTATATGCCACCAAATCTTCGATAGAAATTACTTTTAAATCAAATTTTTTGGCTATTTCAAATAATTCTGGAAGCCTTGCCATGGTTCCATCTTCATTCATAATTTCAACAATAACTCCGGCTGGTTCTAATCCGGCTAAACGGGCTAAATCAATAGCGGCTTCGGTATGACCTGTTCTTCTTAAAACGCCACCTAATTTAGCTTTTAAAGGAAAAATATGCCCAGGTCTGCGTAAATCATGTGGTTTTGTGTTTTTATCGGTTAGTGCCTGTATGGTAATAGCCCTATCTTTTGCAGAGATTCCGGTGGTTACGCCATTGCCATTTAAATCAACAGAAACAGTAAAAGCAGTTTCCATTGGGTCAGTATTATGACCAACCATTAAGTCGAGTTTTAACTCATCGCAACGTTTTTCGGTTAATGGAGTGCAAATTAATCCACGACCGTGTTTGGCCATAAAATTAATCATCTCTGGTGTAGCTTTTTCAGCTGCAGCAACAAAATCACCTTCATTTTCGCGATCTTCATCATCAACAACTATCACCACTTTTCCTATTTTGATATCTTCAATTGCTTCTTTAATGGTGTGAAGCTGAAAAGTTTTTTCTGTAGTATTCATTATATTTTGAGTGATTTTTATTTTTTTGCAAATTTATGAAAGAATTTCACAAGCTTATCTATTATTAAGTCGATATCAATTCTACCTTTATCTTTTGTTGCTCTGATGGTTAAAAAGATACCGATTGGCAGTAAAATAATGGTAGCTAACCAACTGCCCCAAAATGCTGGAATAGAGCTTTCTTCTGCCATATTTTTCCCTAAAGTTGAAATGAAAAAATAAACGACAAATATAAAAATTCCTAAAACCATTGGAACTCCAAATCCGCCTTTACGGATTATAGAACCTAAAGGTGCTCCAATAAAAAATAAGACTAAACAGGCAAAAGAGAAAGATATTCTGTTAAAGAATTCAATATCAAACATATTCAATGCTTTGCGATTGGTTTTAAATATTTCACTTACATTGGCAAGGTTTTCTAAAGTTCTAGCTGAGCTATTTATGGCATTTTCTAGTACAATTGATTTTTCTTTTGTTTTAAAGTTTTTAAGTATATCTGGATTTAATTTTGAAAAAGTGGTAGAATCTTGTTTGTACAATTTATTTGCACCAATTCGTTGGTAAAAATTATCTGCTCTAGATAAAACATATTCATCGTATTTAATTTTAAGCGAATCTGCTCTTTCTAAAAGTTGGGAGGCGCTGTACATTTCATGTGCTTCTTTTAAACTTTCTGAATTAAAATCTACATTATTAAACGATGAAATATCGATATTAACAGTATAAGTATCAAAATGTGCTTTAGAAAATGAAAGATTTTTACGATCATTATACGGATTTCTATAATCTACATGATCTTCATAATAATAGCCATCGGTTAAAATAAAGGTCATGTATTTACTGCCTTCTTCTGTAGTAATGAGCCCTTCTTTTGCCGTTATATTTTTAATATTTCCTCTGCCTGCAGATAAATCTCTGATAAGTACATTTCTAAGTTGTTCATCATTTTTACCAAATTTTTCATCAAATTTGATGCTATACCCAGGAATTTCATCATTAAAAGTTCCTGGTACTAAAGCTAATGCTGGCTTCGTTTTTTTAAAATTTAGGATTAAGTTCTTTGTTTTAAACATAGCGTTTGGAAAAACATAATTCAAATACAAAAAATTAAATGAACCAATAAAAAAAACCAAAATTACAAGTGGTTTTATCAATCTTTGAAGCGAAACACCGGCAGATTTAGCAGCGGCAAATTCGTAATTTTCGCCTAAATCACCAATGGCCATGATAGATGAAAGTAAAATTGCTATGGGTATGGCAGTTGGAACAGAAATTAAAGTGATATACCAAACAAATTTCATCAACACTTCAAAGTTAAGTCCCTTACCTGCAAGGTCGTCAAACCGAAGCCAAAGAGCTTGCATCACCAAAACAAATAAAACCACAAAAAATGTGGCTATAAATGGCGTGAAAAAACTTTTAAGAATGTATTTGTCAAGTATTTTCAAAATTTATTTGATCTCTGAAATTATGTATTTTTTTTCGTTCTTATATTTAGCCAGGTCAAAAGTAAATAATTTATCAGAGATTTGTTGGTTGGTTTTGAAATTAGTGACTAAAAGGGTTGTTTGTGATCCGTTGTTTCCAACTTCAATAAGTTTCGCAATATGTTTTGTTTGGGTATCAACTCCTATTAAAATATAGCGCGTTTCTGAGTTGCTATCCATAGGGGTTAATTTTACAAATTGAATTTCTCTTCCACCATTTTTTTGAACAATGTCCATTTTAACGGTATAGCCGTTTTTGTAAAAATTAAACATTTTTGATGGAGTAATAGAGCCCTCATCGTTTTTATTGTTTTTACTGATAACTACTTCTTCATCTTCATGAACGATGGTATAAACTTTTTTACCATCAAAAATTCTTTCTATTCCTAAGTATTTTAAGTTGTAAAGATTTTTTTGAAGTGTTAAATTTCCCCTGGTTTCTTGATTTATTTTTTCTGCTTTGTTTTCTAAATTGTAATTAAACTCTAAAAAAACGTTGTTATAAGATTCAATTTTTGAAGAAACTTCATCTAATAAAACTCTACCAGAATTTACTTGTGCAATGGAAATAAAAGAAAAAGAAAGGAAAGTAAATAAAATTAATGCAATTCTCATTTTATAAATTATTTTTTTGATTATCTAATAATTGATTCAGTGTGATTTCATTTTGAATTAAAACTTGACGCGCTTTACTGCCTTCAAATGGTCCTACAATTCCGGCTGCTTCTAGCTGATCTATCAATCTACCAGCTCTATTATACCCCAATTTTAATTTTCTTTGGAGTAAAGAGGCAGAACCTTGTTGTGCAATTACAATTAATCTTGCTGCTTCATCAAACAATTCATCTCTATCGCCTAAATCTATATCAATACTTGTGCCACTATCTACTCCAGAATATTCTGGAAGTATATAAGCACTTGCATAAGCCCTTTGTGACCCAATATAATCAGTAATTTTTTCAACCTCTGGTGTATCAATAAAGGCACATTGAATACGAATTAAATCGCTTCCACCAGAATATAACATATCTCCTTTTCCTACCAATTGATCTGCGCCTGAACCGTCTAAAATGGTTCTTGAATCTATTTTAGAAGTTACTCTAAAAGCAATTCTAGAAGGGAAATTGGCTTTTATAATACCGGTAATTACATTTACAGATGGCCGTTGGGTGGCTACAATTAAATGGATTCCAATGGCTCTGGCTAACTGTGTTAACCTAGAAATTGGCATTTCAATTTCTTTTCCAGCAGTCATAATTAAATCTGCAAATTCATCAATAATTAAAATAATATAAGGTAAATATCGGTGTCCGTGTTCCGGATTTAAGTTGCGTTGTACAAATTTTGTATTGTATTCTTTGATGTTTCTAACCATTGCGAGTTTTAGTAAATCGTAACGGTTGTCCATTTCTATACAAAGAGAATTTAGGGTATTAATTACTTTAGAAGTATCATTAATGATGGCTTCATCAACATCTGGTAATTTGGCTAAATAATGACGTTCTATTTTGTTAAATAAAGTAAGTTCTACTTTTTTTGGATCGACTAAAATAAATTTAACTTCTGATGGATGTTTTTTGTATAAAAGTGAAGCTAGTACGGCATTTAATCCAACAGATTTACCTTGTCCGGTGGCGCCTGCCATCAATAAATGGGGCATTTTAGTTAAATCAACCACAAAAGTTTCATTTGAAATGGTTTTTCCCAAAGCAATGGGCAATTCCATGTGTGCATTTTGAAATCTTAATGATGAAATAACCGATTTCATGGAAACAATAGTCGGATTTTTATTGGGAACTTCAATACCAATTGTTCCTTTTCCTGGCATTGGTGCAATAATACGAATTCCTAAAGCTGCTAAAGACAAAGCAATATCATCTTCTAAATTCTTTATTTTTGCTATTCTAATGCCATCATCGGGTACAATTTCGTAAAGTGTTACAGTAGGTCCAACTGTTGCTTTAATATGTTTGATACCAATTTTATAATTGTTTAGCGTATCAACAATTCTATTTTTATTTGATTCTAATTCCTCTTGATTTACAGCTATGCTATCATCATAATCTTTTAGTAAATTGAGTGTTGGAAATTTATAATTGCTCAACTCTAATCGCGGGTCAAATTCACCAAATTTTTGTACTAA
Source organism: uncultured Bacteroidota bacterium (assembly GCA_947085395.1). GTDB lineage: Bacteria > Bacteroidota > Bacteroidia > Flavobacteriales > Flavobacteriaceae > JAGXRT01. The sequence goes on along the minus strand of CAMTWE010000005.1, from coordinate 17,729 downwards.
GGTTGCCGCTAAATTTTCTTCTGCTTGTGTTTCTATAGCAATGGGCGCAATATCTATTATTACTTCATCGGCAGGATTATCAACTAATTCAGTTTCAATTGGATTTTCTTGATTGGTGATGCTAAAATCTTTTACAAACGGATTTTCAACTATCGGAATAATTATTTCTGGTGTAGTTTCTAATATAAGAACATCTTCAGTTTCCTTGTCTCTTTTAAAAAGAGCAATCAATTTTTCTGGAAGAAAATTAAGTCGGATTGTAATGTAGAATAGAAAACCAAATAGTAACGTGAGAATTAATCCCATTTTACCTAAATAAATTTGCGCATAATCATTTAATTCATAGCCAATTTTACCGCTAACTGTAGAGTGAAATAAATCTATGGCAGCAAAAGTAACCGATATCCATATCATTCCTAATACTGCCCATGACCAAGACCAAAATCGTTTTTTTAAAGAAACGCCTACTGTTAGGTAAAGTCCTGTAAAAAATAAAAGAACAGGAAGTATAAAAGTGGCAATTCCAAATCCATCAAAAATTAAAAATTGGCTCACTTCTGCTCCAATTTTTCCTAAAAAATTATTGACTACTATCGTTTTATCAGCCAAAAAATTTAATTGACTTTGGTCTTTTTCCCAATTTCGATTGGTGAAATAGGAAATAAAGGAAGTCATCAAAAAAATTGAAATTAAAAACAGCAATGTGCCTATGATAGATTGCGTTTTTCTGCTTTCAAAAAACGCATTGGTTTTATTGAAAATAGACGGGTTATTTTGATTGGTAGTTGTTTTATTTTGCTTAGCCATTTAATAAATATGAACAACAAAAATACAGATTTAGTATTTTAGTTAAAGGTATAAAGATATAAATTTTGGCAAATAAATGACTAAAAGAATGATAAATGAAATGAGTGTAGCAAAAAATACAGCTCCAGCACTTAAGTCTTTGATGATGCCTATTTTTTTATTGTAATTTGGATGGATAAAATCGGCAATTTTTTCAATTACGGTATTGAGTGCTTCTGTAACCAATACAAAACCGATTGCCAAGAGTTGAAAAAGCCATTCTTGAATGCTTAAATTCATGAAAAATCCTAAAAAAAATAGGAAAAGAGAAAAAAGGGAGTGAACTATAAATGCGTGTTCGGTAGTGATTAAATACCAAGCACCTAATAAAGCAAATCGAATACTTTTTATTCTGCCAATTATAAATTCACGCCCTTTTTGTATCATTTAATTATAAAGCTGCTAAAACACTTTCGTAATTAGGTTCGTCAACAATTTCTGTAACTTGTTGGGTATAAGTTACCACGCCGTTTTCATCTAAAACCACTACCGCTCTAGAGTGTAAATGAGCCAAAGGACCATCTACAATTTCTAAACCATAGTTTTTTCCGAAAGAACCATTTGCAAAATCTGATAATGTAATCACATTATTTAAACCTTCAGCGCCACAAAAACGAGCTTGAGCAAAAGGTAAATCGCGTGAAATACATAAAACTTTAGTGTTAGCTAATTCACTTGCTTCTTTGTTAAATCTTCTAACAGATGCTGCGCAAGTGCCGGTGTCTAAACTTGGAAAGATGTTTAAAACTACTTTAAAGCCCTTAAAATCTGCTAAAGTTGCGGTTGATAAATCTGATTTTACCAATGCAAAATCAGCTGCTTTTTCTCCAATTTTTGGTAATGTACCAGAAGTATTGAATGGATTTCCTTTTAATGTAATTGATGCCATAATATTTTTTTTCAAAGATAGTTAATATTGTGTTTATTTTAATTAGTTTTTATGACTAGATAAATAATTTGCAATTCCTTCATGAGTTGCTTTTAATCCGTCTTTATTAGTGTTCCAATCTGCCGGACAAGCTTCTCCATGTTCTTCTGTAAATTGAAGTGCGTCAACCATTCTCAATGCTTCATCAACATTTCTTCCTAAAGGTAAATCATTAACCAATTGATGGCGTACAATTCCTTGTTTATCAATTAAAAACAATCCTCTGTAGGCAATTAATTCGCCTTCTGCTTGTAGCATTCCTGCTTCATCATAATAAAAATCACCTGCTAAAACATCATAGTTTTTAGAAATAGTTTTATTAGTGTCTGCAACTAAAGGATAGGTAACTCCTTGAATTCCACCGTGTTCTTTAGGCATTTGCAACCATCCCCAATGAGATTGTTCAGTATCTGTTGAGGCGGCAACTAAAGCAACATTGCGTTTTTCAAATTCTGATAATTTGCTTTGAAAAGCATGAAGTTCTGTTGGACATACAAAGGTAAAATCTTTTGGATAGAAAAATAATACTACATATTGCTCTCCAAGATATTGATTTAATGAAAATTTTTCAACAATTTCATTTCCGTTTATAACCGCTTGTGCGGTAAATTCTGGTGCTTTTTTTCCTACTAATACAGCCATTAAAATTTATTTATTTTGATTAATATTTCATTGGCAAAATTAAAATTATGCATATGAATCTTGACAATAACTTATTTTTATATCTTATCATTATATAATTTAATTTTATGATTAATGTAATTAAAAGTTGATTTTAACGATTTTTGTTGAAAAATATAAATTTAAATTCAAAATTAAATGCTGTATATTCGTGCCATAATTTAGTTGATTTGTTGTTGCATAAATATACTTCAGAATTTAAAAATAATCTAAAAATTGCAACCCCTGTTATGTTGGGGTCTTTAGGTCATTTAATGGTTGGTTTGGTTGATGATATTATGGTTGGTCAACTAAGTCCCATACATTTGGCTGCCACTTCTTTAGGTAATAGTTTTTTCTTTATTGCATTTTCTATCGGATTGGGATTTTCATTCGCCATTACACCTTTAATTGCCGAGTCTGACGGTGAAAATAACATCAGAAAAGGTAGAAGTTTTTTTCAACATGGTGTAATTTTAACCACTATTTTGGGTGTAGTAATGTTTATATTTTTGTTGTTAGCAAAGCCTATTTTATACCATTTAGATCAACCCGTAGAAGTGGTAGAATTAGCGATTCCTTATTATGAAATAGTTGCCATTTCTATGATTCCGATTATGATATTTCAAGGATTTAAACAGTTTGCAGATGGTTTGGCGCAAACAAGATATCCTATGTATGCAACCATAGTTACCAATATAATTAATGTTGTTTTAAATTTTTTACTGATTTATGGTTTATGGTTTTTCCCACGATTGGAAATTGTTGGCGCTGCTATTGGTACCTTAGTTTCTCGGTTTTCTTTAGTCATAATAATGTTTTATTTCTTCAGAAAAAATGAGGTGTTTAAACCATTTTTAATACGCATTAAAAAAGCACATTTTGAATGGAAAGTATTCAAAAAAATTATTGATTTAGGATTTCCATCTGCTTTACAAATGGTATTTGAAATTGGAATATTTTCAGCTACCGTAATTTTGGCGGGTACTTTAGGTGCTTTTCCACAAGCTGCCAATCAAATTGCCATTAAATTAGCAACTGCTACTTTTATGATTGCTGCCGGATTAAGTGTTGCCACCACAATTAGAATTGGAAATATGAAAGGAATTGGAGATTTTATAGAATTACGAAGGATAGCTTTTTCTAATTTTTTACTCGTTTTCTTTATCATGAGTTTTTTCTCAGTTGTGCTTTTATTGTTTAGAAATTATTTGCCGTTAATGTTTACAAATAATGTTGAAGTTATTACAATTGCGGCTCAATTGCTTATTATTGCTGCATTATTTCAAATTTCTGACGGATTTCAAGTGGTTTTTTTAGGAGCATTAAGAGGTTTACAAGATGTAAAAATACCATCCTATTTAACTTTTATTGCGTATTGGATTATTGGCTTTCCTATCAGTTATATTTTAGGAATTTTGCTTAACTTTGAAGCCATCGGAATTTGGATTGGTTTGTTTGCAGGTTTAACTGCTTCTGCCATCATGCTTTTTATCCGATTTAATTATTTATCAAAAAAATTGATAAAATCAAATCATTGAATATCAAATACATATAAATAAACAAATAAATACTTACCTATGAAACTACCTAAATTTTTATTAGCTGATAACAGTCAATTTCCTGAGGATTTGTTTGTTGTCCACACAGAATTTCCAAGTTTTATTCTCAATGTTGCTACTGATGAGGTAGAATGGATGGATGAATTAGAAGCCGAAGACGGTGTTAATTTGGAAGAAGAAGTAGCAATTATCTTAGATAAAGCTTACGAATTTTACGAGCAAGAAATGGATTCTTTTGATGAAGAAGATGAAGATGATAAATAAACTAAAAACTCGAAGATTTCTTCGAGTTTTTTGTTGTTACTCATTCGTTGTTTTTAACAATTCTTTGGCTTGACCAATCCAATCATCAGCCACAATTTTATTTTTTCCAAAAGTAGTAACTTCTGCAATTCTGTCTAAATCGGCCTCTGTTAAAAGTGTGATTTGTTCATAGGTTTTAATACCTAATTCATTGAGTTTGCTTTCTAAAACGGGCCCAATACCTTTAATGTTTTTTAAATCATCGGGTTTTGTTTCAGCATCAATGTTACTTATTTTAGGAACCATAATTCCGCGTTCATACGTTTTTCGGGCTTTGATGGTGGTATTAATTTCTTCTTCAAACAATTCAACTTGATTTTTGTAATCTTTAATTTTTTTCTGGTGAATTTTTGCATAAATAGACTTTGCAAAAAACCATCCAATTAAAAATGCACCTAACATCCATAGAAATAATTCTATTAAATGTGCAGCGTTTTGGTTGGCAAAAATGGTGAGGGACATAGGAGGTGGTTTATTTGATTATTATTTCGATTCGTCGGTTTAAAGATTTTCCTTCGCGGGTAGTATTATCGGCAATAGGATCCATTTCACCTTTAGATTCGCTGATAATTTTATAGCTTTCAATTTCTTGTGAAATAAGGAAATCTTTTACAAATTGCGCACGTTTTAAGCCAATATTGTAATTAAAAGTGGCATCACCTTCACTATCAGTATGACCAATGATGTAAATTTTCTTATTGGGATATTGACTTAAAAATGATTTCAACTCCAATACATAATCTATCAATTCTTCGGAAGGTCTAAAACTCTGATTTCCAAATGAAAAGCGCAATATTTTTTTAGTAACAATTCCAGATGAATTACTGGTTTTTAAATTAGCTAAATCTTTGAAATAAAAAGAAATAGCGCTTTTGTATTGTTGTAATTCATCAAAATTAAATTCAGCTAATTGCGTTTCAATTGTTATTCTATGTGGTAGAATACCAGCATTTACAAACCATTTCTTTAAAAAATCTCCTCTTTTTTGACCTAAATTTTCTCCTGTACTATTGTTTATTTCTAATTTTAAATAATTTACAACTATGATTAAATTGGTAGATTGCTTTTTCTCTAAATATAATTTGATAGAATCTTTTAATTGGTTAAAAGATATAGGAATATAGACAGAATCAGTTTTTGATTTTATGATTAATGGTTCCTCAAATTCAAATATTTTAGTGCCTTTATCATCTGTAATCAAAAATAAATCTGAATTAATATCGAGTATATTGTCTGTTTCTTTGGCTGTTACAATTTGTTGAGAATGCGCAATTGCACAATTTCCAAAAAGATAATCACTTATAAAATAATGAAACAACAAGGCAATGGAAGACCAAATTAAAAAAGCTGTAAATGCTTGAAGAAATTTATTCATAAAATGCTTTATTGTAAGATGTTAAAAATATAAAATAGTTTTTAAATTAACAAACTTTTAAAAATATCAATTTATAGCTCATTTTTTAGCTTTTTGAACCAATTCTAATTGCTCAATAGATACTTTTGTGGTGAAAAATCCGTAGTTAACTGTTGCCATATTTTTTTCGATTTTATCAATAGTTCCGCAAGCATTTCCATCTATTAAACGCACTTGATCGTTGAGTTTAAATTGATAATCTTTCTTTTTTTCTATCGCAACTTTCTTAATTTCTTCTGCTACAACTTTAATTTTTTCTACTTCAATCATCACTTCTTTTTCAGTAACAATCAATGCTTCTTGTTTTTTTAGTGCTGCTAAATCTTGTTTTTTAATTATTTTTTTTGATGCTGTTTTAACAATTGGTTTAGGCAAGTTTTTCTTCTGATATTTTTCTTTTTCGGTGGCAATCCATAAATTAAAATCTGCCATAAATTGCTTTTTATTGTTAGATTGGAAATATTTATTGGCCAACTCATTTACTTTTCTGCCATAAACCAACATCTTCTGATTTTGATCGTACAACTCATAAAACTGCGTCAATTTTTGTTGCATTTTATCCTGAGTTTCTTGTAAATTTCCAGTACTTTCAATGGCTTTATCCTTTTCAATTTCAAGTATTTCTGAGGTCTTTTGCAATTTATTGCGCTCTTTTTGAAGTTTTGAAATGGTTTTATCTAAACGCACTTTTCCTTTTTCTACCCGTTTTTTTGCCCTGTTGATAATGTTAAAAGGAATCCCATTTTTAAGCGCAACTTCAAAAGTGAAAGAACTTCCAGGTTGTCCTATAAATAAATGATAAAGTGGTTCCAAAGTTTTTTCGTCAAATTGCATATTGGCATTTACCACATTGGGCAATTCATCGGCTAAAATTTTAAGATTTGCATAATGTGTAGTGATAATTCCGAATGCTTTTCGATGGTAAAATTCTTCTAAAAAAACTTCGGCTAAAGCACCTCCTAATTCTGGGTCACTTCCAGTACCAAATTCATCGATTAAAAATAACGTATTTTCTTGACATTTTTTTAAAAATTGTCGCATGTTTTTTAAGCGATAACTATAAGTGCTTAAATGATTTTCTATAGATTGATTGTCGCCAATATCTGTTAAAATAGTATCAAACAAAAACATTTCGCTGCACTCATGAACCGGAACTAAAATTCCACTCTGAATCATTAATTGCAGTATTCCAACCGTTTTTAAAGTGATGCTTTTTCCGCCTGCATTGGGGCCCGAAATAACGATAATCTGTTGTTTTTCATTTAGTTCAAATGATTGTGGAAAGGTTTTTAATTTTTTTTGTTGATTTAATTCTAATAAAATTGGATGGTAAGCATTTTTGAGAATTAACTTTTTTTCAGCTACAATTTTAGGTAAAGTTGCGTTGATTGAAATGGCATATTTTGCCTTTGCACTCACCAAGTCTAAATGTTCTAAATAATTTTGATAATCAATTAAAATACTTTTAAACGGACGTAAATCATCTGTTAATTTTTTTAATATTTTAATAATTTCTTCTTTCTCTTGAAGTGATAAATCTTGTAATTCTCGTGTAAAATGAAGCGAAACTTCTGGCGCAATAAAAGCAATACTCCCCGTTTTGGAAGTGCCTAAAAACAATCCTTTTACCTTTTTTTTATGCGCTGCTAAAACAGCCAAAACCCGATGATTTTCCATTACAGATTCTCGAATATCATCCAAATAACCCAATCCGTTAAATTTGGAAAGCGCTTTGTTAAATCCCTCTGTAATTTGACTTCTTACCTCAAAAATTGATTTTCTAATTTCTTTTAAATTGGGTGATGCTGTGTCTAAAACAGTTCCGAATGGCGAAATTATTTTTTGTATTTCAACGGCAATAAAAGGTTCAAAAGATAGATTTACAGCTTGTTGACTTAAATTTGGGTACAGAAATTCAAATTTCTTAAAAAATTTCAACAGTTCTAAAACTGTATTGGTTAAAGACCAAATTTTTAAAAAAGAAGCAGGTTCTAAATAACTATTTTCAATACTTAATAAATGAATTTCTTTGGTAATTTCCTCAAAATAATGATTCAGAATTCGGTTGTTATTTTCAAAAGAACCCACAAATTCAAAAGTTTGAGAAAGCTCTAAAAGTAAGTCGTTTTTATCAGAAAAAGGTCTAATTTTTAATACTTTATTTTTACCTAAATCTGTTAAACAATATTTTTCAATACTGTTAAGTACTGTATAAAATTCTAAATCAGTTAAGGTTTTTTCTGCAATATTACCCATCAAAATATTATATTTGAAGCAAACAAAATTAAGCAGAATAGTTGAGTTTGAATAAGCTTAAATCATAGAAATGGAAATTATAATTGAAAAAAGTTGGAAAGCGGTTTTAAAAGATGAATTTGAAAAACAATATTTCAAAAATCTGACTGATTTTGTTGAAATAGAGTACCAAAATCAACAATGTTACCCAAAATCTACAGAAATATTTGCAGCTTTTAATGCTTGTCTATTTGCAGATGTAAAGGTAGTTATCATCGGTCAAGACCCATATCACGGAAAAAATCAGGCAAACGGACTTTGTTTTTCTGTTCATGATAAAGTACAACATCCACCATCTTTAATCAATATATTCAAAGAAACTTCTAATGACATGGGCGTTCCTTATCCACAAAGTGGCGATTTAACACGCTGGGCAAATCAGGGCGTTTTATTGCTCAATGCCACTTTAACAGTTCGTGCACATGAGCCGGGATCACATCAAAATAAAGGATGGGAACAGTTTACCAATGAAATTATTAAGATTATTGATGCCAAAAAAAATAAGGTGGTTTTTATGTTGTGGGGTACTTTTGCCAAAAATAAAAGTGTTTTAATTGATGCTAATAAACATGGTATTTTAACAAGTGGTCATCCATCGCCCATGAGTGCTAATAGAGGTTATTGGTTTGGAAATCAGCATTTCAGTAAGGCAAATACTTATCTTAAAAATAATGGATTTGAACCCATTAATTGGTAATAATTTAAACTTTTTGGTTGTAAATATAAAAATTACCCCTCGAATAGATGAAAAATTATCTTAAAAAATATTTACATCTAACTGCTTAATTAATCAATAATTTCAAACTAAATTTTATTTTACACTAAATTATAAAAAAATTAAAAAAATAGATTTATTGATAAAACTCATCTTTTCATGCTGTTAGATTTTATATATTTACGACTTTAAACTTAAAATAATGACAAATAAGAAAAAAGTATCGTTGTTTCAACGATTTTTAAACGGAGTAGAGCGTACCGGTAATGCATTACCGCATCCCGCAACTTTATTTTTAATTTTTGCAGTTTTAACACTATTTGTTTCTGGACTGGGCTATTTTTTAGGATGGCAAGTAAAACATCCTGCAACAGATGAATTAATTCCTGTAAAAAATCTTTTATCAGTTGATGGATTGCATTTTATCTTTCAAAAAACAGTGACCAATTTTACCAGTTTTGCACCACTCGGAATTGTTTTAGTGGCAATGTTAGGTATCGGAATTGCTGAAAAAAGTGGATTAATTGGCGTTTTGATTAGAAAATTAGTGCTTTCATCACCCAAAAAATTATTGACATTTGTAATTGTATTTGCCGGAGTTTTATCAAATACTGCAAGTGATGTTGGATATGTATTGTTAATTCCGCTTGCTGGTGTTATATTTTTAGCAGTGGGTCGTCATCCAATTGCGGGTATGGCAGCTGCGTTTGCAGGAGTATCTGGCGGGTTTAGCGCCAACTTATTTTTAGGAACTATAGATCCGTTATTAGCCGGATTGTCACAAGAAGCGGCTCAAATTATTGATCCAACTTACCAAGTAAATGCAACAGCAAACTATTATTTTATGGCGGTTTCTACATTTATGATTGCCATTGCTGGTACTTTTGTAACTGAAAGAATTGTAGAGCCACGCTTAGGAAAATTTGAATCGGATGAAATACTGCCTGAAAAAATAGAAAAATTATCCAAAGAAGAGAAAAAAGGATTGCGAAGAGCTGGCCTAGTTTTCTTATTGTTTGTAATCTTTGTTTTAGCGGGTTCAATACCAGTTGATGGTTATTTTAGAGGAGAAGGTGGCTCTATGTTAAAATCTCCCTTATTAGAAGGAATTGTAACACTTTTATTTATAGTTGCCGGTACTTGTGGTATTGTTTACGGTATTGCAATTGGGAAATTTAAAAATGATACAGATGTAATGAACGGCATGGCAGATAGTATGAAAACATTGGCCAGTTATCTGGTTTTAGTGTTTTTTGCCGCTCAATTTGTTGCTTATTTTAAAGAAAGTAATTTGGGTATTTATATGGCAGTTACTGGCGCAGAAGCACTTAAAGCAGCCGATTTAAATGTTTATGTGATGATGATTATGTTTATTTTCTTTGCAGGAACTGTAAATTTAGTCATGGGAAGTGCCTCTGCTAAATGGGCAATTATGGCACCAATTTTTATTCCAATTTTTATGTTGATGGGTTATTCGCCAGAATTATCGCAAGTAGTTTTTAGAATTGGAGACAGTGTTACCAATATTATTTCACCAATGATGAGTTTCTTTGCGTTGATTATTGCGTTTATTCAAAAATATGATAAGAAAGCTGGAATTGGAACCATTATTTCTGTAATGATTCCTTATACATTGATATTCACTATTTTATGGACAGCTCTATTAATGATGTGGATTTATTTTGAATGGCCATTAGGACCAGGTGCTGGTTTATTTTATACAAGATAATTGTTTAAAAAAGGTCTGTTTTTTCAGACCTTTTTTTTGGTTTTAATCACAATATGCAATGCAATTGCAGGTACTAAGAATAAAAAAATCACAATAATTCTGGTTAATAAAAATGAGTTAACTGCTAATTCACCTAAAGTGGCTTCCTCAACTTTAAAAGTTGCTGCAATAAATGCGGCCCAAGGTTTTCAAAACAACGCCGTTACCACAATTATAAATATAAAAATTGCCAATCCTATTAAAAATGCTTTAAAAAATAAATCTCTTAAAAGCAGTAAGTTTTTTGTTTCCATTTTTTTTGTGTTTAATTGATTAGTAATCTGTTTGCAGTAACAGTTTTCAGTCTTTCATGTCTAAATCATTAATTCTCAATACTCAATACTCACTTCTCAATACTTATTTCAACGCATTTTTCAAAATTGTTACCGGATGTTGTGCCAGTCTATTTGTTCCATCAAAAATTTGATGCCTACAACTGGTTCCAGCTGCCACAATTTTAACATCAGCATCTAAATTACGGATTCTTGGAAAAACAGTATCCTCGCCAATTTTCATGCTGATGTCGAAATGTTCCGTTTCATAACCAAAAGCGCCCGCCATACCACAACAACCTGTATTTAAGATTTTTACGTCATAGTTTTTTGGAAGTGATAACATAACTTGTGTAGCATCAATACTGCTCAGTGATTTTTGGTGACAATGTCCGTGGATTTTAATTGTGCAATTTTCATCTGTAAATAAATTGGGTTGAATATTTCCTAAATCAATTTCATTTTTAAAAAATTCTTCAATGGTAAAGGTTTTTTTTGAAAGAATTTTTGCCACATTTTTATCAGTAGCCAAACGCAAATATTCATCTCTAAAACCTAAAATTGCAGAGGGTTCAATGCCAATTAAAGGCGTGTTTTCTGTTACTAAATCTTTAAAAATAGCGATATTTTTATTGATAACTTCTTTAGCTTGTTTTAAAAATCCCTTTGAAATAAAACTGCGCCCACTTTCTTCGTGCTTAACTATTAAAACCTGATAATTTAATTTTGAAAGCAATTCTAAACCATCAATTCCGGTTTGTACATCGTAAAAATTGGTGTATTCATCACAAAATAAATACAAGGTTTTAATCGGATTTTTGACTATATATTGCTGTTTATTCTTTTGATACCAATGAAAAAAAGTATAAGAATGCAATGCAGGAATGGTTCTTTGTGAGGCAATTCCTAAACTATTTTTAATCCATTTTTGATTCAATATAAAGTTGGTAATAGCCGGAAAAATACTGCCAATTTTATTCAAGGCAGCATTATAAGCAAATAGTTTGGTTCTAAGTGAACTTCCATTTTTTTGCTGATATTGGTATAAAAACTCCGCTTTTAAAGTTGCCATATCTACATTACTCGGACATTCACTGGCGCATGCTTTACAACTGATACAAAGTTCTAACACCTCATATAATTCTTTTTGATTGAATTTATTTTGCTTTTCTGATGCTGTCAAAAATTCGCGCAAGGCATTGGCCCTGGCGCGGGTGGTGTCTTTTTCATTTTTAGTAGCTCTGTAACTCGGACACATGGTTCCGCCTGCAGAAACTAATTTTCTGCAATCGCCCGAACCATTGCATTTTTCAGCAGCGCGCAATATTCCTAAACTGTCAGAAAAATCAAGTATGGTGGTAATTTCTGGTTCAATTCTGCCCGCTTCAAAACGGAGATTTTCATCCATTTTAGGCGCATTTACTATTTTACCCGGATTTAAAATATTTTTGGGGTCAAAAGTATTTTTTATTTTTTGTAACAATTGATAGTTTTTATCACCAATCATAAACGGGATAAATTCACCACGAACCATGCCATCGCCATGTTCACCACTCAAAGAACCTTGGTATTTTTTCACCAATTTTGCCACTTCAAAAGCGATGGTTCTGAATAAAACCACATCCGATTTTTTCTTGAGATTTAAAATCGGTCGTAAATGCAATTCTCCCGCTCCAGCATGCGCATAATAAATTGCTTTTTGTCCATAACTGTTCATCATTGCCGTAAAATCTGCAATATAATGTGGTAAATCTTTAATTTCAACGGCGGTATCTTCAATAGAATCTGCTGCTTTTTCATCGCCCACAATACTTCCCAACAATCCTAAACCGGCTTTGCGAAGTGAAACAATTTTATCAATATCATCTCCATAAATTTTGGGATGCGCATAGCCAAATCCGTTTTTTATTAAATCATTAATCAGTAAATTTGCTTGATTTTCAGCATCTTCTATATTATCCGAAGCAACTTCTAACATCAAAATAGCCGCTGGATCCTCTTTTATAAAAAACCGATTTTTAGATTGTTCTCGGTTATTTTTGGTTAAATCTAAAACGGTTTTATCCATCAATTCACAAGAGTACAATTCGTGTTTCATGGCAATAAGAACGGCTTCTAAACTTTCCTGAATGCTGTTAAAATGAGGTACAATCAAAATATTATGGGTAGGAGGTAAACTGTCTAATTTTAAGGTAATTGCGGTTGTGATGGCTAAAGTTCCTTCACTGCCACAGAGCAATTCTGCCAAATTTAGGGTAGGTTCTGTACCGCCAAATAAATCAGATTTTAACAATTCATCAATGGCGTATCCGGTATTTCTGCGGTGTATTGTTGGTTTTGGAAATGCATCTATGATTTCATTTTGAACATATTTATGCGATAATTCATCAATAAATAATCGGTAAATATGGCCTTCCAAAGTGTTTTCTTTTGAATGCTGCATAAAATCATCCGAAGAAATTTCAGTAAAATTAACTTCAGAACCATCGCTTAAAATTGTTTTTATCGATACAATTTTATCACGCGTAACGCCATATTTGATAGAAGTTGTGCCCGATGAATTGTTGCCAACCATGCCGCCCATCATACAACGGTTGGAAGTTGAAGTATTGGGACCGAAAAATAATCCGTAGGGTTTTAAAAATAAATTTAGTTCATCTCTAATCACTCCTGGCTGAACGGTTACGGTTTTATTTTTTTCATCAAAATCAATAATTTTAGTGAAATATTTAGAAACATCTACAATAATTCCGCTACCTACCGTTTGTCCGGCAAGCGAAGTTCCTGCAGTTCTCATGGTTAAAGAAGTCTTATTTTCCTGTGCAAAATGAATTAATATTTTTAAATCACTTTCATTTTTAGGAATAGCAACCGCAGTTGGAATCATGCGATACGCCGATGCATCGGTGGCATAAATTGTTTGGTGAAGCGTATCAAAATAAAGTTCGCCTTCTAAGCTGTTTTTTAATGAATTAAGTTTTTCTATGGCAATCATTTAGCTGATGGTTGATCCGTTTATAGTTAGTTTATCCGATTTTAGTAACACAATTTCATTTTGTTCATTGGCAACGCCTAACACCAAACATTCACTAATAAAATTGGCAATTTGTTTGGGTTTAAAGTTGATGATTGCCATAATTTGCCGATTTATCAATGATTCTTTTGTGTATAAATCGGTAATTTGTGCACTGCATTTCTTGATGCCCAAAGCGCCAAAATCAATAGTTAGCTGATAAGCAGGTTTTTTAGCGTTCGGAAAGTCATGAACTTCTATAATAGTTCCCATTCGGATATCAAGTTTTTGAAAATCATCAAAAGAAATAGTGGTACTCATTTTTATTATTTTAAATTTAAAGTTTAAATTTACTGTATAAACTTACAAAATACCGCAATTTATGGCAAGAACTTATTCAAATATGTTGGCATTGGGAACAACTGCGCCACATTTTACGTTAACAGACACTATTTCTGGTAAAGAAATGTCACTTCAAACCTTAAAAGGAGCAAAAGGAACTGTTGTGATGTTTATCTGCAATCACTGTCCGTTTGTAATTCATATTATCGAAGGATTGGTGAAAATTGCCCTTGATTATCAGTCAAAAGGAGTTTCTTTTATTGCAATTTCATCCAATGATATTGTTAATTTTCCAAATGATTCACCTCAATTGATGAAGGAAAATGCGCTAGAAAACAACTTTACTTTTCCTTATTTATATGATGAAACGCAAGAAGTTGCAAAATTATATGATGCCGCTTGCACGCCAGATATTTATTTGTTTGATGCCGATTTAAAATTGGTGTATCGCGGACAAATAGATGATTCGCGTCCGCAAAATGGAATTCCTGTAACTGGAGTTGATTTGCGCTATGCGCTTGATTGTCTGTTAGAAAATAAACCCAATCATTGTCCGCAAAAACCAAGTATGGGTTGTAATATTAAGTGGAAGGAGTGAAAGTTAGGAAGTTAGAAAGTTTGAAAGTTAAAATATTGAAAGTTAAAATGTTGTCCCTCGCATACTCGGGATGACAGGTTGAAAGTTGAAATGTTTAAAAGTAAAAATGTAAAGTTTCAAAACATTATTGATGATTTTTTCTTTGTGTTTCTTTGTGCTTTTTTGTGTCTTTTGTGGCATAACTTTTTACATCACTTTATAACTTTCTACATTTAGCACTGTACAAATTAAAATTCTGGAATGCGTAAATGCGTGAATTTTTGAATGCTTACATAGTTTAGTTATTGTTCTGCTTATTCATTAAATTTGCTCAAATCACAGTTAAGAAAATTGTTTGGACAAGGAATTGAAGTTCTTTGTTGATTAATTTTTAAAATTTAATTTATGGCAAACAAAAAATTACAGATACGCAACAGCACTGCAGAGTTTTTAATTTTTACTTCGCAAGCAGGCGAAAATACCATTGAGGTAATGGTGCAGGATGAAACAGTATGGCTTTCGCAAAAAATGATTGCGACACTTTTTGAGGTAGAAGTAAATACCATTAATTATCATCTCAAAGAAATTTTTAAGAGTAGAGAATTGGAACAAATGGCAACTATTCGAAATTTTAGAATAGTTCAAACTGAAGGTAAAAGATCGGTAACTCGTGATATTGATTTTTACAACTTAGATGTAATTATTTCAGTGGGCTATCGCGTCAATTCTGGGCGGGCAACACAATTTAGACAATGGGCTACTTCGGTCTTAAGAGATTTTGCTATTCGTGGTTATGTGCTTGATAAGGAACGCTTGAAGAACGGCGCATTTTTAAGCAAAACATATTTTGATAATTTACTTGCCGAAATTCGTGAAATACGGGCTAGTGAACGAAATTTTTATCAAAAAATAACCGACATTTATGCAACGGCAATGGACTACAAAACAGATGATGCTGAAACTGAAACTTTTTTTGCATCGGTTCAAAACAAATTGCACTTCGCTATTCATGGACATACTGCAGCCGAGTTGATTGTAAGCCGAGCAAACAATAAAATGGAGCGAATGGGCTTAACCACTTGGAAAAATGCACCGTCAGGAAAAATCATCAAAACCGATGTGGTTATCGCTAAAAATTATTTGAATGAAATAGAGCTTAAAAACCTTGACCGCTTTGTAACCATGTATCTAGATTATGCCGAAACTCAGGCAGAACGAAATATTCCTATGACTATGAAAGATTGGGCAGGAAAGTTAAATGCTTTTTTACAGTTCAACGAAAAAGATATTTTAAAAAACGCAGGAAAGGTTACACAAGCTATTGCCAAAGCATTTGCTGAAAGTGAATTTGAAAAATATCGCATTGTGCAAGACAATATTTTTGAAAGCGACTTTGATAAAGCAGTAAAAAATATTGAAGCACCGTAATGAAAAATAAAAGGGATAAATGTGTAAATCCTAAAATGTAAAGTTTCATAACATTATTGATAATTTTTTCTTTGTGTTTCTTTGTGCTTTTTTGTGTCTTTTGTGGTATAACTTTTTGCATCACTTTATAATTTTTTTATATTTAGCACTGTACATTTAGTATGAGATTGCTTCGCTATAGCTCGCAAAGACGTTGTTATTTTATGATTTTTTGCTCAAATCTTTCAAATCCTACAACTTATAAATTCATTTAAACTTTTTCATCAATTTAATAAAAATCGGTTGGCTTTTTAATTGAGTCAATCTTTTTTTTGGTTCTATTTTATCTTGGTTTTCCTATCTAAAAAAATATGACAATTATCATATATTCAACAAATCTTTATTTAGACTGAATATATATTAACGTAAATTGAAAAAATATGTAATATATGTTACAAAATTAAATTACATTTAATAAAAATTAAATATAAATATATGGCAAAATTAATATTTAGGTTACTCTTATCATTTATTATTTTCGTGGGTATTTTTCTGTTGATACAAGACTATCTTACGCCAGAATCATTTGGAAAATATGGACATTACCGAGCCAACTCCATCGATGACAATAAATTATATACGCCACAATTTAAAGGTGAAGAAAAGTGTGCTTCCTGTCATGAGGAAATCTACAATTTAAAATCAGAAACGGTTTTTGTTGAGGAAGATGAGTATATTTTACATTCCAATCTGAAATGTGAAACTTGTCATTCGCCCAAAATTGATGCTAAAACAGCTTGTGAAGTGATGCCTCCAAAGTTTGAGTCTACCAGAAAAATGTGTGCGCAATGTCACTCATTAAATGCATCGCGCAAAAATAAAATTAAGATGATAGACTTAACAGATCATTATACCGATAAAAATTGTATTGAATGTCATAATCCCCACAAACCATGGATAGAATAACGAAAAACAGACGAAAGTTTATACAAACCTCTGCGGCATTAATTGGTGGCACTTTTTTATATTCACTTGTAAAACCTTTTGAGAGCAATGCACAAGTAATTGAAATTAACGAAGCAACCAAAACGGTAAATCCGCTTTGGGGAATGGGTATTGATATTGAAAAATGTATAGGTTGCGGTAAATGTGCGGCTGCCTGTAAAACTGAAAATAAAGTACCAGAAGTGCCTTTTTATTTCAGAACTTGGATAGAACAATATACCGTAAAAAATGATGGAGAAGTTAAAATTGAATCGCCCAATGGTGGTATTGGCGGATTGGTACAATCGGTTCCTAATGAGGATATTTTTAAATCATTCAATGTGCCAAAATTATGCAATCAGTGTACCAATGCGCCTTGCGTTCAAGCGTGTCCGGTTGGGGCTACTTTTGTAAGTCCGGATGGTGTAATCTTAGTAGATGAATCTTATTGTATCGGTTGTAGTTACTGTATTCAGGCCTGCCCTTATGGTGCTCGATATATAGATCCTATTAAAAAAGTTGTTGATAAATGTACTTTTTGTTATCACAGAATCAATGAAGGTTTACAACCCGCTTGTGTAGAAGTTTGTCCAACGGATGCCAGGATTTTTGGTGATTTAAGAGATAAAAAAAGTAAGTTGGT
>CAMTWE010000004.1:0-3055 GCA_947085395.1 uncultured Bacteroidota bacterium | reverse complement strand
TCTAGCTGTGATATCAGATGTAAATCCGATATAATAGGAATTTAAAGTTGAACTAAAAAGGATATAAACAAAATGAATCATCTTTTAAAAACAAAAAAATCCCGCAATTTCTTGTGGGATTTAATTTTGGTGGGCAATGAGGGGTTCGAACCCCCGACCCCCTCGGTGTAAACGAGGTGCTCTGAACCAGCTGAGCTAATTGCCCGTTGCGAGTGCAAATATAATCGAGTTTTTCTTATTACAAAACATATTTCAATTAAATTTTTCATTTTTAATAAGAACACTTCAATATTTTTTAATTGAATTTGCTTAGCTGTAAAAAAGAAAAATGAAACCTAACTTTTGAAATATTTTAGTTTTTGTTTTTCAAATAGTTACAGCATTCAAAAACAAAACAATCCTTAATTAAGTCTTTGCGAGCGATAGCGAAGCAATCTCATCATAATATGCACAACTCTAAATTATTAAAGTTGTGTAGCTAAAAAGCTATACCACAAAATCCATAAAGTGATCCGCTGAGTATGTAGAAGTGAAGTCACAAAGAAAATACTACAACTTAATTAAGCAACAGATTGCTTCCATTTTTTCAAAACTTCAATAATTGTTTTTTATTGATTTTTTAAAAATCATATATTTTACATATACTAAATAGAATAATTAATAATTAGGAAGTTGTTTATTGATTTAATCCCTAATTTCGCAATTATTTTTTAATCATCAACTAATTATTAAAATGAAAAAATATATACTTTTATGGTGGGCTTTACAGTCAACTTTTGTCACTTTTTCGCAAGATTTTGGAATTCAATGGAAAGGATTTGTTAAAGCAGATTATTTCTTTGATACCCGTCAAACTGTTACCGCCCGAGAGGGGCATTTTTTATTGTATCCTGAAAATAAATTAATCGATAAAACAGGAAAAGATATCAATGCGGCTTCAAGTTTAAACATGCTTGCTGTCCAAACAAGGTTAACCGGAATGATAACGGGTCCTGAAGTTTTGGGTGCCAAATCATCGGGAATGATTGAAGGTGAATTTTTTGGACATAGCGATGGCGATATCAACGGATTTCGATTGCGACATGCCATCACCAAATTAAATTGGAAAAAGACCGAATTACTTTTTGGTCAAACTTGGCATCCCATGTTTATTGCCGAAAGTTTTCCCGAAGTTATTTCTTTTAATACAGGAGTGCCTTTTACCGTTTTTGCTAGAAACCCACAAATACGTTTAACTCATAAAGAAGGAAATTTTACAGTAAGTGCTGCTTTATTATCGCAACGAGATTTTGCTAGTTTTGGAGGTAGTTCTTCCTTAAGAAATGCAAGTTTACCTGATTTGCAACTTCAAACCAGTTATCGCTTTAAACAATTATTAGTAGGTGGCGGACTTGGCTACAAAGAACTTTTACCACGCTTAAAAACAGACAGCAGTTATGTAGAAGATGCAAGAGTTAAAGGTCTTTCTGCAATGGCATATGCGCGTTATGATACTGAAAAATTTATCTTAAAAACTACAGGTACTTATGGTGCTAATATGTTTGATGCTATGATGTTAGGTGGATATGCTGTCAAAAAACCAAACAATTTAAGTAATCTAACAAACTTTGATTACAGAGAATATACCACCATCAATAATATGTCTTTTTGGGCTGAATTGATGACCAAAGGAAAATCAAAAATGCAATATGCTTTGTTTAGCGGATATACCAAAAATTTAGGCGCTGAAGATGAAATTTACAAACCACAAACTACAAAATCATACTTTACTAGAGGTGTAAATATTGACTATGTTTTTCGTGTTTCACCCAGAGCAGTTTATACCGAAAAGAAGATGAAATTTGCGTTTGAAACAGAATATACAGTGGCAGGATACGGAAATACTAGCAATAATTTTGGCGAAATTCAAGATCAATCAACATTATATCCAACAGCAAAAATTAACGATGTAGCAAATCTGCGTTTGTTGTTTTCTGTAATTTACAGTTTTTAAATTTTTGACCCTCAATTTATTAATCATTTAAATAAATCCAAAGTGTTTATAAAAAAAAGATTTTATAAAATAAATACAATCACTAAAACCTGCGAAAAGTCATGTTTTAATCAAATTAAATGAAATAATTTTATAAACTCAAATTTTCATTAGAATATCAATAAAATATAAATAATAATAATTAATAACTAATTAATCCTTAATAAATTATGCATCACGGACCTGCAGTTGAGCTTGGTGTGGACCTTGCCTCAAAAAAGAAAGCCAGATTAGGTGTTTGGTTCTTCTTCCTCTATTTTATTTTTTATGCTGGCTTTGTAGCCATCGGTGTTTTCAATTATGAATTGCTGAGTATCAAAGTTTTTGGACAAAATTTAGCAATCGTATATGGAATTGGACTGATTGTTTTTGCCGTTGTTCTTGGACTAATTTACAACGCAATTTGTACCCGTTACGAAGATGAATTAAATAAAGAAGAGAAAGCATGATATACGGAGTTTCTTACATCGCAATAGTCTTTTTCTTGTTATTTGTAACATTTGTAATCGGACTTTCATTTTATTTTGCGCGTAAAACAAAATCTGCCAGCAGTTATTATGCAGCCGGCGGTCAAATTCACTGGGCGGTAAACGGCGTTGCATTTGCCGGTGATTATTTAAGCGCAGCTTCATTTCTCGGAATTTGCGGAATGATTGCCATGGTTGGCTTTGACGGATTTTTATATTCTATCGGATTTTTAGCAGGTTGGATTGTGGCACTGTTTTTAATTGCAGAACCTATGAAACGGCTCGGAAAATATACTTTTACCGATGCGCTAAATTCAAAATATAATAGCAGAGGAATCACTTTAGTTGCCGCAATAAGCACTTTGGTAATTTCCATATTTTATTTAATTCCGCAAATGGTAGGCGCCGGAGATTTGGTTACACCATTACTCGGACTTCCACATTGGGTTGGGGTAGTTTTGGTCGGAATTATCGTAATTTTTATTGTTGCAACTGCCGGAATGACTTCAACAACCTATGTTCAGTTCATCAAAGGTGGTTTGTTAATTGTCTTTTC
>CAMTWE010000003.1:0-1728 GCA_947085395.1 uncultured Bacteroidota bacterium | reverse complement strand
GTTGGCGAAATGGTTAGAACTAATAATGAAGCACTAATTTTAAACACTTCTTTGGATAAAAATAAGGATTTTTCTGAAGGAATTGCCATCGGTTCCATTCTTGAATTAGATGAAAATAGTCATCTAGAACCGGTGCGTTACGGAAAAGGTTCTGGCTTTTGGAGACTTTTGATGCTACCATTAATCACTGAAAAAAACGTTGTTAAAAGAATTTTAAAACTCATTATTATTCCATTTACATCACCCATAAAATGGCTAAAAATTTGGTTTATTCCTGATTTTGCCAAAAGTACTTCGGTCTTACTTTTTATGCAACATTTGGATAGTACGTTAAAAATAAAACGCGGATTTTTAAGTTCTTATACTACTGTTGACAAGGGAGAACCACCTACCGCATTCATCAAAGAAGCTCATGAAATTGCTAAAATTCACGCTAAAATAACTGACAGTAAATCTCAAGTAATGTCCTTAGAAACCATCACCGGAATTCCTTCTACCGCTCATATTTTGGGTGGCGCCGTTATGGGTAAAAATAGTGAGGAAGGCGTTATTGATGCTTCAAATAAAATTTTTGGCTATCCTAATTTATGGGTTTGTGATGGTTCTATGATATCTGCCAATTTAGGTGTAAATCCTTCATTAACCATTACCGCAATTACAGAACACGCCATGAGTTTAATTCCTAAAAAACAATAACAATGGATATTGAACAACTAATTATCAATCAAAAAGAGTTTTTTAAATCACAAAAAACTAAAGACATTTCATTCCGAAAAAAAACCTTGGAAAAACTGTTGTATGAAATTCAACAAAATGAAACTGCTATTCAAGATGCTTTATATCAAGATTTTAAAAAATCAGAATTTGAAAGTTATATTTCAGAAATCGGAATTGTAATTGCAGAATTAAAGTTGGTTATCAAAAATTTAAATCGATGGAGCAAACCAAAAACGGTAATTCCAAGTGTTTTAAATTTTCCGTCCTGGGAAAAAATATACCAAGAGCCATACGGAAGTATTTTAATTATTGGCCCGTGGAATTATCCTTTTCAATTGTCAATTGCACCTTTAATTGGCGCCATTGCAGCGGGCAATACGGTAGTTGTAAAACCATCAGAATTGACCCCAAAAACCAGTGCGTTAGTAGCTGAAATCATTGAAAAATGTTTTGATAAAAAACATGCTACGGTTATTTTAGGTGATGTTTTAATTGCACAAAAATTACTTTCAATCAGATGGGATTATATTTTTTTCACCGGAAGTGTGGCTGTTGGAAAAATTGTTGCCAAAGCGGCAGCGGTATTTTTAACGCCTACAACTTTAGAATTGGGCGGTAAAAGTCCGTGTATAATTGATGAAACCGCCAACATCAATTTAAGTGCAAAAAGAATTGTTTGGGGTAAATTTTTGAATGCCGGACAAACCTGTATCGCACCCGATTATATTTTAATCCATGAAAAAATAAAAGAAGCATTTGTAAAATCACTTAAAACAGCAATTGAAAATGCTTACGGTAAAAATCCGAAAAATTCTGTTGATTATCCGCGCATCATCAACCAAAGAAATTTTCATCGATTGATAAAAATGTTGGAAAATGAAACCATTTTAATCGGTGGTGAAAAAGATGAAAACGAACTATACCTTGCTCCAACTGTTATTAATTGCACTTCATTAAATAGTGAAGCGATGCAAGAGGAAATTTTTGGCCCTATTTTGCCATTGCTCACTT
>CAMTWE010000002.1:0-12806 GCA_947085395.1 uncultured Bacteroidota bacterium | reverse complement strand
TCAATTGTCAATTCTAATTCTTTCTTACTATTTTTGCATTAAAATAAATATAAATGGAATACGCTAAAAATATTTTAGAAACCATCGGAAATACACCTTTGGTAAAATTAAATAAAATTGTTGCTGAGGTTGAGGCGTTGGTTTTGGCAAAAGTTGAAACCTTTAATCCGGGCAATTCATCAAAAGATAGGATGGCTTTAAAAATGGTTGAAGATGCTGAAAAAGATGGTCGATTACAGCCAGGCGGAACCATTATTGAAGGCACTTCTGGTAATACAGGTATGGGTTTAGCGCTTGTTGCTATTATAAAAGGTTACAAACTTATTTGTGTAATGGCCGATAAACAATCCAAAGAAAAAATGGATATTTTACGTGCTGTAGGTGCAGAAGTGGTTGTTTGTCCAACCAATGTTGAGCCAAACGATCCAAATTCGTATTATTCAGTTTCTAGAAGATTAGCAGCCGAAACACCTAACAGTTGGTATGTAAATCAGTACGATAATTTATCAAATAGTTTGGCGCATTATGAAAGTACTGGTCCAGAAATTTGGAAACAAACGGATGGTAAAATCACGCATTTTGTAGTGGGCGTTGGAACAGGAGGAACTGTTTCTGGAATTGCAAAATACTTAAAAGAACAAAATCCGAATATTAAAATTTGGGGAATTGATACTTACGGTTCTGTTTTTAAAAAGTACCATGAAACTGGTATTTTTGATGAAAAAGAAATTTATCCGTATGTAACTGAGGGAATTGGAGAAGATATTTTACCCTTGAATGTTGATTTTTCTTTAATCGATGCTTTTGAAAAAGTAACCGATAAGGACGCCGCAATTTATACTCAAAAATTGGCTTTGGAAGAAGGAATTTTTGCAGGAAACTCAGCCGGTTCAGCCATTAAAGGTTTGTTACAGTTAAAACATCATTTTACGAAAGATGATGTGGTGGTGGTGTTTTTTCATGACCATGGCAGTAGGTATGTAGGAAAAATGTACAATCCAGAGTGGATGAAAAAAATGGGATATATAGAATAAAAAAACAGCGAAAGCTGTTTTTTTAACCTGTATCAATCAAATGGAATTTTATAAAAGGAACTATTGTAGAATTCCAATTATCATGCAAAAAATTATAATAAATGTTTTTGAGCTTTATACGATGATCGAACTAATGCGCCACTTTCAACATGTTTAAAGCCCATTTCTAGTCCAATTTTTTCGTATTTCAAAAATTGTTCTGGCGTAATAAATTCTTTAACCGTTAAATGTTTTTTACTGGGTTGTAGGTACTGACCAATGGTTACGATATCAACTTTTGCATTGAATAAATCTTGCATGGTTTCTATAACTTCTGCTTCTGTTTCTCCTAAACCAAGCATAATACCAGATTTTGTTCTTCTCAATCTGCTGTCTTTTAAATATTGTAAAACTTCCAAACTTCGGTCGTATTTTGCCTGAATTCTAACCTCTCTGGTTAATCTTCTTACCGTTTCAACATTATGTGAAACCACTTCTGGCGCCACTTTTATAATTCGGTCAATATTAGATTTGATGCCTTGAAAATCTGGAATCAAAGTTTCTAAAGTTGTTTCAGGATTCATTCTTCGGATGGCTTGTATGGTTTCTGCCCAAATAATAGAACCGCCATCTTTTAAATCATCTCTATCAACCGAGGTAATTACGGCATGTTTTATTTGCATCAATTTAATAGAACGCGCCACTTTTTCTGGCTCTTCCCAATCTACATTTTCGGGTCTGCCAGTTTTTACGCCACAAAATCCGCAAGAACGCGTGCAAATATTTCCTAAAATCATAAAAGTTGCTGTTCCTTCTGTCCAGCATTCTCCCATATTCGGACAACTTCCGCTGGTGCAAATGGTGTGAAGTTTGTATTTATCAACCAATCCTTTAAGTTCCACATATTTTTTACCAGTTGGTAATTTTACGCGCAACCATTTTGGTTTTGGAAGTGGAGTTGTTAATTCTTGCTCAGACATTTTCAGAATTTTCGGCAAAGTTACAAAGATTTTGTTGATAAGTTTTATTGATTGATTTTTTAAAAATCATAAAATTTACAACTTTGACAAAGTTTATAAGAGATTTAAAAATTATGTTACTTCTTTTTTTGAATAATTTCTGCCAATAATTTTTTAGCGCGTAAAATTTTGATTTTTACATTGCTCATTGGTTCGTTTAAAATTTCAGAAATTTCTTTGTATGATTTTTCCTGAAAATATCGAAGGTTGATAACTTCTTGATAATGTGGTTTTAATAGTTTGATAAAAGCCAATAGCTGACTTAAATTTTGCTCAATGATAATCCTGTCTTCGGGTGATGGTTCTTTATCAAAATAATCATAATCGGTTGATGAAAAACTTTGTGTAGGTAAATTTTCACTCTGCGATTTTCTGTATTCATCAATATACAGATTTTTAGAAATGGTTAAAATCCAAGTTTTAAAAGTGTATTGCTCATCATAAAGTTGAATTTTATCAAAAACCCTGGCAAAAGTTTTAACCGTAATATCTTCTGCTTCGGCTTCATTTTGATTTTTTGATAACTGAAAACGCATCACATCATTCCAATAAGTATTGAGCAAAAAGGTATAAGCTTGCTCATTTCCTTCTTTTGCTTTTTTAATTTGAAGCTGTATGTCGTTTGGTTTTACCAATGTTTGGGTTTTGAAATCAGATTGTGAAGGTAGAATTTCAATTGTGAAAGTATCAAAAATAATTCTATAATTGGGCTAAAGAGTACTAAATTTTTTTCATTTAACTTTTTGGCAGACAAACCAATAATTAAATAAGTAAAGAAAAACCGGAATGCAATGATGCCTAAAACCCAATAAAGTTGAACTTGAAAAATTAATAAAATGGTGGCAAGAATCCAGAATGAAATTTGCGAAATATAAAAAATACCTAACAATAATTTATGGTAAAATTTATAAAATGATGCCGTTGAAATATGTCTTCTTTTTTGCAAAGACCAATCTTTAAAACTTGTTTTTGGTTCAGAAATAGTGAATGAATTTGGGGTGTAACAAACTTCAATGTTTTTTTTATGGGCAATTTGATTGATAAATAAATCATCATCGCCAGAACGTAAATGCATGTGATTTGCAAATCCGCTTGCGGCAAAAAATTGCGTTTTTGTGTAAGCCAAATTCCTGCCAACTCCCATATACGGAATTCCTAATTTGGCATATGAAAAGTATTGTATGGCAGTCATCAAAGTTTCAAAACGGATGATTTTATTGAGAAAAGAATTTTTGACAAATCGATAGCCACCATAACCTAAAATAATGGATTTTTCTGCTGAAAATTGATTGCACATTTCTTGAATCCAAAGCGGAGAAACTGGTTCGCAATCTGCATCTGTTAAGAGCAATAATTCATTTGATGCAGCTTTAATACCCAATGTTAAAGCGTATTTTTTACTTCCCCAAAATTGTTCATTTTCTTGTATATTGACAATCTTAACGGTAATATTTCTGTATTTTAATTGCTCTTCAAAAGTTTCTTTAAACGATTCCATGATATCAAGTGTATTGTCAGTAGAACGGTCATTTATGAGCACCAATTCAAATTTTGCATATACTTGATTGGCAAATAACTCCAGTTTTTCTTTTAGATTTTCAGCTTCATTTTTGGCGCAAATAATAACTGAAACTGCTTGATTGTTATCTGTTTGATTTTTAGGTTTAAAGAAGCTAAACCTACCGAAAATAATGATGTAATAAATAAATTGTACGGCAACAACTGTTGCAAATACGTATAATAAGTAGTTGATTATCAATTTTTAAGATATTTTTTTAATATCAATTTTTGGTAATTCAGTTTCGTTTATTTTGTTTTCGCAACCTTCGGGTCCGCATCCACAGGTAATTCCTTTTTCCATCATTTTAATATTACTTCCGGCGCAGGTTCCATCAAATTTACCATCTTTTTTTGCCCATATTTTAATGGCAATTCCGGCAAAACCAATTCCTAATAATATGATAGATAAAATAAATAGTTTCATATAATGAATTTTAATGTACTGCAAAAGTACAAAAAGTAGCAGAATATTTGATTAGCGTTTTTGTAATAAAAAACTGCATTGATTTTTAAAAAATACCAATGCAGTTTTAAAGGGAATTGAGTATTTATTTTATCAATTCTTGTTGAACATTTGTGGGTACTTGTTCAAAATTTGCAAATTTAGAACTAAAGGTTCCTTTACCTTGTGATAAGGAACGCAGCGTTGTAGAGAAATTATGCAATTCTGATTGAGGTGTTTTTGCCTTAATACGTTGATACCTACCAACACTGTCCATACCAACAATTATAGATCTTCTAGATTGTAAATCGGTCATTACATTCCCCATCATTTCTTCTGGCACCACCACTTCTAAATCATTAATAGGTTCCATCAATCGCGGATTTGCATCAAGAAAAGCAGCTTTAAAAGCATGTGCAGCGGCAATTTTAAATGAAATATCATTAGAGTCCACTGCGTGCATTCTTCCGTCAAAAACCATAACTCTAATATCTCTGGCATAAGAACCCGTTAGCGGTCCGTCTTCCATCACTTCCATAATTCCTTTTAAAATGGATGGTAAAAAACGCGCATCAATAACGCCTCCAACAATACAGTTGTAGTAAATTAATTTTCCGCCCCAAGGCAATTCAATTTCTTCTTTTCCTCGGATGTTAAAACCATCTGGTTCTGGCATATCTTGATAATATGGTTCAATTTTTAAATGTACTTCACCAAACTGACCCGATCCACCTGATTGTTTTTTGTGTTTATAACTTTGGGTTGATGAACGTTGAATAGTTTCGCGGTAAACAACCTTTGGATTTTCGTATTTTGCTTCAATATTGTAATTGTTTTTCAAAATCCAATCTAGCGCTGCAAGATGCAATTCTCCCTGACAATTTAATAACAATTGTTTAGAATCATTAGAATATCTGGCGTATAAAGTTGGATCTTGGCTGTTTATTTTGCGCAATATTTCAGATAATTTTTCATCATCATTTTTATTAACTGCAGAAATAGCTCTAATAAGTCTAGGTTCTGGATATTGAATTGGTTTTACAGTTATTTCGTGACCTTTGGCTCTAAGTGTGTCATTGGTTTCGGTATATTTCAATTTTAAGGTAGCTCCAATATCTCCAGTACTTAATTTTTCTACAGGTTCGCGCTTTTTTCCATCCATAATAAAAAGTTGGTTTAGCACTTCTGTTTCTTCATTTCTAGAGTTGATGAGCTTGTCATTTTGTTTAATTTCACCAGATTTTACTTTGAAGAAAGTAATTTGACCCAAGTTTGGTTCGTGTAAAGTTTTAAAAACAAATAAAGTGGTTGGTGCCTCAACTTTTGATAAAATATCTTTTCCTTCAACACTTTGTTCCATTTTATTATCGGCTGCAGCAGGTGCAACGTGGTCTATAAAGCCCATTAAACGGCCGGTTCCCATATCATTTAAAGCAGATACACAAAATACTGGATACAATTCACCATGAATCATTCCTTTCTGAATTCCTTTGCGCATTTCATCTTCATTCAAGGTTCCTTGTTCAAAGTATAATTCCATCAATTCTTCATCATTTTCTGCAGCTTTTTCAACCAATTCATTCTGTAATTTTTCTGCTAATTCTTTTTGGTCTGCTGGAATTTCTAATTTTTGAGGTTTCCCGCCTTGTGGACCAAATTTGTACATTTTCATTTTTAAAACATCAATAATACATTGTGCTCCATCAACAATTAGCGGATATTGTATTTTGATAGCATTTTTACCAACTAAATTTACAATACTCTGAAAACTTTGATCAAAGTTGGCATTTTCATGATCTATTTGATTGACTACAAAAAGCGTTGGTTTGTTAAACCAGTCAATATAATTCCAAATAATTTCTGTTCCAGCTTCCACACCTTGTTGTGCGTTAATTACCATTACAATTGAATCAGCAACATGCATTGTAGAGGCAATTTCTCCAATAAAATCATCCAAGCCAGGAGTGTCTATAATATTAATTTTATAGTTACGCCATTCTGTATGAAGTGGAGTTGCATAAACACTTGCACCGCGCTCATGTTCTATATCGTGGTAGTCTGCAACGGTATTATTATCTTCTACTCTACCACGACGTTGCAGTAATCCGGCTTCAAAGAGCATAGTTTCAGCAAGGGTTGTTTTTCCACTATGATGGGCCCCTACAAAAGCTACATTTTTAATGTGTTTATCATCAAATACTTTCATAGATTAAAAATTAAATTAATAATTAAGTTCCTATAAATATACAAATGTTATACAATTAAAGTATGACTTTTGTTAGCTTTTAAAAAAAAATTATGATTTATGAAGCACTAATCAATTTTATAAGGTGATAATTTAAAATTAAAGGATTTTGGGTGATAAAAAAATAGCAAAAAGTGGATAATTTAACACTATAAATTAATAAATATTGACTTCAATTTCTAAGTTGATGTCAAAATGAATTTTAATGGATGCTTGTATTTCTGTGGCGAGATCTAAAATTTCTGCTCCAGTTGCATTGCCAAAATTTACCAATACCAATGCTTGTTTGGCATGAACTCCAGCATTTCCTTTTTTAATGCCTTTAAATCCGGCTTGTTCAATGAGCCAGCCAGCCGGAATTTTTACTTCAGTTTCTGAAATTTTATAATGCGGAATTGTAGGATATTTTTCTTGAAGCTTTTGAAAGTGATGGAATGAAATAACAGGATTTTTAAAAAAACTACCACCGTTTCCAATTTCTTTTGGATTGGGAAGTTTACTTTCTCTAATCAATATAACTGCATCTGAAATATCTTTTATAGTCGGATTTAAAACATTTTTTTTGATAAGTTCTTCATTAATTGCTCCGTAATCAATATGAAGTTGATGGTTTTTGTGCTTAAGTTTAAAAGTTACAGCTGTAATAATATGTTTTCCTTTTAAAGCTGTTTTAAAAATAGAATCGCGGTAGCCAAACTTACATTCTGTATTTAAAAAAATATGCGTTTTTAAAGTAGCTATTTCTAAAGTTTCAACTGCAACAATGGTATCTTTTACTTCAACTCCGTAAGCTCCAATATTTTGTATGGGTGAAGCGCCCACATTCCCAGGAATAAGGGAAAGATTTTCCAATCCGCCAAAATTATTTTCAAGACACCACAAAACAAAAGTGTGCCATTCTTCACCGGCAGCCACTTTGATAAAAACTTCATCATCCAAATATTTTTGGATATTGATGCCTTTAATATTGAGATGTATCACCAAAGGAATTGGTGTTTTGGTAAATAAAATATTGCTTCCGCCACCCAAAATAAAAAAAGAAGCATTTTTTTGAATGATTGTTACTAATTCATCAATGGTTGTTGCGCTTATAAATTGTTGTGCAACAACATCAATACCAAAAGTATTATAAGGTTTTAACGAAATGTTTTTTTGGCTTTTCATTAGGGCTAAGATAAAACAAGTAGCGAAATTTCGCTACTTGTTTTAGAAGTTTAATTATTTTTGGTACTGTTCTAAAGCTATTTTAAGCAATTCAACAGATCTAATCAGCTCTTTTTGATTTAAAACATAGGCAATTCTGACTTGTTTTTTGCCTTTTTCTTTGGCAGTGTAAAATCCGCTAGCGGGTGCTACCATTATTGTTTCGTTGTTATGACTAAATTCTTCTAGCAACCATTGTGCAAAATCATCGGCATCTTCAACAGGCAGTTCTACAACGCAATAAAATGCCCCTTTTGGTGTAGCTACTTTAACGCCATTTATTAATGATAAACCATCAACCAAAGTTTTTCTTCTAGCAGCATATTCTGTAATTACTTGTTCAAAATAGCTATCTGGCGTATCCAAAGCTGCTTCAGCAGCAATTAATTCATAAGTTGGTGGGCTCAATCTGGCTTGTGCAAATCGTAAAACGGCAGCAATTACCTCTTTATTTTTAGAAACTACACAACCAATTCTAGCGCCACACATACTATATCGTTTTGATACAGAATCAATTATAATGGCATGTTGGTCTAATCCGCTTTCTGCCATAATTGAATGGAATGTCAATCCGTCATACACAAATTCGCGGTAAACTTCATCTGCAATTAAAAATAAATCGTATTTTAAAACGATGTCTTTTAGCTTAGAAATCTCTTCTTTAGAGTATAAATATCCAGTTGGATTTCCAGGGTTACAAATTAAAATGGCCTTGGTTTTTGGGGTAATTAATTTTTCAAATTCCTCAATAGGAGGTAAGGAAAATCCTTCATCCAAAGTAGAAACTACTGGTACAATTTTTAATCCGTTTGCGGTAGAAAAACTATTGTAATTAGCGTAAAATGGTTCAGGAATAATGATTTCATCGCCTGCATCGGTGATGCTTCCTAAGGTAAATAATAAGGCCTCAGAACCGCCAGTTGTTACAATAATATCTTGATGTGTTATATTGATATGATGTTTTTTGTAATACTGCGTTAATTTTGTTCTATAAGTTTCAGAACCTTCAGAACGGGCATATTCTAAGACTTTAATATCAGCATTTTTAACTGCATCTAACGCAACTTGTGGTGTTAAAATATCGGGCTGTCCAATATTTAAATGATAAACTTTAGTTCCTCTTTTTTTGGCTGCTTCTGCATATGGAACTAATTTTCTGATGGGTGATGCCGGCATTGTGGCTCCTTTAATTGATATTTTAGGCATGATTTGTGTTCTTTAAAGTTTCAACTGCAAATTTGCGAAATATATTTGTGTTCAACTTAAATTATTCTTAAAAAATAGGGGTTTGTTAAGAATATTAATTGCAATATCTTTATTTTTTTGTAACTTCAATTATTAATTCTATTGAATATGACTTTTTTGAAAAAATATGCCCTTTTTTGTTTTTTGATGGTAATTATTCTATTGCAATTTAATTTGTTTGCGCAATCAAAATTTGTTTTAAAAAATTCGTTATCTCATCAAAAAATAAATTTTAAGTTAAATAGTAATTTAATTATTATTCCGATTGAAATAAATGGTAAAACCTTGTCTTTTATTTTAGATTCTGGAGTTAGTACAACGGTATTATTTAATTTAACGGCTTCTGATTCTTTAGAATTAAAAAATGTGGAGAAAATTATTTTACAAGGTTTAGGTGAAGGTGATAATGTGGAAGCTCTTTTTTCTAGAAGCAATCATTTTAAAATCAAGAATATACAAAATCAAAATCAAAATTTATACATCATCATCAATGCAAAAATAGATTTATCAGCTAAATTGGGTGAAACAATTCATGGAATTATTGGTTACGATTTGTTTAAGGATTTTATTATCCAAATTGATTATCAAAAAAAACAATTACATTTTTATGATCCGTTAAAATATAAGTATAAAGCGTGTAATAAATGCGAGGTTTTTAATTTAGAATTTCATAGAAATAAGCCCTATATTGATGCAACCGCTTCAATTTTAGAAAATCAAAATCCATTTCCTGTTAAATTGTTAATTGATACTGGCGGTAGTGATGCGCTTTGGCTTTTTGAAGGTTCTAAAAAAGAAATTGTAATTCCGAGTTTAAATTTTTACGATTATTTAGGCGAAGGTTTAAGCGGAAGTATTTACGGTAAACGCAGTAGAATTCATCTTTTTAAAATTGGAAAATTTGAGTTTAAAGAGCCAACTGCTTCATTTCCTGATTCTACTTCAATTGCCTTTGTAAAAACTTTTAAAGAAAGAAACGGAAGTATAGGTGGGAAAATATTGAAAAGATTTAAAATAATTTTAGATTATCCAAATCAAAAAATATCGCTTCAAAAAAATCATTATTTCAATGAAGCATTTAATTATAATATGAGCGGAATTGAATTGGTACATCACGGTCAAATTTTAGTCAAAGAAAAAGCTACCACTTCTTTTAATGTTGATAGAACTGGTTTTGAGTCAAATACAAGTCAGAATAATGTGTTTGTAATGTCTTATGATTATAAATATAAATTTAAACCAACTTATAAAATAAATCAAATTATGGAAGATTCGCCTGCTTTTTTAGCTGGTTTAAAGAAAGAGGATGTTCTTGTAAGTATCAACGGAGATGCTGCACATAAATACAAATTAGAAGAATTGATGTATTTCTTTTTTCACAATGAAAATCATAAAATAAGAATTGAAGTAGAAAGAAATGGGGTTCCTTTGAAATTTGAATTTAAATTGAAAAGAATGTTTTAAAAAAAAATCGCGCTCTTGGCGCGATTTCTATTTGATTAATTTTGAGAAACTATGCTCGATTTTTTTTCTAAAACCACCTGATCAATTACGCTTACAATTCCCTTTAAACGCAACATTTTTTGAGGTTCTGTAGCATTAGAAAAAACAGTAATAACTTTTGTAAATCCACCTAAAATATTTGTATTGTACGCAATTTCAATTTCACCTGTTCCGCCAGGTAGAATTGGTTCTTTAGAGTAACTAGGAACAGTACAACCACAACTAGAACTGATTGAAGTAATTATTAACGCACTTTTTCCAATATTTCTAAATTTAAATTTCCGCAAACCATCAGCATTTTGGTTAATTTTACCATAATCAATAACATCAGTTTCAAATTGAAATACAGGCGCATTGGGATCTGCTGCCAAATCAGATTTAACTTCCTGAGCTTTTATTGATAAAACACTCATCAGAATAATAAATAATAAGGTTACTTTTTTCATGATTACTTTTTTTAGTATTGTAAAATTAAATAATTTATTTTGCATTTTATATGTATTCCGTACTTTTTAGTTAATTTGTAGAATTGTACATTTGCATCTTATAAAATAAATCTATTAAAATTGACCTATGAGTATTCCAACAAAATACAATCCGCAGGAAGTAGAACAAAAATGGTACCAATATTGGATGGAACACAATTACTTTCATTCTGTTCCAAATGATAAAAAACCGTACACCATTGTAATTCCGCCTCCAAATGTAACCGGCGTGTTGCACATGGGTCATATGTTAAACAATACCATTCAAGATGTTTTAATACGGCAAGCGCGCTTAAAAGGATTCAACGCTTGCTGGGTTCCTGGTACAGATCATGCCTCTATCGCAACCGAAGCAAAAGTAGTGGCAAAACTTAAAAGTGAAGGTATTGAAAAAGATTCTTTAAGCAGAGAAGAATTTTTAAAACACGCTTGGGATTGGACTGATAAACATGGCGGACTTATTCTAGAACAGCTTAAAAAATTAGGCGCTTCTTGCGATTGGGAACGAACCAAGTTTACCATGGATAAACAATTGAGTGATTCTGTTATCAAAGTTTTTGTTGATTTATATAAAAAAGGATTGATTTACAAAGGATTCAGAATGGTAAATTGGGATCCGGAAGCTAAAACAACCCTTTCAGATGAAGAAGTTATTTATGAAGAAAAACAAGGAAATTTATACTATTTAAAATATCAAGTTGTTGATAGTGATGATTTTGTAACCATTGCTACCACACGCCCCGAAACTATTTTAGGCGATACTGCCGTTTGCATTCATCCAGATGATGCGCGTTTTAAACATTTAATCGGGAAAAAAGTTATAGTGCCAATTTGCAATAGAATTATTCCAATTATTGCAGATGATTATGTAGATATGGAATTTGGAACCGGCTGTTTAAAAGTAACTCCGGCGCATGATATGAACGATAAAATGTTGGGTGAAAAACATCAATTAGAAATTGTTGATATTTTTAATGATGATGCTACTTTAAATCATTTCGGATTGCATTATCATGGTAAAGACCGATTTGAAGTTAGAACAGCAATTACCAAAGAACTCGATGAAAAAGGTTTTTTACAAAAAATTGAAAAACATTTACAAAGAGTTGGAACCTCAGAAAGAACCAAAGCGGTGATTGAGCCAAGAATTTCTGCGCAGTGGTTTTTGAAAATGGAAGAATTGGTGAAACCTGCGTTGAAAGCAGTTTTAGAAGATGAAGATATTAAGTTTTTCCCAAAACATTATGTAAATACTTACAGACATTGGTTAGAAAATATCCGCGATTGGAATATTTCTCGTCAGTTGTGGTGGGGACACCAAATTCCGGCCTATTATTTTGGTGATGGTGAAACAGATTTTGTAGTGGCAGAAACCAAAGAAGAAGCCCTGATTTTAGCCAATAAAAAATCAACTAAAAAATTGACTTTAAATGATTTACGTCAGGATGAAGATGCACTCGATACTTGGTTTTCATCTTGGTTGTGGCCAATTTCTGTTTTTGACGGGATTAACAATCCAGATAATGAAGAAATAAATTATTACTATCCAACCAATGATTTGGTAACCGGACCCGATATTATTTTCTTTTGGGTTGCCCGTATGATTTTTGCCGGATACGAATTTAGAAAAGAAAAACCGTTTCAAAATGTATATTTTACCGGAATTGTGCGCGATAAATTGCACCGCAAAATGTCTAAATCTTTAGGAAATTCTCCAGAACCCCTAGATTTAATTGATAAATATGGTGCAGATGGTGTGCGAGTTGGACTTTTACTGAGTTCGGCCGCAGGAAATGATTTGTTGTTTGATGAAGAATTGTGTGAACAAGGTAGAAATTTTGCTACCAAAATTTGGAATGCTTTCCGTTTGGTTCAAGGTTGGGAAGTTTCAGAAACTATTGAACAACCAGATGCCTCTAAAATAGCTGTTGAATGGTATCAAAATAAATTTCAACAAGTGTTGGAAGAAGTAGAAAAATCTTTTGAAAATTACCGTTTAAGCGAAGCTTTAATGAGTATTTATAAACTTATTTGGGATGATTTTTCTTCTTGGTATTTAGAAATGATTAAACCTGCTTTTGGCTTGCCAAT
>CAMTWE010000001.1:0-1182 GCA_947085395.1 uncultured Bacteroidota bacterium | reverse complement strand
CTGAATGCCAAAGCTGCCATTAGTGCCGTAGAAGAAGTTTTTGAAAAGAGGAATTATCGCCTACCTGTGATGATTTCTGGAACTATAACCGATGCCAGTGGCCGAACACTTTCTGGTCAAACTGTGGAAGCATTTTTGAATTCGTTGTCACATATTCCACTGCTTAGTTTAGGATTTAATTGTGCTTTAGGCGCCAAAGAACTTAGACCATTTATTGAAGAATTAGCTGTTAAATCACCTTTTAACGTTTGTGTTTTCCCTAATGCAGGATTGCCCAATCATTTTGGTGAATATGACGAAAGTCCAGAAAAAATGGGTCTTCATATCAAAGATTTTCTCGACCATCAATTTGTCAACATTGTTGGAGGTTGTTGCGGAACCACTCCTGCCCATATTGCACAATTTTCAAAATTTGTAGAAAAAGCAAGTCCGCGCCTACTGCCGAAAGAATCGCATCAGTTAAAACTCAGCGGACTCGAACCGTTGACCATTTTCCCCGGAAGTAATTTTATCAATATAGGCGAACGAACGAATGTTGCTGGATCTCGAAAATTTGCAAGACTTATTGCTGAAGGTAACTATGAAGAAGCGCTTTCGGTTGCACGAGATCAGGTTGAAGGCGGAGCACAAATTCTGGATATCAATATGGATGATGCCATGATTGATAGCGAAAAAGCAATGGAAAAATTCTTGCACATGCTTGTTTCAGAACCGGATATCTCCCGTTTACCCATCATGATAGATTCTTCCAAATGGTCAGTCATAGAAATCGGGTTGAAATGCCTACAAGGAAAAGCACTGGTAAATTCTATCAGTTTAAAAGAAGGAGAAGAAGCATTTTGCAAACGAGCTACACAAATTAGGCGCTATGGAGCAGCGGTCGTAGTAATGGCTTTTGATGAATTAGGTCAAGCCGATAGCTTTCCACGTCGTATAGAAATTTGTAAACGTGCCTATCATATTTTAGTTGATGAAATAGGATTCCCTCCTCATGATATTATTTTTGATTCTAATGTTTTAGCCATCGGAACAGGTATAGACGAACATCAAAATTATGCAGTTGACTTTATCGATACTGTTAAATGGATAAAAGAAAACTTACCTCATGCTAAAACCAGTGGCGGAATTAGCAACCTCTCTTTTTCCTTTCGTGGTAATGATGTAATTAGAGAAGCTATTCAT